>JAFXVR010000017.1 GCA_017534885.1 Clostridia bacterium | reverse complement strand
GCCGCCTTTTCGTCCTGCTCCACCTCCTGCATTTCGTCCGTGAAGTCCGGGATCTCGTCCTCGTCGATGTCCGGGACGCCGTCGGGAAGCCCCGTCTGCTCGATGTCCGCGTCCTTCAGCCAGACCTCCGTGCCGGGCACGAGGGTGCCCTCGCCGGGCGCGCAGATCTCCTCCGCCGCCAAAGGCTCGGCTTCGCCTGCCAGACAGTAGAGCAGCTCCACGCTGCCCTCCACGGCCACGGCCGCCAGCAGCAGGTCGTCCGCCGGGTCCTCCGCCGGGGTGCGCTCCACGATCCAGGCCTGGCTGGCCGCGTTGAGCGTGCCGAAAAGCGACGAGAGGGCGTCGTCGGAATACAATGCCGTTCCCTCGGGCAGGAGGGCTAAGGCTTGCACAAAGCGCTTGGCCTGCTCCTCCGTTTCAATTTCCCGCATCAGGCTGTCCAGGTCAAAGCCGTCCTCGGCCACAGTGGGCGCGAGGCTCAGCAGCAGGGACAAAGCCAGCAGCAGGGCGGTCAGTCTCTTCATATGGCTGCCTCCTTGGGGGGTCGCAAAAAATGCGTGATTCCTCTCACAATTTGATTTTAGCATATTGCCCATCCATCTTCAAGCGGCAATTCATGAAGGATTGATTACAAATCGCCTGTCAGCGCAGGCAAAAAGCCCGCAGCCGCGCCGTCCCGGTTTGCCCGGAAGGCGGCGCGCGCCGCAGGCCCTGTCACTTCCGCATGAATTACTGCATATAGGTCGGCGTGCCCGGGCAGTTCTGGAAGGCGTACCGCCCGATGGTCACGCTGTCGGCGCTGCCCAGGAACACAATGCTGCTCAGGGAAGTGCAGCTGCTGAAGGCGTAGCCCTTGACTTCCGTCACGGAGGCCGGGATGCGCACGGACTTCAGCCTGGAGCAGCCGTGGAACGCGCCGTGGCCGCTGTAGGTGCTGCCACCGATGGTCTTCAACCCCTCGTTCAGCCGGAGGTCTGTCAGGGAAACGCAGCCCTTGAAGGCCATGTCGCCGATGGTCTCCACATTGCCGGGGATCTCCGCCGACACCAGGTTGGCGCAGTCCCTGAAGGCATCGGTGGCGATCTCGGTCAGGTACCGTCCGGGAGCGATGGTCAGGCTGGTCATGGGCGTGGTGTAGAAGGCGGCGGAATTGATGGTCTTGACCCTGGCGGGAATGGCCAGGCTGGTCAGGCCCGTGTTCTCAAAGGCGCTCTTGCCGATCTCAAGCTCATAGTCGGCGCTGTCCAGGAGAGTCAGGGTCGCCAGGGAGGTGCAGTCGCAGAAGGCGTGTCCCTGGATCTCGGTGACGGTGGAAGGGATCACCACGCCGGTCAGGGCCTCGCAGCCCGCGAAGGCGCCGCCCGGTTTGCTGGAAGAGCCGACGATCTTTTTGAGGCCCTCGTTCAGGGTCAGGGAGGAGAGGAGGCAGTCGCCGTAGAAGGCCTGGTTGTTGATGGTCTCCACATTGCCGGGGATGACCGCCGTCTTCAGGCTTTCGCACTTCATGAAGGCATAGGAGCCGATGGCTTTCAGGTACGCGCCGGGCTTGATGGTCAGGGAGGCGATCTTCGTGCCGTAGAAGGCGTAGTTGTCGATGAGCTTCACCCGGGCGGGCAGGACCAGGCTGCCGGCGAGGGCGGTGTTCTCAAAGGCGCGCTTGCCGATGGACAGCTGGTGATCCTCGCTCTCCGCGATCGTCAGGGAAGCCAGCTGGCTGCAGTTGTAGAAGGCATAGTCGCCGATGGATTCGACGGTGGACGGGATCGCGACGGACTCAAGCTTGCCGCAGCCGTAGAAGGCGCCGTGGCCGCTGGTGTTGTTGCCCTCGATTTTGTTCAGGCCCTCGGCAAGGTTGACTTCATGCAGCAGGATGCACTCCTTGAAGGCCATGTCGCAGATGGTGAGGACGTTGCCCGGAATGGTGACGCTGGTCAGGTTCTCGCACTTCCAGAAGGCCTGGCTCTTGATGGAGTCCAGGTAAGAGCCGGGCTCGATGGTCAGGGAGGAAATCGCCGTGCCCTGGAAGGCGTTGCTGCCGATGCTCTTCACCTTGGCCGGGAGCACCAACTCGCCGGACAGGGGGGTGGCCCAGAAGGCCCTGGCGCCGATATCCACCTGGTAATCCTCGCTGGGCAGGATGGTCAGGGACGCCAGCTGGCTGCAGCCGAAGAAGGCGCAGGGGCCTATGGTCTCAACGGTGGACGGGATCGTGATTTCCGTCAGCTTGGAGCAGCCGTTGAAGGCGCCGTGCGTATTGCCGTCTGAGCCCGCAATGGTCTTCAGACCCTCGGACAGGGTCACCTCGCGCAGCATGGTGCAGTCGCGGAAATCCTCGTCGCCGATGGTGGCCACATTGCCGGGGATCACCGCGCTGGTCAGGTTGGCGCAGCCCTTGAAGACCTGATTGCTGAGGGTGACCAGGAGGGGGCCGGCTTCGATCGTCACAGAGGAGATGGGCGTTTCATAGAAGGCGCAGCCATTGATGTTTTTGACCTTGGCCGGGATGAAAAGGTCGCCCGAGAGGGCCGTTCCATAGAAGGCGCTGCCGCCGATATCCAGCTGGTAATCGTCGCTGGGCAGGATGGTCAGGCTGGAGAGCTGGCTGCAGGCGCGGAAGGCGTTGTCCCCGATGGTCTGAACCGTGGAGGGAATCACGATGGACGTCAGCTTGCTGCAGCCGTTGAAGGCGCCGTGCTGGTAGTTGCCCAGGCCTTTGATGGTGGTCAGGCCCTCGGCAAGGTTCACCTCGCGCAGCAGGGTGCAGCCGGCGAAAGCCCGGTCGCCGATGGTGCGGATATTGTCCTGGAAGGTAACGCTCCGCAGCTCGGTCTTGTTCGCGAAGGCGGTGTGGTGGATTTCGGTGATCAGCTTCCCCTCGGGCGAATACCTCGGGAAGGTGACCTCAGTGGGATAGCCGGTCTGGTTCACGAAGCCCGTGATGATCATCGTTGCGTCATTGTTGTGCTCAGCGTAGGTGAACAGGCTGGGGTCTGTCTCATCCACCAGCGGCACGGCGGTGGGGGTCGCGGTGGGCTCGGCGGTGGGCGTCGCGGTGGGTTCGGCGGTGGGCTCGGCCTCCCCGCCCAGGTTGTGCCAGCCGATATTCTGGGACAGGCACTCGCCGGTGTACACGTCCGTCACCACGATGAACACGTTGAAGCGCCCGGCGTAGCCCGGGGTAGCGGCCACCCGGAGGTCGTTGGAATAGAAGTAGTTGACCGGGTTGGCGTTGGAATCGTAAATGTTGTAGGCGATGGTCACGGTGCCGGACTTGCAGCGGATATCCGGCCGGTCGATGAAGAAGGACTGGCCATCCGCGGAGATCTCATAGGAGGCCTGGCCCACGGTCAGCCGCTCCGCGTAAGGCCAGGGCCAGCGCAGCTCGTGCCAGCCGATGTCCTGGGTGTTCGTCTCGCCGGTGGCCCTGTCGGTCACCACGATGAACACGTTGAACAGCCCGCCGTAGCCCGGGGTGGCGGCCACCCGGGCCTCGTCCGAATAGAAGTAGTTGACCGGGTTGGAATTGCTGTCATAAATGTTGTAGGCGATGGTATAGTCCGCGGCGCCGGTGACCTGCGGCTTGTCGATAAAGATGGACTGCCCGTCCGGGCTGATCTCATAGGTCACCGGGGAGACAGTCAGCGCCTTGGTCTCCTCCTCGGCGACGAGCTCGATCTCCTCCATCAGCCCGTCCAGGCTGACCGTCTCGCCGCCCGTGGCCGGCGCGAGCCCCAGCATAAGGCAGAAAGCCAGCAGTGCGGAGAGCATGCGTTTTTTCATGGTCGTTTCGCTCCTTTCGGCATTCACATTTCAATAAAGCCATATCCGTACCCCGATTATACACGATTGCCGCCGTCTTTTCAAGCGCGTCAAAAAAGGAGGAGCGGCCAGCCCCTCCCCTTTCGGCAAATTCGGCTTCACACCACGCTCTGCAAGCCCAGCGTTTTTTCGATCAGCAGCATCACCCCGAGGGTGACAAGCATCATCACGGTGGCGAGGGCGGCGATGGTGGGATCAAAATGATATTCCACATAGCCCATGATCTCGATGGGCAGCATGGTAACGCCCGGCGCGGTCAGGAAGGTGGAGAGGGACACGTTGTTGAAGGAGTTGATGACCGCCATGACGCAGGCGGAGGCAATGCCGCTCTTGATGTTGGGCAGCACCATGCGGAAAAAGCTGTAGCCCCGGGTCGCGCCCAGGGAGCAGGCGGCCTCCTCGATGGCGAAGTCAAAATTGCTCAGGGAGGCGGTGATCACCCGCATCACATAGGGGATGGACAGCAGGGTGTGGCCGATGAGCAGGCTGGGAATGACCGGGAGCTGCCACTGGCTGATGACATATCGCAGCATGATGAAACCCAGCACAATGCAGGGAATCAGCACCGGCGAGAGGAAGAGGGTCTTGACGGCGCCCTTGCCCGGGAAGCGGAAGCGGTTGAGGGCATAGGCCGCCGGCACGCCCAGCAGCAGGGCGAGGGCCGTGGCCGCGAAGGCGATCTCGATGGACAGCAGCGCCGAGTTGATGAAGGAGCTCATCTGAAAGACCTGGGCGTACCACTTCAGCGTGAAACCCTGCCCCGGGAAGACCAGCGCCGCCTGCTCCCCGAAGGAGGAAGCCATGATGATGACCAGCGGCCCGATCAGAAAGACATACACCAGAAAAACGATCAGCCCTAGGGCGAGATGGTGGCGGCGATGCCGGTTCATGGGGGCGCCTCCTTTTGGAGCTGTTAGCTGTTAGCTTTTAGCTGTTAGCCTGGTTACTGGGCTGAGGTTGGAGGTTGGAGGTTGAAGGTTTTGAAAGGCAGGAGTCAGGGCGCGTGGACGGACGCGCGCTGAATGCTGCCTTCCCAGGGGGAAGGGGGAGCCTCCCCTGAATCAGACGAGGCTCCCCTGATTGTCAGTCAGCCTTTCGGCCGTCTAACTGAGCTAACAGCTAACAGCTATTAGCTCATCGCTCACTTCACCCCGAAGGTCTCGTTCCAGCGCTCGGTCCAGGCGGGGAGGTTCTCGGTCACGAAGTCCCAGTCGGGCAGGATCAGCTGATTGACCATCTCGCCGTAGGTGAAGTTGGCGGCGTGCTCGGCGTCCAGCTCGATGTCGGTGCGCACAGGGCTGTCCACGCCGTCCATGGCCTCGGCATACTGCACGTCATAGCTCAGATAGAAGTCGATGAAGAGCTCGGCCAGCTCCTTGTTCTTGCTGCCGGTCACCACGTTGAGCATGTTGTAGCCGCCGTAGAGGCCCTCGGCGGGGTTCACCCACACGTAATCGGGATTGGCGGACTTGGCGGTGGTGTAGGAGTAGTCCAGCAGCACAGCCGCGCAGATCTCACCCTGGTTCAGCATGGTGATGGTGTTGTTGGCGGAGGTGTAGTTGCTCTTCACGTTGGGCTTGAGCTCGGCCAGCTTGGCGAAGATGGCGTCGTCATCCGCGCCGGGGGTCAGGCCAAAGGCCGCGGCCACGCCGTAGTAGAACAGGGGGCCGGAGGTGTTGGTGATGGCGGGGATGGCGATGTAGTCCGCCAGCTCGGGATTCCACAGATCGGCGAAGCTCTTGATCTCGACGGGGCATTCGGCGGGATTGTACACGATGCCCAGGCGGTTGAAGGTGTAGGCGGGGCCGTAGCCTTCGCCCATGGGGGCGCGGGCGTTCTCGTAGATGCTGCCGAGGTTGGTCAGCTTGGAGGCGTCGATGGTGTCGATCTTGCCCTCGGCCATCAGCTGCTTCACGAACATGTCGCCGATGATGACCACGTCATACTCGCCCTCGGCGGCCTCGGCGATCTTGGAGACGCGCACCGCGTTGTTGGCGCCGTCCGCCACGATGGTGCAGCCGGTCAGAGCCATGAAGGGCTCATAGATGTTCTTCTGCAGCAGTTCCGCGTTGAAGGCGAAGGTGGAGATGGTCAGGGTCTGCCCGGCGTAGGGCTTGTCCTCGGCGAAGGCGGCGGTCACGGAGACGGCCAGGATCAGGGCGAGAACCAGGGCGGCAATCTTCTTCATGTGATGAGTTCCTCCTGTCAGCAGTTCGTTTGGGGAATGGGGATGATCTTATTCGCAATCAGCCCCAGGCTGACCTGGGCGCCGATGGAATAAACATGGTCCTGTTCCGCCTTCACGGCAAACTCGCCGATGGCGGTGCGCACGTTGTACTGCACGTGCCGGCCCAGGAAGGTGGAAACCAGCACCTCGCCGGGCACGCTGTTCTCAAAGCCGGCGTCCGGGGGGCCAATCAGCACATCCTCCGGGCGGATGCAGGCCTTGACCGCGCTGCCCTCTGTCCGCTGGGTCAGGCGGATGGGCGCGCCGCTGTCCGTCAGCCACGCCCCGCCCTCCGCCTTCAGGTCAAAGAAGTTCTCGAAGCCCACAAAGCGCGCGATGAACTCCGTTTTCGGCCCGTTGAAGATGTTGGCCGGGGTGTCCATCTGCTCGATGACGCCCTGGTTCATGATGGCCACCTTGTCCGAGATGGCGAAGCACTCCTCCTGGTCGTGGGTCACATAGATGGCCGTGAAGCCCAGCTCCTGCTGAATGCGCCGGATCTCCACCCGCATGCGCACCCGCAGCTTGGCGTCCAGGTTGCTCAGGGGCTCGTCGAAGAGCATCAGGTCTGGCTGAATGACCATGGCCCGGGCCAGAGCCACCCGCTGCCGCTGGCCGCCGCTCATCTCCCGGGGATAGCGGTCTTCAAAGCCCTCCAGATCCACCAGCGCCAGCATGTCCATCACCCGTTTGCGCATTTCTGCCTTGGGCACCTTGCGCATCTTCAGGCCGAAGGCCACATTGTCAAACACGGTCATGTGGGGGAAGAGGGCGTAGGACTGGAACACAAAGCCGAAGTTCCGCCGGTGCAGGGGCACATGGGTGATGTCCCGGCCGCCGAAGATGATCGATCCCTCATTCGGCTCGGAAAAGCCCGCGATCAGCCGCAGGGTGGTCGTCTTGCCGCAGCCGGAGGAGCCCAGCAGGCTCACAAACTCACCCTTCTCCACCTCAAGGTTGAAGCCCCGGAGGATGATGTTCCTGTCATATCCCGCCGTGATGTTCCGCAGCTCGAGCAATGGCATGGGCAAGCCTCCTTAGGGGGATGAGCTATCAGCTATTAGCTTTTAGCTGTTAGCTGAGTTGGATGGACAAAAGGGGATGCGGGCGAAGGAGTGCAGAGGGCGCGAGTTCCGCGTGCCGCCTGTGGCGGCCTTTAGAGAGGAACAAGCGTTGAGTTCGCAAAGCCCTCTGCTCGCGCCTGCAGGCGCGAAATCCCTCGCTGCATGGAATGCAATCAAGTGAGCCTTTACGCGGCCAGCGGATTGATCCGCCTGCTGAGGCGGTTGAACAGCGTCGATACCGCGAGGGTCACCACAATCATGACCATGGCCACCGCCGAGGCCTGGGCCCAGTCCCTGAGACTCATGGCGTACTGGTACACCATGGTGGACAGCACCTGGGTGTCCGTGGCGCCCAGCAGCTGGGGCGTGGTGTAGGCGGTCATGCAGCCGGTGAAGACCAGCACCGCGCCGGTCACCAGGCCGGAAACGCTCAGGGGGAAGACAATGCGCAGGAAGGCCACCAGGCGGGTCGCGCCCAGGCTGCCCGCGGCCTCGGTCAGGTCGGTGGGGATGGCGTCCATCACGCCCAGCAGGGAGAGGATCATCTGCGGCAGGAAGAGCTGCACAAAGCCTACGGTCATGGAAAACTCGTTGTACAGCAGGGACTGCGGCCGGGCAAAGAGCCCCAGCCCCACCAGCGCCTGGTTGACGATGCCCTTCCGCCCGAGGATGACCATCCAGGAGAAGGAGCGGATGACCGGCGAGGTGAACATGGGGAAGATGGCCAGCGCCATCATCATGCCCTTGTGCCGGGAATAACGGCTGATATAGTAAGCCGCCGGGAAACCCAACAGGGCGCAGAGGCCGGTGGAGAGCAGGCTCAGCCGCACGCTCCGCCCGAAAACCTGCCGGAAGTACACGCTGTCCAGCAGCGAGATGTAATTGTTCAGGGAGAAGCTCCCGCCCTCCTGGAAGGTGGACAGGATGACCCAGAACAGCGGGATCAGCATGAACACCGTGATGAAGAGCACCCCCGGCGCGATCAGCGCCAGAAAGATGTACCGCCCCATGCCGCGTTTCTTCACGCCCGCGCCCTCCTTCCGCAATGTTCGGGATTCCTCGTCAATTCTATCATGAACCCCGCGCCCTCGTCAACCGGTTTTTCCGGTTTGGCGGATGACGCGGGGCTATCGTATGAGAATGTTCGGGGTTTTCTGCCGCAGGATGGCTTTCGCCCAGAAAACGGTTGACAGGGACAGGCGGCGAGGCGCATGCTTGCATCAGGGGGGGTGAATGAACTTCTGCTCTGTACGTGATCTTTGCAGCGGCTCTGACAGCCTGTGGGCCGGCCTTGCCAGCGGGAATGATGTGGCGCTGACCAACAACGGCAAACCCTTCGCGCTGATCATCGGTATCCCCGAAGGATGCTTTGACGAAACCCTTCAGGCTGTCCGTCAGGCCAAAGCCATGATCGCGCTGAACAGTATAAGGCGAAAGGCGGCGCGCGCTGGTTATCTCTCCGATGATGACATCAACGCTCTGGCTGCTGACGCTGAAACCGAGGGATGGGAGGAATGCTCCGGCTGATTTTACCGGCTGTACCTGTGAGCACCGCCATAAGGTATCTATCAGGTTATCAGTCCCCCTGAGCACTGGATGCCGATTCGTTCGTTTTTGCAGCGAACGCGAATTTTTGCGACCGTTTTTGCGACCGTTTTTTGGCCGTATTTTCACTTTCGCGTTCGATACGCCATGGACAGCGCTTCCTCCGGTACGGCCCCGGCTTGCGCGTCGCCCGCGTCAGTGAAGACCGCGCAGCAGAGCAGGTGCTCCCCGGCGGGCAGGCTGGCGGTCAGCATGGGCAGAACGGTGCGGGGCCACATCAGGTTGGTGTTGGGCTCGGGATACACCACCCGTGCCGCGGTGTAGCCCTGCAGGCTCACAATCGCGCTGGAGCCGAAAGCGCCGTGGGCCTCCGCCCGGTCCGCCGAGGCGGCGCAGGCCGTGGCCACCCGGTCGCAGGGACGCGCCCCGGGCCAGTCCCGGCGCAGGGCAAAGGCCCCCTCGGCCACATCGATGGGCAGGCCTGTGCGGATCCGGTGAATGCGCAGATGCCAGGCTCCAAAGGGAATCAGGCAGGTGTCAATGCTGACCCCCTCCATGGGCTGCCAGGTAAAGCGCACCTCGCTTTCAGTCAGCTCAAAGCGGTCACAGCCGCTGCGCCCGCGCCAGAGGTCGCGCCCCTGCCGCTTCACGGCTAACATGCTGTCAAAAGCGCCCTTTTCGAGGGTGGTGGCCTCCTTGCACACCGAGAAGGTCAGCTGGGTGCTGTAGACGAACTTCTCGTACTTCTCATCCTCATGCATGTGCTCCCAGCCATGGTTGCCGGCGGTGTAGGCCAGAGCCTGACGGTTGTCCGCGTCCCGGGTGATCAGCAGCCGCACCTGGGGGTCCAGCAGGCGCGCCGGGGGAGTGTACAGGGTCTCCTCCGCCTGCCAGAAGGGATGATCCTCGGGCAGGGCTAAGGCGATAAAGGTCTTGAAGCCCCAGTAGGGCGAGCCCGGCGCGTTGTAGCCCTCGGCCATGCACAGGTTGGGATAGCCGTAGCCCACGGTCAGCACGCCGTCTCGGTCCAGGATGGGCAGGCGCAGCCAGGAGCGGAGATTGCGCAGCCACAGCCCCTTCATGTCGCCCCAGCCCAGGCCGTCCATCTCGACGCCCGCAAAAGCCATTGCGCTGAAGAACGCGCCCTGGCCGAAGCGGTAGGTCAGGCTCCTTCCGTAGGGCAGAGCCCGGCCTTCCCGGTCAAACCAGGCGGCAAAACGCGGCGCGATGAGCCGGGCGTGCTCCCGGATCCGCTCACCGCGCGCTGGGTCAGCCTCCCCCGCCGCGGCCAGGTACAGCAGGTTGTAGTACTGGAAGCCCCAGATGCTGTAATAGTCGCGCTTGGTCTCATAGTCAAAATACCAGCCGTCCGCCGTGTAATGGCTGGCCATCATGTCCAGGTCTTCCGTCAGCCGCGCCTCGTCCACCGGCCTGCCCACCCGGCGGAAGCCCAGGTTGACGAGGATGCGGAAGTAGCGCCAGTTGTTCCTGGGCATGTCGTACAGGTTGATCTGATTGAGCCATCTGAAGAGATTCTCCCGCTGGCGGGCGTTCAGCTCACCCCAGAAGCGCTCCGGCAGAAAGCACAGCCCCACGCCGATGACCGCCATCTCCACCATGCGCTGGTCGTAATCGTGAATGTCGCCCCAGTACTCGGGGTGAGCGGGATCGGTGCCATTGCAAAGCCCCTCCCGCCAGAGCGCCCAGTAGGGCTCCGCCTCCCGGAAGCCGCCCATCAGCAGGGGCACCAGCGCCCAGAGCACCCGCGAAAAGCCCTCCATGCCGGCCACGTCCTCCGGATAATGCGCGGAGCCGTCGCCGATGTGCAGCCGGGCCCTGCCCGGGGTCAGGCAGCGGGTCAGAGGTTCCATCAGGGCCAGGGCCGCGTCCGCCACGTCCCGGCGGGTTCTGAGCGGATTGTCATTCAGCATGGGTTTTCCTCCCTTTGTACCTGTCTCATTTTGATCTATGCAAATGTTCTTGTGAAGAGGATTCCGCGCCTGCGGGCGCGGGCAGGGGCTTTGCCTATCCAACGCTTGTCCCGCTCTGAAGGTCGCCACTGGCGACACGCGGAACTGCGCGCCCCCTGCACTCCTTCGGCCCCCCGTTTGGGATGGTTGTTTCATGTGAGAATCAAATCGCCGGAGGTTGTGATTCGTGGGTATCATACGCCAGTTGGGAGGGGATGTCAAATGGGGCTGGCTGTTTTGAGGGTGCAAAACCAAAAAGAAAACTTCCCCTTCACCGGGAGTCCGGGAAGGGGTAAGAAAGAAAGAGGGGGGAGCCCTCCGCTCAGGAAAGGCTCCCCCGCCGTGTCAGGACATATTACCCGATCAGGATGGTCTTCTTCTCAGGAACCTTGGGCTGTTCCTTGGGGATGGTGACGGTCAGGACGCCGTTTTCGAAGGCAGCGTGGACGTCGTCCTCGGAGATGTGGTCGCCCACGTAGAAGCTGCGGCTGAGGGTACCGGCGTAGCGCTCCTGGCGGAGCACACGGCCCTGCTTATCCTCATCCTTCTTGTCGAGGCTCTTCTCGGCGGTAATGGTCAGGGCGCCAGCGTTGAGCTCCAGGTGGATGTCCTCCTTGCGGAAGCCGGGCAGGTCAATGGCCAGCTCGTAGCCGTTTTCGTTCTCGCGGATATCGGTTTTCATCAGCCGGGCCGCGCGGCTGCCATAGAGGGCGTGCTCGGCGTTGTTCGCGCCGCGGAAGAAGCTGCGGTCGAGATCCTCAAACATATCCATCAGGCTGTCAGTGAAAAGGGAAGGCAGATAAGTGCTCATGGTGAAACCTCCATTCTTTGGCCCCGGTCGCTTTCCCCGGGGGCGTTCGCTCTGTTCCCCCGTCCCGGTCTCCCTGGACGGTGACTATATCTTACCGCATAGGTCAAAGAAAGTCAAATACCAGAAAGGTCAAAGATAGTCAGAAACAGCCGGTTTCATCCATGCTAAATGCAAATATTCGTTAATATCGAATTGTTTCGTGTTATTTTGATGTTTTTTTGCGTTTTTTGGTTTCACCATTCGGTCCCGCGGTTTCTCCCGCCGTCCGCCTTACCGGGCAGCTTTCCTACCCGTCGCGCCGCCAGGCGAGTCACAAACTCATCGGAAAAACCCCGCCGGAACCGGCAGGGTGTATGGTCAGATATTGTTGTGTATGTAGTACAGGCAAAGGTTCTCCGTGTCAAACAGCCAGACCGTATAGCTGTCATACTTCCCATAGAAGCGATCAGATATGGGCTGGCCCTCCTTCGTGCTGATCAGCACATAATCACCCTCGGTGATCTGACCCGCGTTGAAATCAAATTCGCTGAGGCGATCTTCGACAGCCATCCACTTCCTGAAATCCGCGAAGTAACCGGCAATTTTCCCGATTTCTCCCGCTGATACCCGGTGATAGCGGGCGTCCCGCTGAAACGGTTCTGCGGAGGTGTACCAATACTTGGTAAGGGTGACAAAAGGGCGCTTTCAACCTTAGAGCCACGACTGGTTGTGGTGATTTCCGCTGTCTTCCACAACCAGTCGTGGCTCAGTTCATGAAAGCGGCCTTTTGACATCCGAATCAATACTTGCAATAGTCTGTATAGTCCTGAAAGCCATGTGGATCAAAGCGCTCTTCTTTGGCGGTATAACCCGGGGGGGGGATCGGGTTTGTGTATTGTCGGTATAGCCGCGCACACTCATACAGCCCTTCAAACAGGACATAGCCGATCCCGATACAGGCCAGCAGCCGGAAGGCGCGCTTTCTTCTTTTCGCCGCAACCCCGGTGTCAGTGAGAAGACTCAAATTCTCCCTCACTCCGGATACCTCGTCAGGATATAATCCGCGGTCATCACTTTTTCGCGGGTCAGCTTCCTGCCCCAGTGGATGGAGTAATTGTAGTTGCCCTCGGCGATCACCACATGGTCGTCATGCTTCTCTAAGATGATCACGGTGTGGGTGTTGCCGTTGATGCGCAGGATGTCGCCCACGCGCAGCTCGTCATAGGTGAACTCATAGTACCGCCGGGCTCTCAGATTGCCAAAGGCCGCGTCGGAGAGGATGAAGGCAAAGGCCACGCAGCCGTAGCCGCCGGTGTAGATGCCGCCGTTCCAGGCGTAGAAGTCGCTGTTGGTCCAGGAGCGGCCCTCGTAGTACTCGTCCTGCAGCGCCAGCATCCTCGCCCGGACGTTCTCCGGGGCGTAGGGATCATCCGGATCGGTGGGCGGCGCGGTGGGCTCGGGCGGCACAGGGCCGTCGCCGTCCAGGTCGCCCCAGCCGATATCCTGGGTGTTGACCTCTCCGGTGACGGTGTCGGTCACCACAATGAACACGTTGAAGCGCCCCCTGTAGCCGGGCGTGGCCGCCACGCGGCTCCGGGCGGAATAGAAGTAGTTGACCGGATTGCTCTTCGCGTCATAGATATTGTACGCGATGGTCACGCTTCCGCCCTTGCAGGCGATGGCGGGCCTGTTGATGAACACGCTGCAGCCGTCCGGGCTTCTCTCAAAGGTGACCTTCCCCACGGTCAGGCTGTCGGCCTGGGGCCAGAGCAGGGTCTGCCAGCCGATGTTGCGGGTCAACGAATAGCCGCTCTCCAGGTCCGTCACCGTCACAAAAACGTTGAACAGGCCGCCGTACCCGGGCGTGGCCGCCACCCGCTTTTCATCCGAGTAGAAGTAGTTGACGGGCTGGGAGTCGCTGTCGTAGATATTGTAGGCGATGGAATAATGGCCGCTGCCGCCGATGGCCGGGCGGTTGATATAGATGGACTGCTTGTCGGCGCTGATCTCAAAGGTGACCTCGCCTACGCTCAGGCCCTCGCCGAAATTCTGGAAGTACGTCTCCCAGGCGTCGGCCAGCTCATCCGCCTCCACATGGACAGGGCTGGCATCCGCGGACGTGCGGAGGCTGTTCAGCAGCGCCTCGTCCGTGAAGCTGCACCCGTCCCGCCACCTGACGCCGGCCGTCGCCTTGCCCGGCTGCCAGCCAATCATGACATAGCCATTGCTGCCGTTCTGCAGGATGTAGAGGAGGCGGTTGGACGGATACACCCAGATCGAGGTGTCGCGCAGGCCCAGGTTCTCCAGCCCTTCCGGCTTGATGCAGAGGGTCAGCAGCGCCCGGTTGTGGCCGGTGCTCATCCACTGGTCGAGGGTGTACCCGAAATGCGACGCCTTCAGAGCGTCCACGGTGGACTCGCCCTGGTCCTTGAACAGCTCATCGCCGCCCAGCAGCGCCCAGATCCAGTCCATTTCCTCCTCGGCGCTGTCCGGGCCGGCGGTCTCAATGTCCGTCAGCACCTCGTCCAGAAGCACGGTTTCCTCACCCGCGGCCGGCAGGACAGCCAGGAGCAGGCTCAGGGCCAGGAGCAGGGAAAGCAGTCTTTTCATCATGTTCTCCTCCCAAATTTGCAGGTTTTTCTCTCTGGTCAATATGATTCCGTCAGCGTCCACTGGCGCCCGCCAGTTCATGCCAGCCGGTCTGCTGTGTGCTGCTCTCGCCCGTCACGGTGTCCGTCACCACGACAAACACGTTGAAGCGGCCCTCGTAGCCGGGCGTAGCCGCCACCCGCGGCAGGCTGGAATAGAAGTAGTTGACCGGATTGCCGTCGGCGTCATAGATATTGTAAGCGACGGTGGCTTTCCCGCTGGCACAGGCGACGGCCGGCCGATTGAGGAAGATGCTCCGCCCGTCCGGGCTTATCTCGTACTGCACCTCGCCCACCGTCAGCGTATTTGCGCGCGGCCAGTCCAGCTCCTGCCACCCGATGTTCCGGGTGATGGATTCCCCTGTCTGCCGGTCGGTAACCACCACGAATACGTTGAAAATCCCGCCGTAGCCCGGTGTGGCGGCCACCCGCTTTTCGTCGGAATAGAAGTAGTTGACCGGCTGGGAATTGCTGTCGTAGATATTGTAAGCCACCGTATAGCTGCCGCTGCCGCCGGTGATGGCCGGGCGGTCGATGAAAATCGACTGCCTGTCACCACTGATTTCAAACGGCACCTCGCCCACGCTGAACGCCCCGCCGAAGGTCTGCCGGTAGGTTTCCCGCGCCCGGGCCAGGTCATCTGCCTCTACATGATAAATATCAATGCCGTCATTGTTCTCCCGCAGCATTTCATCGATTTGCTGGTACGTCATGTCTCCTGTGTCGATAATCTCCCACATACCCCCCGCGGCCTCGGCCCCCGGCTGCCAGTAAAGCGCAAGCGCACCATTTGCGCCAATCTGCAGGATATCGACCTCATTATCCATTGACACCACCCAGTAAAAGTCGTCCCGCAGGCCAAGCTGCTCCATTCCTTCCGGCATCAGGCAGCAGACCAGCAGGGCCCTGTTGTGGCCGGTGCTGAGCCACTGCTGCTGGCTGTAATTGAAGTGAAGCGCCTTCGACGCGTCCACGATCATCTCAACGGGGTCTTTGGACAGTTCGTCACGCATCGTCAAAAGCCAATTGAGCATCTCCGCAGCAGGCAAGCCCCCCGGCCCGGCGGTTTCAATGTCCGTCAGCACCTCGTCCAGAAGCGCGGTTTCCTCACCCGCGGCCGGTAGGGCGGCCAGGAGCAGGCACAGGGATAACAGCAGGGACAGCAGTCTTTTCATGGTGAAGTCTCCTTTCATGAATGGGCAGGGGCCAGCAGACGCTCGGCCTCCCTCATGGCTTTCCGGAGGATCGCCTCCGCGTCCGCGCCGCGCAGGTCCAGGCCCTCCGCCTTGATCTGAACGCATTTCTCCGCGCCGAAGAAGGTGCGCATCACCAACTTCAGGTAACCGAAGCCCGGCTCGTCGGAGAGGATCGGCCCGCCGGCGGTGGTCACATAGAGGAAACGCTTCAGCCGGCACAGGCTCCGGGGCTGGTCGCTTTCGTCGTAGAAGAAGGTCAGACCGATCACGCAGAGCTGCTCCACCAGCGCCTTGAGCGCCGCGGGGAAGGACAGATCCCAGTAAGGCGCGGCGATGACCACCGTCTCCGCCTCCCGGAAGCGCCGGGCCGGGGCGAAGAGGGGGTCGTCGAAGCGGCCTTCCGCGCAGAGGGCCAGCCGCTTTTCAAGGGTCTGAGGCGTCAGGGACACGATGCCCTCCCTGTACACGTCCAGGCGCTCAAAGCCCCCGCCCAGCAGCCCGGTGGCGTGCTCCGCCAGGCGCAGGGTGCGGGAGGCCGCGCCCCGGGGACAGGCGTTCACCAGCAGGCGGCTCATGCGTCCACCTCGATGTCTTTATCCAGCACATATGGGGTCTCGCAGCCGGTGATGGCCACCTCCCGGAGGGTCAGCTTCTCCACAAAGTGCGCCTCCAGGCCGTGGCGGCTGACCTGCGGCACCCCCTCGGACATGGCCGGAGCGATGGCTGGCGCGTCGGGGGCGCAGTCGATGGTCACCCGCTCGAGGGTCAGCTGCTTCATGGGGCGCTCAGGCAGGCCCAGCACATAACCGGCGCAGGCGCAGCCGACGGCCTCCACGTCCCGGTAGGTCACGCTGCCTAAGGTCGGGGTGGTGTGATCCACCGGCTGCTTCTCCCGGCTCTGCACCCAGGGGCTGTGCCCGTCCGGGTCGCAGAAATACATGGCGTTCACCACCAGCGGCACCAGCACCCGCTCCATGCGCACCCGCTCAAACAGGATGCCGTCCACCACGCCCCACTCGCCCCGGCCCCGGCGCGTTTTCACCCGCAGGCCCCGGTCGGTGCGGCGCATCAGGCAGTCGTGCACCCGCACGTTTTTCACGCCGCCGGCCATCTCGCTGCCCACGGTCAGGCCGCCGTGGCCGTTTTCCATCAGGCAGTGGCGGATCTCCAGATCCTCGCAGGGCACGTGGTAATGCTCCCCCATCCAGATCTTGCCGCTCTTGATGGCAATGCAGTCATCACCCAGGGAGAAGCGCATGCCGCTCAGGAGCACGCCCCGGCAGCTCTCAGGGTCAAAGCCGTCGGTGTTGGGGCTGTCCGCGGGGGCCTCAACGGTCATGCCGATGAAACGCAGGTCGTCGCTGAAATAGGGATGCAGGTTCCAGGAGGGAGAATTCCGCACAGTCAGCCCCTGCACGGTCACATTTTTGCACCGGCAGAGGAAAAGCATGCGCCCGCGCCAGGCGACGCGCATCTTCTTAGGCTCGTGCCACCAGTTTTCCCTGCTGGCACTGCCGTCCAGCACGCCCTCGCCCCAGATCAGCACATCCTCGCAGTCCACGCCCGTCAGCAGGGCCGCGAAGCAGTCCTGAGGGTCGCCCTCCCAGGTGCCCAGCAGCAGGTCGCCGCCGTCAGATGTATCCGTCCGCCCGGGCAGGATCGGGAAGGCCTCCCGCTCGGTGCGCAGCTTCAGCGTGGCGCCCTTCTGCACCTCAAGGCGGATATGGCTCTTCAGGAAGAGCGGCGTCACCAGGTAGGTGCCCGCGGGAATCAGCACCCGTCCGCCGGGCGGGCAGCAGAGAATGGCCGCCTGAATGGCCGCCGTGTCCTCATGCACGCCGTCGCCCTCCGCGCCGAAGGCCCGCACGTCCAGGGTGACGCGCTCCTCCGCGGTGGTAAAGGAGACCTCCCCCACCAGGCTGTCCCCGTCGTGGACGCGCAGGGTGTAGTCCGTGGCGGGAGTCAGGCCGTACAGGCTGACGCTCACCGTGTCCGCCTCGCCCCATTCGCTGCCGTTGAGGGTCAGCCGGTAGGGCCGCAGGGTGTGGTACAGGCCGCCGTCCCGCAGTTCGACCGCCGCGCTCCGATTTCCGGTGAAAATGACAGCAAGCTCCATATCATCCTCCTGAATCAGGTTCGGTAAGGATTGGCATGTTTTTAGATTTCGCTGGACGTCTCCGCCTCCGCCAGCGATTCCGCCAGGGCGGGGTTGGTGCGGCAGATGTCCAGCAGCAGGGAGATGGCGTTGTCCTCATTGCCGCTGGCTACGCGGATGCCCACAAAGTACTCGGTGGTGGCGTAAACCGCGCCTGAGAGCACGGGCAGGGAGGCCACGGGCAGGCCGTAGAAGTGGCGCACGTCGGAGAGGGTTTCGGTGTCCGGGTCGGTGGGAAGCCGCCAGCCCTTGTCGATGCTGATGCCGGCCTTCTCAAAGGCCTCCGTCAGCCCGGGAATCTCCTCCAGCTCGATGAAGAAGCTGTCCCGGGCATAGTTGTAGAACTGATCCCGCGGCAGCACAATCAGGTCGCCCTCGCCCGAAAAAAGATGGGTGCTCAGCACCATGAGGCCGCTGCTGTCGTCCGGGCTTGTCTGCACGGTCTCAAAGACTTCCTGATCGGGGTACTTCTCCAGGCGGATCGCTTCCAGCCAGGTGTTCACCTCCGCGGTGTCGCCATAGGCGTAGAAGTACACGGTCAGCTTCTTGTCCTCCGGCGAGCGGTAGGCCGTGACGGTGTAAAACAGGTTCCAGCCCATGATGCAGGCCACCGCCAGCAGGGCATACTTCCACCAGGAATAAGTCAGGTGCCCCCTGATGCGGGCGGCGGTCAAAGGTGTTTTCATCGGCGGTCATCCTTCCGTTGGAACAGTTTAGGCAAGGCGGGCGCGGAGGGCCTCCTGAAGAGCTTTGGAGAGGGAAATGCCCTTCTTCTCCGCCCCTTCAGCCATCCATTGCGGCAGGGAGACAGACTTGCGCACAGGCCTCGTGTCATGCTGGCGCTGATAGGCCTCGAGGTCGGCCGTCACAATCACGGCCATTTCTCCCGGCTCAAGCTTCAGGGATGATGAAGGCGCGGCGATATCCTCCCCCACCTGTTTCGCCGCCAGCAGAAAGCTGCAGAGGGAATTCTCCGCCTCCCGCTGCGCATCCTTGAGATCCCGGCACTGGGCATGGGTGCCCGGGAGATCGGGAAAATCAATGGCATACCAGTTATCGGCAGTCCGCACAACACGCGCAAGATATACCGGCTGACGCATCAAGGCCTCCTGTTCTCAGTCGGGACAATGCCCGCCTGTTTCAGTACCGATTTTGCTGTGATTTCGTTGATTTCACTGTGTCTTGGCACCTGAATCAGTCCTCGGAGCGGCGGCTGATCCTTTGGCACACCGGGCTTGTACATGGTGGTGTGATCGCCCTCGCGCACCCAGTGGTGTCCAGCCGCCTCCAATGCCTGAACAAGGTCACGGCGTTTCATTTAACGCCTCCGCAGAACCATTCAAGTGTATATTACGCAATCATTTATATAATGTCAAGAGGAGAACCTGACGGATGGCAAAGAGGCAGCCTGAATGGACTGCCTCCCGCTTTCACAGTTAAAACCCCAAATATCTCGTCATCACATACCCCGTCTGCCCCTGGTACTCAACCCGCGACCAGACGTCGCCCTGCAGGATCACGGTCACCCGCTGGCCCTTCTTGATGGTGCAGAGTTCCTTCGCAAATGTCTCGGCCCGCAAGCGCAGTTTCACATTGCTGACAGCCTTGGCGGTCAGGCGTTCGCCCGTGTCCTGGCGCACCAGCACTTCGATGGGCAGGGTATGGCACACGCCCGCCGCGTCCAGGCCAATCATGCTGTCGTCCACCGACCCGATCAGGGTCAGCCGGTTGTCCGCGCGCAGGCTGTCCCCGAGATCCCGCAGACTCATGTATTCGTCTGTGACGGAGACGGTGGGCTGCATGTCCGTCCCGCGCTCGGCGCTCAGGTACGCCGTCTGCACCCATCCGCTGTAGCTTCCCGCGCTCACCGCCGTCCAGTTCCCGTTCTCGCACAGGCAATACAGCTTCGCCCCGGAGAAGAGCTTGGCGATGTACTCATCGTTTCTCTCCGGCGTCTCCCGCAGCAGCAGGCGGTTGCCCGGCTTGGATGTGACGACGTACTTCGCGGGCAGGCTGTGGTCGCCGTCCTCCTCCAAAAAGCGCGTCTCCACCAGCCAGTTGCCGTCCCAGTGGTTAATCACAGCCCAGCCCTCGCCCTGCTGGTAGAGAGCGGTGCGGCGGTTGGAATCCTTTCGGGTGGAACGCAGGCTGCCCATGGTTTTGTCCAGACCGCTGTACACCGGCACGCCCTCCACGCCGTCCGCCGGATACAGGGTCACAATGCCGATGGAAGGCAGGATGTTCAGGTTTTCCACCGTTTCATCGGTCTCCTTGGCTTCACGCTTGCGCAGGTAGCCCTTTTCTCCGCCGATGATCTCCGCGTACCACCAGTCTCCGAAATCCCCCAGAGCCATCAGCCGGAGGCCTTCGGGCAGTTCACCCAGCGCTTTCGCCTTTTTGCCGGTACCGTCCATCAGCCGTGCCCCGCCCACGGCGGTCAGCACCCGGGCCGGCGCAGGGGGCAGGATGGCGCTTTCCGACGGCCAGGTGCTGTATTTCACCCCGTCCGGCGTGCTGTCCCGCAGGAATTCAGCGCGCACATAGGCGTCCACCGGGCCTCCCAGGCGAATCCAGCCCTTCTGATCGTAATTCTGCCGGGTCGTGTCATACCAGGCCTTCTGGCCGCTGACCAGGGTGCCCAGCGGCTTCGAGGCAGCGGAAGCTTTCCCGTAGACCGGGATAGGCGCTCCGTCCGTGCTGACCAGCCAGGTATCCACATCCGGATCCCAGGCGCAGGCGGAAGGCTGCAGCGCGATCAGCAGAGCCAGGGCCAGCAGCAGGGTGAGCAGGCGTTTCATGACCAGACCTCCCTTGATCGGTTGAAGGGGGTTACAGGATGACGGCTTTCTTGCCCTGGAAGGGGTAGTCACGGCCATTCTGATCCACAATGGCGTCGATTTCCTCCAGTGTCATGCTGTCATAGTGCCGCTGCTGCCATTTGGTGTAATCGAAGTTCTGGCTTTTGATATAATAGATGAAAGCCTCGGTCTCAACGGTGCCAACGTACCTGCGCATCACTTCCAGGCAGCGTTCCACGGTAACCAGAATATTGTCCATCATGAGCCGCTTTCCTCCATTTCGTAGACAAACTGAATCGGGCTGATGATCCTGATGGCAGGTGATTTGTATTTCAGCAATCGCTTATCTGTTGTGATCAGAACCATACAGCCGCCGATCACAGCAGAGGCTATGTGGCATGCGTCCTTGTATTTGATCCCTGTCTGCATGATGGTTCTCACTTCGGCCCTGACTCTTTGGTTCTGGGAAGGCCCGATATGAACCGCCGCGTTTTCACTGATGAAATCAGTAATGGTAAGGGTGACAAAAGGGCGCTTTCAACCTTGGAGCCACGACTGGTTGTGGTGATTTCCGCTGTCTTCCACAACCAGTCGTGGCTCAGTTCATGAAAGCGGCCTTTTGACATCCGAATCAGTAATGTTGCTGCGCCTTTCCTCAAACGGGCATTCGTTGACTTCGGCGGTCAGCATCTCAGAGGTGACCAGCTCAAACCTGCCGTTCCTGATCCACTCCTGAATGTACAGCTTCGCCTGCGTTTCCAGGCCTACCGACATCTGCGACTGATCGTCATATGGCCTGTTATATCAGCAATTATCCAGATAGATTCTCAGCGCGGTCACCCCCCTGTATTGTGCCTTCCCTCCGCTCACGGTCTCAGGTCGTCATCCCGGCCCTCGTCCTCTGGCTCCTGAATCTCCATGTCCAGGTCGTCCGCCGGGGTCAGCGCTTCCTCTGCCTCAGCGGGCGCTTCCTCCGCTTCCGCAGGCTCGACAGGAGCGGCCGGGGCGGGCTCTTCCTCGTTCTTTTCAGCCCGGGCCACACCGATCACGCGGCTGCCCTCGGCCAGGCGGATCAGCTTCACGCCCGAGGCGTTGCGGCCTGTCACGCGGATGGAGTCCACGGCGGAGCGAATGATGGTGCCGCCGTCGGTGATGAGCAGCAGGTCTTCATCGGGATGCACCAGCAGCAGGGCGGTCATTACGCCGGTGCGCTCGGTCAGCTTCATGGCCTTGATGCCCTTGCCGTTGCGGCCCTGCTCCCGGTAGGCCTCGGGGCTGGTGCGCTTGCCAAAGCCCAAAGCGGTGATGGCCAGCACGTCGCAGTCCTCCTCCAGCACGGCCAGGTCGATGACCTCGTCGCCCGCGTCGAGGCGGATGGCGCGCACGCCGGTGGCATTCCGGCCCATGGGGCGCACGTGCTTCTCGCTGAAGCGGATGCACATGCCCTGGCGGCTGCCAAGGATCAGCTCGTCCTCGCCCGTGGTGAGCCTCACGCCCACCACCTCGTCTTCCTCGCGCAGGTTGATGGCGATCAGGCCCATCTTGCGCAGGTTGCGGAACTCGTCCAGCGGCGTCTTCTTGACCATGCCCAGGCGCGTGCCGAAGAGCAGGTTGAAGTCCCGGCCCTCTCTCGGCATGGGCAGCATGGTGGACACCCGCTCGTCGGCGGTCACCTGCAGCAGGTTGACGATGGCCGTGCCCCGGGCCGTGCGTCCGGCCTCGGGAATCTGATAGCATTTCAGGGAGAAGACCCGGCCCCGGTTGGTGAAGAACATGATTTCCGCATGGGTGTTGACCACGCAGACCTGGGTGGCGTAGTCCTCCTCGCGGGTGGTCATGGCGGTGACGCCGCGTCCGCCCCGGCGCTGGGCGCGGTAGGTGGCGGCGGCGATGCGCTTGACATAGCCGGCCCGGGTCAGGGTGACGACCATGTCCTCCTCGGCGATCAGATCCTCCACGTCGATCTCACCCTCCACCACGGAGAGCTCGGTGCGGCGCTCGTCGGAGAACTTGTCCCGGATCTCGGTGATCTCGGTCTTGATGACCTCCATCAGCAGATGCTCGTCCGCTAAGATGGCTGTCAGCCGGGCAATGGTCTTTTCCAGCTCCTGATACTCGGCCATGAGGCGGTCGCGCTCCAGGCCGGTCAGGCGGGCCAGGCGCATGTCCAGGATGGCCTGGGCCTGGCGGTCGGAGAAGGCGAAGCGCTCCATCAGGGCGGTTTTGGCCGTGGGCGTGTCCGGCGAGGACTTGATCAGATCCACGATCTCGTCGATGTGGTCCAGGGCGCGGATCAGACCCTCCAAGATGTGCGCCCGGGCCTGGGCCTTGTCCAGGTCGTAGCGGGTGCGGCGGGTGACGACTTCCTTCTGGTGCTCCAGGTAATAGTAAATCAGCTCCCTCAGGTTGAGCACCCGGGGCTTGCCGTCCACCAGGGCCAGCATGTTGGCGCCGAAGTTCTGCTGCATGGCGGTGTGCTTGTACAGGTAATTCAGCACCACCTGGGGATAGGCGTCCCGCTTCAGGTCGATGACCACGCGCATGCCCTCGCGGTCGTTGGACAAGTCCTGAATGTCCGCGATGCCGTCCAGCTGCTTCTCGTGCACCAGGTCGGCGATCTTCTTGACCAGCACGGCCTTGTTGACCTGATAGGGGATCTCGGTCACGATGATGGCGCTGCGCCCGCCGGGCCGCTCCTCCACGGTGGTGCGGGCGCGCACGGTGATGCGCCCGTGGCCCGTGTAGTAGGTCTCCCGGATGCCCGCCCGGCCCAGGATAATGCCGCCGGTGGGGAAATCCGGGCCCTTGATGTGCTGCATCAGGTCCTCGATGGTGCAGTCCGGCTTGTCGATCATGCAGATGACGCCGTCGATGACCTCCCGCAGGTTGTGGGGCGGGATGTTGGTGGCCATGCCCACCGCGATGCCGTTGGAGCCGTTCACCAGCAAGTTGGGGAAACGGGCCGGCAGGACAGCGGGCTGCATCAGCGTCTCGTCAAAGTTCGGGTAGAAGTCCACCGTGTCCTTGTCGATGCCGTCCAGCAGGTGCATGGTCAGCTTCTGCATCCGGGCCTCGGTGTAACGCATGGCCGCCGCGCCGTCGCCGTCCACCGAGCCATAGTTGCCCTGGCCGTCCACCAGCGGATAGCGGATGTTGAAGGGCTGGGCCAGGCGCACCATGGCGTCATACACGGAGGAATCGCCGTGGGGATGGTATTTGCCCAGCACGTCGCCCACCACGCGGGCGCTCTTGCGGTAGGGTTTGTCGGGGGTCATGCCCAGCTCATTCATGTCATACAGAATGCGTCGGTGCACGGGCTTCAGGCCGTCCCGCACGTCGGGCAGGGCGCGGTCAATGATGACCGCCATGGCGTAGGAGATAAAGGACTTCTTCATCTCCTGCTCCAGGTTGACGGGGATCAGCTTATCCTTGATATCGCTCATGGGTGGACTCCTTACTGATGGCTTGTTCGGGATGAAGTCAGGCTTCGGGCGCGGCCTCCCCGGCGGGTGCCTCCCAATCGAGGCTGTCGAGGAAGGCCCGTCCCGTCTCCGTGTCCGTGGACCAGATATAGTATACGGCGTCCGGCGTCACACAGAGGGCGCAGCGGTAGCGGGTTCCGAAGGCGCCGAACTGCGGGTCTTGCGCGTCAAAGGTCAGTACGGCGACGCCCTCCGCAGGCCGGGTGAGGGTCGAGGAGAGGATCTCCGTGTCCGGAATGGTGGGCAGGATCTCCTTCCGGGCGGCGCCCTCCAGCAGGCTCCGTGCTTCCTCATCATCCTCCGGCACCGCCAGGGTCGTGTCCGCGAAGGTTTGCACCGCCAGGTACTCGAAGCGGTCCGTCAGGCAGCCGGTCACGCGGTTCTTTCCCCCCTGCTGATCCACCGGCGGCACCGGGAAGGTGGCCTTCAGCCGCCCCAGAGAGACCGTCTCCGGTTCCCGGTTCAGCCAGGCCTCCTGCTCGCTCTCTTCCACAAAGCGCAGTGCTTCCCGGCACCAGCCGGGGTTCTCGCCGCTGCTGCCGTAGAGCGCCACCGCCCTGCCGGTGGCCGTGTTCAGGTAAGCGAAGCCCTCGCAGGGCACCTCCGGCTCGTCCGGATAGATAAAGGTGAAGGACGCGCTCACATAATCGCCGCCGTCGTGGGCCCGCATGTCTGCCGGCTGAGCGCCGTAGGTCATGGGCATCATCGCGGCAAACTGGATGAGGGTATTGGCACGGATATGATAGAGCTCCTCGTCGGGATAGTACTCCTGCATACCGGCGATCCACCCGCTGATGTCCGCAGTGCGCAGGGTGAACTCGCCCTCCTCGCCCCAACCGTAAATCTGGCGGACATCCTCAAATATGCCGGGTTCGTCGGACTCGTAAATGCTCCTGCCGCCGCCGGGCAGCGCAAAGGCGATCCGGTCCAGCATGCCCTGATAGATCAATCCGACGGAGGGCTCCTCAGCCAGCACCCCGGCGGACGGGAGGCAGAGGGTCAGCGTCAGCAGGCACAGGAGCAGGCGGCGCAATGACTTCATGGTGTTTCCTCCTCACACATCCAGATCCTTGACCAGATCGGAATTCTCCTGAATGAACGCCTTCCGCGGCTCCACATCCTCGCCCATCAGCAGGGTGAAGAGGTGGTCGGCCTCCATGGCGTCGTCGGGGGTGATCTGCATCATCATGCGGGTCTCGGGGTTCATGGTGGTGTCCCAGAGCTGCTGGCTGCTCATCTCGCCCAGGCCCTTATAGCGCTGAATCTCCGGCTTGGGCTCCCGGCCGATCTCGTCCAGGACGCGCTGCAGCTCGTCGTCGTCGTACACATAGCGCTCAAACTTGCCCTTGGTCACCTTGTACAGGGGCGGCATGGCGGCGTAGACATAGCCCTTTTCCACCAGGGGGCGCATGTAGCGGTAGAAGAAGGTCAGCAGCAGGATGCGGATGTGCGCGCCGTCCACGTCGGCGTCGGTCATGCACACGATGCGGTGATAGCGCAGCTTGGTCTCGTCGAACTCGTCGCCGATGCCGCAGCCGAAGGCCGTGATCATGGCCCGGATCTCGGCGTTGTCCAGGGCGCGGTTGAAGCTGACCTTCTCCACGTTGAGGATCTTGCCGCGCAGGGGCAGGATGGCCTGGGTGCGGGAATCCCGCCCGCCCTTGGCCGAGCCGCCGGCGGAGTCGCCCTCCACCATGAAGATCTCGCATTTGGCCGGGTCGCGCTCGGAGCAGTCGGAGAGCTTGCCGGGCAGGGAGGCGGACTCCAGCACCGTCTTGCGGCGGGTGGCGTCCCGGGCCTTGCGGGCGGCTTCCCGGGCGCGGGCGGCGTCCACGCAGCGCTCCAGGATCACCTTGCCCACGGCGGGGTTCTCCTCCAGGTAGGTGGCCAGCTTTTCGGACACGATGGCGTCCACAATACCCCTCACCTGGCCCGAGCCCAGCTTGGACTTGGTCTGGCTCTCAAACTGGGGATCCTCCATCTTCACGGAGATGATGGCCGTCAGGCTTTCCCGCACGTCCTCGCCCCGGAGGTTGCTCTCGGCCTCCTTGATATACTTGTAGCGGCGGCCGTAATCGTTGATGACCCGGGTCAGGGCGGTGTTGAAGCCCGTCAGGTGGGTGCCGCCGTCGGGGGTGGCGATATTGTTGACGTAGGTGTAGATATTCTCGGTGTAGGAGTCGTTGTACTGCATGGCCATTTCCACCAGCACGCCGTCCTTGGCGCCCTCGCCCCAGATCGCCTCGGGGAAGAGCACCTTCCGCGACCGGTTCAGGTAAGCCACGAACTCCTTCAGGCCGCCCTCGTAGCAGAACACGCGCTCCTTGGGCTCCTCGGGGCGCTCGTCCCGGAACACGATGCGCAGGCCCTTGTTCAGGAAGGCCATCTCCCGCAGCCGCGTCTTGAGGGTATCGTACTCAAAGTCGCCGGTCTCGAACACGCCCTCGGGGTTCTCCCCGGAACGCACGTCAGGCCAGAACTGGATGGTGGTGCCGGTGCGGTCGGTCTCGCCGATGACCTTCAGGTCATAGAGGATCGCGCCGCGCTCATACTCCTGCTGATAGATCTGCCCGCCCTGGTACACGGTCACGGTCAGGTGCTTCGACAGGGCGTTGACCACGGACGCGCCCACGCCGTGCAGGCCGCCGGACACCTTGTAACCGCCGCCGCCGAACTTGCCGCCCGCGTGCAGCACGGTCAGGCAGACCTCCACGGCGGGCCGGCCCGTCTTCTTTTCGATGCCCACGGGAAAACCGCGGCCATCGTCCTGCACGGTCAGGGAGCCGTCCGCGCCGATGGTCACATCGATCTCCTTACAGAAGCCCGCCAGCGCCTCGTCGATGGAATTGTCCACGATTTCATACACCAGGTGGTGCAATCCGCGCACGTCGGTGGAGCCGATGTACATGCCGGGGCGCTTGCGCACGGCCTCCAGCCCTTCCAGCACCTGAATCTGATCCTCGCCGTAGGCCTCGGTCACCTGGATCGCCTTTTCCAGCTCTTCCGGGGTGGGCTCGTGGGTTTCGTTCTGCAGCAGTTTTTCGTCAGCCATGTCATACCTCGCTGTTGTTGTCGGGTTGATTGAGGAGATTCAGGGGGCTTTGCTCCAGGCGCTGCCGCAGGGTGCGCAGGCCAACGCCGCTGAGGACGCCCTGCCCGCCGGTCAGCAGCACCAGCGTTTTGGCGGCCTGCCCGCCCCGGGGAGGGCGCAGGGCTTGAGCCTGCCGAAGGTTTTGAATCAGCCGAAGGCTGTCTGCCTGGGGCCGGGTGAGGTCGATCAGGGCGACCACCTCGTCCGTCCGCACCGAAAGGCCGCTGCCGGCGTGCATCCGTTCCACCCCTCCTCCAAAGGCGCAGAATCCCTCATTTTCACCTCTTCATTATACCACAGAATCCGAACAATTGGAAGGGTTTCTTCTAATTTATATCCGGAAAAAATGGTGAATTCCGGTCTATTCGCCGCGGGTCTGCCCCGGAAAGAGGCAAAAAGCCAAAATACCCGCGAAAAAACGGCCCCGCGCAGGCCGCGTGAGACCGTATCCCGGAATCTGCCGAATCCGCTCAGACAAAGGTTTCCATGTATCGCCGGAAGGTGGCGAAGCCCTCCGTCTCATAGAAGGCTAAGGCATCACGGTTGAACTCCCACATGTTCAGCTCAATCCGGTGCAGGCCATGCTCCCGGGCGTACTTCCGGATGAAGGCCATCAGCTCCCGGCCCACGCCCTGCCTGCGGCGCTTTTCGTCCACGCAGAACTCGTCCACGTCCAGGAAGTCCCGCTCGTACATGAAGGGATTCTCCGGCTTGCAGATGTGGTGCAGCACCGCGAAGCCGCAGATTTCCCCCTCCCGCTCGCACACAGCGATGTCCTGTTCGGGGTCGTTCCAGATCACATGGACAAAATCCCTCAGCTCAGCCGGAAAGCCCGGCTTGAAGACCTCCGGCTTGCCTGCCGTGTGGAGGTCGTTGACCTGTTTCCTGAGGCGGTTGACGGCCTCCAGTTCGTATGCTTCCGCCAGACGCACTGCCATCTGCTGACACCTCCGTCACCCTTCCACCTGGTCGGTTTTGCCCAAAATCAGCATGGCGTCGCCGAAGGAGAAGAAGCGGTAGCGCTCCCGCACCGCCAGCCGGTAGGCCGCCAGCGCCTGCTCCCGGCCCATGAAGGCTGAGACGAGCATGAGCAGTGTGGACTGGGGCAGGTGAAAGTTGGTGATCAGCGCGTCCACCGCCTTGATGGGCACGCCCGGGTGGATGAAGATGGCCGTCTCGCCCTGGCCCGGGTGAATCACGCCGTCCGCGTCAGCCACGGTCTCTATTGTCCGCACCGAGGTGGTGCCCACGCACACGATCCGGCCGCCCGCCCTGCGGATTCCATTCAGCGTGTCGGCGGCTTCCCTCGTCACCTGGTACCACTCGCTGTGCATCTGATGGTCTTCAATGCTCTCTGCGCTGACCGGGCGGAAGGTGCCCAGGCCCACGTGCAGCAGCACGGGCACAATCGTCACGCCCTTGGCGCGGATGCGCTCCAGCAGTTCGGGCGTGAAGTGCAGTCCGGCGGTGGGCGCGGCGGCTGAACCGTCCGCCCGGGCGTACACCGTCTGATAGCGGGCCGGGTCGGCCAGCTTTTCGTGGATGTAGGGCGGCAAAGGCATTTCCCCCAGCCGGTCCAGCAGCTCTTCAAACACGCCCTCATAAGCAAAGCGCACCAGCCGCCCGCCGGTCTCCTCCACGTTCTCCAGCACTTCACAGCGCAGCAGCCCGTCCCCGAACACGCACACCGCGCCTGGCTTCAGCCGCCGCCCCGGGCGCACCAGCGCTTCCCAGTCCGTGGCAGTGTGCCGCCTCAGCAGCAGTACTTCCACCGGTACGCCCGTGTCCTCCTTGACGCCCAGCAGGCGCGCGGGGATCACCCGCGTCTCGTTCAACACCAGCGCGTCGCCCGGCTCCAGGTATTCGATCACATCGTCAAAACGCCGGTGCTCAATCTCCCCCGTTCCCACATGGCAGACCATCAGCCTGCTGTGATCCCTCGGCTCCATCGGCACCTGCGCGATCAGCTCTTCCGGCAGCTCGTAGTCAAAATCCGCGGTTCTCATGGTGCATTTTGGGGGCGGCTTTTGGGGGAGAGGGGAAACCTTTTTTGAAAAAAAGGTTTCCCCTCTCCCCCAAACCCCCTCTCCTCTTCCAAAAAACTTTTAACCTTTGGGGGTGGGTGCTGGTGGTTTCTTTCTTCTTTCGATGGGGCTTGGGTGAGGGAATGACTTTATCCTGACAGGCTTTGATGCTGCTGTCTTCCCTCAATCTGTTGATTCCAGATTCAGGCGCAGCTGTTCGGCGTCTGTCTTGGGGGCTGTCTCGGGCTGCTGGGGCATGGTGCGCTGCATGTAGGCCCAGGCCTGGGGCGTGCAGACCCGGCCCCTCGGCGTGCGCATAATGAAGCCCAGCTTCAGCAGGTAGGGCTCGTATACCGTCTCAATGGTGCCCGCGTCCTCGCCCGTGGTCGCAGCCAAGGTGTCCAGGCCCACAGGCCCGCCACCGAACATGTCCATCATGCTGGAGAGCATGGCGCGGTCTGTGGTGTCCAGGCCCAGGCCGTCCACACCGTTCATCACCAGCGCCTCGTCGGCCATCTGCGCGGTCAGGGCGCCATTGTTGCGCACGTCGGCATAGTCCCGGGCGCGGCGGAGCATCCGGTTCGCAATGCGGGGCGTGCCGCGGGAGCGCCGCGCGATCTCCAGCATGCCCGCGGGATCGGCCTGGCGTACCTTCAGCAGGGCGGCGTTGCGGGTCACAATGGTCGCCAGCTCCTCAGGCGAATACAGCTCCAGCCGGTAGATAATGCCGAAGCGGTCGCGCAGGGGCGCGGAGAGCATGCCAAAGCGGGTGGTGGCGCCAATAAGGGTGAAGTGCGGCACATCCACCCGGATGGAGCGCGCCGTGGGGCCCTTGCCGATCATGATGTCGATGGCAAAGTCCTCCATGGCCGGGTAGAGCACTTCCTCCACCGCCCGGGACAGGCGATGGATCTCATCGATGAAAAGCACATCCCCCTCGGAGAGGTTGGCGAGGATGGAGGCCAGGTCGCCGGGCCGCTCGATGGCCGGGCCGGAGGTGACATGGATGTTCTGCCCCATCTCCGAGGCCACGATATTGGCCAGGGTCGTCTTGCCCAGTCCGGGCGGCCCGTAGAGCAGGATGTGATCCAGCGGCTCGTGCCGGTTCAGGGCCGCCTGGATATAGATGCTCAGGCTGTTCTTGACCGTCTCCTGACCCACGTACTCCCGGAGCGTGCGAGGCCGCAGGCTGGCGTCCAGCACGGTATCGTCCCCCCGGGCCAGACCGGATACAAAGCGTTCGTCGTCCAAATCAGATTCTCCCATCGTTCATAGTCGTTGGTCATATGCGTACCTGTGCTGTGAGCAGGGATTCCGCGCCTGCGGGGGTTATCACCCAATTCCTCACTGAAATCCAGCCAAAGGGCAGGATTTCCGGGCGTTCGGAATCCAGAGGGCTTTCCGATCGCCCTGGAAAAGTTCTTTGGAAAGAGGATAGGGGGTTTGGGGGAAAGGGGAAAACCTTTCTTTCAAGAAAGGTTTTCCCCTTTCCCCCAAGAGCCCACGAACTCTATGCCCCCGCCATGGCCCGGAGAGCCGCGGAGATGAGGGCGTCGGGGCGGTCGGAGGTGTTTTTGACTTGGTTGAGGGCGGCGCGGGCTTCGGCGGGGGTATAGCCGAGGGCCTGGAGCGCCTGGAGCGCCTCGCTGAGGGCATCGGAGGCAGCGGGAGCGGCTGAGGCGGCGGCGGGCACATCGGGCAGGTGATCGAGGCCGGCCTGGGAGACCTTGTCCCGCAGTTCAAGCGCGATCCGCTGAGCGGTCTTTTTCCCGATGCCGGGCGCGCGGCTGAGGGTCGCGATATCCTCCATGAGGATGGCCAGCTCCAGATCGCGCAGGGGCATCGCGCCCAGAAGCGCGAGAGCCATCTTCGGCCCAACGCCGCTGACGCCGGTCAGGGCGGTAAAGAGCCGCTTCTCCTCCAGGGTCGCAAAGCCGTAGAGCTCCATGGCATCCTCGCGCACCGAAAAGACCGTATGGCAGCGCATGTTTTCGCCGTTCGCCGGCGCGGCCTGGAGCGTGTTCATGGAGCAGGTCAGCTGAAAGCCCACGCCTCCCGCGAGCAGCACCAGGGTGTTCCCGCTTTTTTCGCAAACCTTGCCTTCAATGAATGCAAACAAGATGAGTCCTCCTGTTCCGCTGAGGGAAATCGCAGCTGCTGTATGGCCTTGTCTTTACGTCATCCTGAAGTTTTCCCGCCCTGCTCCGGCCTGTATGTGCGTGATCGCGCAGGCCACCGCATCGGCGGCGTCGTCCGGGCGCGGGATCTCGTCCAGGCGCAGCAGGAGGCGCACCATCTGCTGCACGGCCTTTTTGTCCGCCTTGCCGTTGCCGGTCACCGCCTGCTTGATCTGCATGGGCGTGTACTCGTAGAGCCGGTTCGTGTGCTCGGCCGCCGCAATGATCGCCACGCCCCGCGCCGCGCCGACCATCAGCGCCGTGGTCACATTGTGCGCAAAAAAGAGCTCCTCGAAAGCGATCTCGTCCGGATGATAAATGGCCACCACATCGCGGATGCCCAACTGCAGGGCGCGCAGGCGGTCGGGCATCGGCACACCCTTGCGGGTCTCCACACAGCCGTAGTCCACCAGCCGCATCCGGCTGCCTTCGCTGTCCACAATGCCCCAGCCCATCAGCGCATAGCCCGGATCAATCCCCAATACCCGCATGTCCGCCTCCTGAAATCATACAAGCCATAGTGTATCACAGGCGGAGGCTTTCGTCAACGAAGCCCAGCGGCTCGCAGGGCAATCGCTTACGGATCACTTACGGATCCTGGGGGAAGGGAAGGAACTTTTCTGAAGAAAAGTCCCTTCCCTTCCCCCAGACCCCCATCCCATCTTCAAAAGACTCTTTAACCTTTATAGAGCAGGTATGGATCGGGTTCTTGCAGCGGGATCATGCAGATGGCAGCCTGAGGTTCTATGCAGATGAGGCGCAGGCCCGGAAAGAGGGTTGTACTTATTGTCGCATTTTGTCCATAGGTTTGTAAGCGATTGTGCTGCCCAGCGGCTCGCGTCCCGGCGTTCCCGCCTTGCGCGGATACTTTTTTGGCGTCGGTGTGGTCTTGCGGATGGGCAGCAGGCTGTGCTGCCAGTCGCGGCCGGGAAAGGCGCAGGGGATGGCTTCCTCGACCCTGCCGCCAAGGATCAGCGCGGCGCGGCGGCCCTGAGGCAGCTCCTCCGCCAGAGCCGGCCCCTTCCAGCACAGCGCCAGCCCGCCCGGGCTCACAAAGGGCAGAAGGTACTCAGCCAGCACCGGCACCGCCGCCACAGCGCGGGCAGTGGCCAGATCAAAGCGCTCGCGGCAGGCAGGGTCGCGGGCCGCGTCCTCGGCGCGGGCATGCAGGAGGGTAATGTTGTCAAGCCCCAGTTCGTCCGCCACGGCCCGGAGAAAGCTCAGCCGCTTCTGCTGCGCGTCCAGGAGCGTCACCCGCAGCCCAGGCCGGAAAATGGCGAGGGGCATGCCCGGAAAGCCCGCGCCTGTGCCCACATCGATCAGGCTGCCCGTCTCGGGGATCAGCCCGGGCACGGCCAGGGGCAGCAGGCTGTCCACATAGTGCCGGTCCAGCATGTCCTGTTCATCGGTCACGGCGGTCAGATCCATGCGCGTGTTCCAGTCCAGGAGCAGCGCGTGGTACCGGCAGAGCGCTTCCGCCTGCGCCGCGTCACAGGCAAGGCCGCATTCCGTCAGCCGCGCCCGGATGATTTCCGCGTTCATGAGCCTGTCCTCCGGGCAATGCCGCCGCTGCCGATCTCAATGCCCAGCAGCCGCTCCGCGTAGAGCTTCAGCCACGCAATGGTCTCCCGGGCATAATTCTTGACCCGGTGAAAGCCGCCTAAGGTCGGGCTGCCCAGGCCGCAGGCGTCAAAGCCTTCCTCCTCCGCGAGGGACAGCGCCCGGGGCAGGTGATAATCACTGGTGACCACCAGCACCTGCTCCGGCGCGTTCTTGCCCAGCAGTGCCGCGGCATTGCGCAGGTTTTCCCGGGTGTTGAAGGAGTCGATGTCCGCCAGCACCCGATGCTCCGGCACGCCGCGCTCCAGCAGGTAGTCCCGCATCACCAGACCCTCGGCCCGGGGCTCATCGATGCCCTGCGCCCCGCAGACCACCACCGGGCAGGGATGCGCCTCCCAGGCGGACAGGGCCGCGTCCAGCCGCCACTGCAGCTGCACGTTGGGCGTGCCGTCCGGCTTGACCTGCGCGCCCAGCACAATGATCGCCCCGTAGTCCTCGGCGGGCGGCAGGTGCTGCACCCGCCAGATCAGTACGCCCAGCATGCCCAGGTAGACGACCAGGCCGAGGGCGATCAGCGCCCCGATGGTCTTCAGCAGGATCCGCCAGCCCTTGCTCATGTGTTCCTCCTGTCCGGCCCCTCGGGGCCGGTCTGTGTTTTGACGCTCCGCGCCGGGCTGCGGTCGCCCAGCTGTCCGTTGGCGGCAAAGCTCCAGGTTTTGCCGTCCGCCACAATGATGTGATCCAGCAGGTGAATGTCCAGCCCCTTCAGCAGGCCCCAGAGGAGATTGGTGGTCTCCAGGTCGGCCCGGGAGGGCGAGCAGGTGCCGCCAGGGTGGTTGTGGCAGAGGATGACGCTGTGCGCGTTGTGGTTGAGGGCCGCCTCCGCCACCAGCCGCGGGTAGGCCGAGACCTCCGACAGCGTGCCTTCCGCCACGAGACGGGTGCCCAGCACCGCGCCGTCCGCGCTGAGGCTGATGACATAAAAGCGCTCCATCCGCAGCCCGGAGAGCAGGGCGGCGCAGTAGCCGGAGGCCTCCTCGCGGGTGGTCAGGCGTTTTCTCTCCTCGCAGAGGCAGAGCTGATACCGCCGGAACATCGGCACCATCAGCGAGAGCAGGGTCGCGGTCTCTTCGCCAACGCCCGGCACGGCCATCAGCTGCTGCGGCCCGGTCTCCAGCACGCCCCGCAGGGAGCCGAAGCGGTCGAGCAGCTCGTGCGCCAGCCCGTTGACATCGCCCCGGGCCCGCCCGTAAAAGAGCAGCAGTTCCAGGGCCTCGTGGGGCGCAAAGCCCTCGAGTCCCTCCTCGCGGAAGCGCGCGCGCACCCGCTGCCGGTGCCCGGTGTGGAGTGTGGAGTCTGGTGTGGTCATGGGGGACCTCCGGTGGAATTAATTGCTCTCTCCAGCACCTCATTGATCTGGCTGCCCAGCCGCCGTACTTCTCCCAGGACGCGGGCTCGGCCTTCGGGGGTGAGGTGCCAGTCGTCGGCGTTCAGGCCGGGCTCGGAGGCGGGGATGGCCAGGAGTCTCGTCTCCGGGAAGGCGGCTTCGTAGTACATCAGGGCGCGGCGGGCGTGGAAGGGGCGGCAGCAGAGCAGGGCGATGTGCACCTGGAGGTCCAGGCTGTCCGTCAGGCGGCGGCTCAGCAGCGCGTTTTCCCAGGTAAAGGTGGCCTGCTCCTCGGTGAGGATCGCCTCAGCCGGCACTCCCAGCGCCATGAGCTGGGCGCGCATCCAGGCGGCCTCGGACGCATAGCCCTCCGCGGCGGTAAAGCGCCCGGTTTTCTTCGGATGCGCGCCGGAGGGCAGGATCAGCGAGGCCAGGCCCTGCTGATAGAGTTCAGCGGCTAAGCGCACATGCTCCGTGTGGCTGGAGCCGGGCAGAAAGATGATATCCGCCTTTTCAGGCGTGTCCGCCGCAAAGATGAAACGGGTGACGGCTTCGATGTATTCCCCTACTCCCCTGCGTTCAGCCATGCCGCGCCTCCCAGAGCGCCGCGCAGGCCGCCTTTTCGGCGGGATCAGGCGGAGTCAGGCTCTCCCGGTAGACAGCCAGGATGTCCTCCCGGCTGAGCTTCATGGGATGATTGTTCAGCCGCTGCGCATTCACCGAGTCCGTCAGCTCATTCAGCGCGTCCTCGCCGGGGTTCCATGGCGTTGGCAGATTCATGGCCCAGAGCAGCCCCCTGGCCAGCCGCGGCGCGTCCTCCGGCGAGACGCCCAGCGCCTCCGCCAAGGCGGTCATGGTCTCCCGACACGCCGTCTCGCCGTTCAGCCTCTCCCAGAGCCCCGGCAGGGTCAGGGCGCAGGCCTGGCCGTGGGGGCAGCCCAGGCGCTTGGTGATGCGGTAGCTCATGGCGTGGGCGGCGGTGGTGCGGGTGACGGCGATGGCCTGGCCGCTCTCGCAGGCCGCGATCAGCATCTGTTCCGCCGCGTCCGCGTCCCCGGCGAGGTAGGCCGGCAAATGCCGCAGCACGCCCGTGAAGGCCGCCTTCGCGTGGGCGCGGCTCTCCCCGGTGGCACAGCCGGCCCAGAAGCTCTCCACGCCCTGGCAGAAGGCGTCCAGCGCGCAGGACTTCCGGTGAAGCCCGGGCAGGGAGCGCAGCATTTCGCTGTCCAGCAGCACTGTGTCGGGCAGCAGCGCCTCATGCGCCACGGAGACCTTGTTCAGCCCTGTGTACACCACCGCAAAGGGCGTGCTCTCGCTGCCCGTGCCCGCGGTGGTGGGCGCGCAGAGCAGGGGCGGGCCGGCCTCGGCCGTCAGACGGCTGCGCAGGGCGTCCTCCGGGCTGTCTGCCATCAGGATGGCCTTGACCGCCTTGGCCGTGTCCATGCAGGAGCCCCCGCCCATCGCGGCCAGTCCGTCACAGCCGCCGGCGCGGAAGGCGGAAGCCGCCCGCAGGCAGTCCTCCCACTGCGGGTTCGGCTCAAATCCGCTGAAGACCGCCGCTCCCGGCCAGGCCAGCTCCGCGGCCACTCTCCGCGAGCAGACCAGCAGCGGCCGGTGCATTCCCATTGATCCGGTCAGCGCCCGGATCCGGGCCGCGCCGCCGCGTTCAGTGATTACGCGCTGCATGGGTTCCTCCATTGTGATATAAGCTGGGCTTCATTCATGCAAAGAGGTTTCGCGCCTGCGAGCGCGACCAGGGGGGCTTTGCGATCGCCCCCCTGGACCCCCTTCGCCCCCTGCCTTGAGTAAGCTGTTTCCATTTGAGTCTGTTAACTCGTTCAGTGTTCCGATTTTCTGGTCCTCGGCGCCCGGGACCGTCTTTGCTGGACCGGCTGTTTGACGGGGGTTTCGCCGCGGAGCTTGAGCAGCTGATCGCGGAGCTTGGCGGCCTCCTCGAATTCGAGGTTCTGGGCGGCGGCGAGCATTCTCTCCTCGAGGGAAGCCATCAGGGCCTGGCGCTCGTCCTCGTTCAGGCTCTCGGGTGCGGCGGCGGTCACCTGGCGGGTGATCTCCAGCACCTCGTGGATCGCGTTGCGCACGGTCTCCGGGGTGATGCCGTTCTGTTCATTATAGGCCTGCTGGATCGCCCGGCGGCGGTTGGTCTCGTTGATGGCCTTCATCATGGACTCGGTCAGGATATCGCCGTACATCACCACCCGGCCGTCCACATTGCGGGCCGCCCGGCCGATGGTCTGCACCAGCGAGGTCTCCGAGCGCAGGAAGCCCTCCTTGTCCGCGTCCAGGATAGCCACCAGCTGCACCTCGGGCAGGTCAAGGCCTTCCCGCAGCAGGTTGATGCCCACCAGCACGTCGTACTCGCCCAGGCGCAGGTCGCGGATCAGCTCCATGCGCTCAATGGTCAGGATGTCCGAGTGCAGGTAGCGCACCCGCACGCCCAGCTCGCGGAGGTAGTCCGTCAGGCTCTCAGCCATGCGCTTGGTCAGGGTGGTCACCAGCACCCGGCCGCCCTTGGCCGTCACCCGACCGATCTCGCCCACCAGGTCGTCCACCTGGCCCGTGGCCTTGCGCAGCACGATCTCCGGGTCCAGCAGGCCGGTGGGGCGGATGATCTGCTCCACCACCTGTTTGGCGCGGCCCATTTCGTAGGGCCCGGGCGTGGCGGACACAAAGATGGCCTGTTTGATGCGCTGCTCAAACTCGTCAAAGAGCAGCGGCCGGTTGTCATAGGCCGAGGGCAGGCGGAAGCCGTACTGCACCAGCGTATCCTTGCGCGCCCTGTCGCCGTTGTACATGGCGCGGATCTGCGGCACGGTCACATGGCTCTCGTCAATGATGCACAGGAAGTCCTTCGGGAAGTAGTCCAGCAGCGAGTAGGGCGCGTCCCCGGGCTTTCGGCCGTCGAAGTACCGCGAGTAGTTCTCGATGCCCTGGCAGTAGCCGATCTCCCGCATCATTTCCATGTCGTACTGGGTGCGCTGGGCGATCCTTTCCGCCTCTAAGGGGCGGCCGTTCTCGGTGAAGTACTGCACCCGCTCCTTCATGTCGCGCTCAATGACCTCCAGCTGCGCTTCCATCCGGCTGCGGTCGGTGGCGTAGTGGGTGGCCGGGAAAATGGCCGCGTGGGCTAAGGTGGTCAGCACATGCCCGCTGACCGCCTCAATCTCACTGATGCGCTCGATCTCATCGCCGAAAAACTCGATCCGCAGCGCTTTCTCGTTCTCCCCCGCCGGAATGATCTCCAGCACGTCGCCCTTCACCCGGAAGGTGCCCCGGGCAAACTCCAGCTCGTTGCGCTCGTACTGGATGTCGATCAGCCGCCGGATCAGCCCGTCCCGGTCCATGGTCATGCCCGGCCGCAGCGAGACCATCTGACCCTCGTACTCGCTGGGGTCGCCCATCGAGTAGATGCAGCTCACCGAGGCGACAATCACCACGTCCCGCCGCTCTCGGAGCGCCGCGGTGGCCGAGTGCCGCAGCCGGTCGATCTCATCGTTGATCGAGGCGTCCTTTTCGATGTACGTGTCCGACGAAGCGATGTAGGCCTCGGGCTGGTAATAGTCGTAATAGCTGACGAAGTACTCCACCCGGCTGTCCGGGAAGAAGGCCCGCAGCTCGGAGCAGAGCTGGGCCGCCAGCGTTTTGTTGTGCGCGATCACCAGCGTCGGCTTCTGCACCTTCTCAATCACCGACGCCATCGTGAACGTCTTGCCCGAGCCCGTCACGCCCAGCAGTACCTGCGCGTCCAGTCCTTCTTCCACGCCCCGGCTCAGCGCCTCAATCGCCTGAGGCTGATCCCCGCTCGCCCTGTACGGCGCCTTCAGCACAAATCTGTCCATTGTGAGTCCTTTACGTTTCTTGGGGGAGAAGGGAAACCTTTTCTTGGAAGAAAAGGTTTCCCTTCTCCCCCAAACCCCCTCATCTCTTCCAAAAGGCTTTACCGATGAGATTTATTCGCATATTCGTCCGGGAGAGTCAGCAGCAAGGTGGCTTCAAGGGTTTAGCCGCATCCTCCCCTTTTAACAGTATAGCACAATTGATAGGCTGTGAAAAGAGAACACCCGAAAAGTCACCGAAACCTCCTCCCTTCAACCTCCAACCTTCAACCTCAGCACACACGTAACCAGGCTAACAGCTAAAACTTATAGCTGCAAGCTAACGGCTCCCCTCATTTTCCCCTTGCAATCCTCCGCCATTTCCGCTACAATACTCCCTGCGGGAAACCGCAGCCATCGCATGGCGATGAGGGAGAGAAGTAGGCAGGTTTGGCCTCTGCAGAGAGCGTCCGGCTGGTGGAAGGGCGCGGGGCGGCCTGGGCGAATACACTCCTGAGCCGCTCGCCGAACACCCTGTGCCAGTAGGCGAAGCCGGGGGCGCCCGATACAGCGCGCGCGAGGGCTGGCAGCGCTGCCGGCCGAAGCAGAGGTGGTACCACGAACCGCTCCTTTCGTCCTCTGTTCCCGATTGCGGGGAACAGGGGCGTTTTCTTCTGGATTCCCATGGCGCCGCGAATTGTCGAAGGCGAAAGCGAAGGGGCAATCCCCTGCGGTCATCCACATGGATCATGGGAATCATCAGCAATCCCCGGTGAAAAAAGAAGGAGGACAAGACCATGGGTATCTATGAGGAACTGCAGGCCCGGGGGCTCATCGCTCAGGTGACCGACGAGAAGGAGATCCGCGAGCTGATCAACTCGGGCGGCGCGCGCTTCTACATCGGCTTTGACCCCACGGCGGATTCCCTGCACGTGGGGCATTTCATGGCGCTGTGCCTGATGAAGCGGCTGCAGATGGCCGGCAACAAGCCGGTGGTGCTGCTGGGCGGCGGCACGGGCTACATCGGCGACCCCTCCGGCCGTACTGACATGCGCTCCATGATGACGCCCGAGACCATCGAGCACAACTGCGAGTGCTTCAAGAAGCAGATCGAGCGCTTCATTGAGTTCGGCGAAGACAAGGCCATCGCGGTCAACAACGCGGACTGGCTGCTGAAGCTCAACTACATCGACCTCCTGCGCGAGGTGGGCGCTCACTTCTCCGTCAACAACATGCTCCGCGCCGAGTGCTACAAGCAGCGCATGGAGAAGGGCCTCAGCTTCCTGGAGTTCAACTACATGATCATGCAGAGCTACGATTTCCTCTACCTTCATGAGCATTACGGCTGCAATATGCAGTTCGGCGGCGACGACCAGTGGAGCAACATGCTGGGCGGCACCGAGCTGATCCGCCGCAAGACCGGCGACGACGCCTACGCCATGACCATCACCCTGCTGCTCAATTCGGAGGGCAAGAAGATGGGCAAGACGGCCAAGGGTGCGGTGTGGCTCGATCCCAACAAGACCTCCCCCTTCGAGTTCTACCAGTACTGGCGCAATGTGGATGACGCGGACGTGATGAAGTGCATCCGCATGCTGACCTTCATCCCCCTCGAAACCATCGAGGAGATGGAGAAGTGGGACGACAGCCGCATCAATGAGAAGAAGGAGATCCTGGCCTGGGAGCTGACCAGGCTGGTGCACGGCCAGGAGGAAGCCGACAAGGCCAGGGCTGTGGCCGCTTCCCTTTTCTCCGGCGGCGAAAGCGCCGACATGCCCACCACCGAGCTGGAAGCGGCAGAGGTGCCCGAGGGCGGCATCAGCCTGATCGAGCTGCTGGTGCGCTGCAGCCTCTGCCCCTCCCGCTCCGACGCCCGCCGGCAGATCCAGCAGGGCGGCGTCACCGTGGACGGCGAGAAGGCTGACTCCATCGAGATCACCGTGTCGGCCGATGCGCTCCGCGAAGGCGTGGTCATCCGCAAAGGCAAGAAGGCCTACCGCAAGGCCGTGCTGAAGTAAGCGGAAAGCAGTTTCCCTTACCATCCAAATGCAACCCCATCCTCCCAACGCTCCCACAAAGCATCCAAAAGAAAACACCCCCTCCTCCCCCATTCGGTAAAAGTTCTTTGGAAGAGGAAAGGGGGTTTGGGGGAAGGGGAAACCTTTCTTTCAAGAAAGGTTTCCCCTTCCCCCAAATTTCACAATCCCACACCCCTCACAGCAGGTGAGCGCAGGCGGGGTCGAAGGAGATGAAGGCTTTGTCGCCGACGGCAAAGACTTTTTTATTGATGGGGCAGTTGTCGGTGATCTTGACAAGGGTGTCTCCGACGCGGACGTGGTAGTTCTGGTAGCTGCCCATGAAGCAGCTCAGCTCCACGGTGCAGGGAAGCATGCCCTCATCCGAGATGAGGATGGCCTCGGGCCTCAGGACGATCTCGCAGTCCTCGCCGGGGTCATAGGTCTTGGAAGTATTGACCGCAGCGGCGCCGGCGTCCAGCTGAACGAGGGTCTGGCCCTTTTCGCTGCGCACCGCCTTGCCCTTGAGGAAATTGCACTCGCCGATGAAGTCGGCCACAAACTCGCTGTTGGGGTGATAGTAGATCTCGGTCGGGCTGCCCATCTGGGCGATGACGCCGCCCTTCATCAGGATGATCTGATCCGAGATGGCCATGGCCTCGCTCTGGTCATGGGTGACATAGATGGCCGTAATGCCCAGGGCCTGCTGAATGCGGCGGATCTCGGTGCGCATCTGCACGCGCAGCTTGGCGTCCAGGTTTGAGAGCGGCTCGTCGAAGAGCAGCACGCCGGGCTCCACCACCAGGGCGCGGGCCAGGGCAACACGCTGCTGCTGGCCGCCGGAGAGCTGGTTGGTCATGCGCTGCTCCATGCCGGAGAGCTCCACCAGGGAGAGGATGTTCTTCACCCGGTCAGCGATCAGATTCTTGGGCACCTTGCGCAGCTTCAGGCCGTAAGCCACGTTGTCAAACACGTTGTAGTGCGGGAAGAGCGCGTAGGACTGGAACACCATGGCGGTGTCGCGCTTGTTGGGGGTCAGGGCGTTGATGGGCTCGCCGCCCAGGTAGATTTCACCCTCGTCCGGGCTCTCAAAGCCGGCGATCATGCGCAGGGTGGTGGTCTTGCCGCAGCCGGAGGGGCCCAGCAGGGTCACAAAGCTGCCGGGGGCGATATCCAGGCTGACGTCATGTACGGCGTAGAAATCCTTGCCCGTCTTGGGATCCTGATAGATCTTGGAGATATGGTCCAGCTGTACGCCCTTGGGCTGCTTCACAGACTGCTTTTCGCTCATGGCTTACTCGACCTCCTTCGTTTTTTTGCTGGTGCCGAAGAAACGGATGATCAGGTTCATCAGCAGCACCGAACCGTAGGTAATGGCGATCAGGATGGTCGCGAAGGCGCAGGCGATGCCGTAGGAACCCTTCTCCGCAAACTCGTTGATCTGCACGGTGATGAGCAGGTAACTGGGCGTCACCAGCAGGATGATGGCGGAGATGGCCGTGATGGAGCGCACAAAGGCGGTCACAAGGCCGGAGAGGAAGGAATCCTTGATGAGGGGCAGGGTGACGGAGGTGAAGACCTTCATGCTGCCGGCGCCCATGTCATAGGCGCTCTCCTCAATGGACTTGTCAATCTGCCGCAGGGCGGAGATGCCGGACCGGGTGCCCGTGGGCAGGGAGCGCACCACGAACACGATCACCAGGATGAGGCCGGTGCCGTAGATGCCCTGCAGGAAGCCCGTGTGGAACATGCCGCCCGCAAAGCCGCGGATATAGCCGATGCCGAGCACCGTGCCGGGCACAGCCATGGCCAGCATGGACACCAGCTCGATGAAGCCCTTGGCCTTGAACTTGCGCTTGACCACGAGGTAGGAGATGATCATGGAGAGCAGCGCGGTGACAGGCGCGGCGATGAAGGACAGCCAGAAGGAATCCTGGAAGGCCTTCAGGCCGTGGTACTTGTCGAACACCTGCTCAAACCACTTGGTGGTCAGGGTGAAGTCGCGGCCCCAGGTCTTGAACAGCGCGCCGAAGGGCACGCAGATGTACATCACCACGACGAAGAGCGCCATCAGCGAGCAGAGGGAAGCCAGGGGGATGATGACGCTCTTGTCCTCGATCAGCATGCGCGCACGGGAGGCTTTGCCCGTCAGGGTCGCGGCCGTCTTGCGCTCCAGCACGTACTTCTGCACGGCGAACATCATCATCGTGATGGCCAGCAGCACCACGGCCATGGCGCAGGCGCCGTTCTTGTCATACGCGCCGGTGATCTGCAGGTAGATGGTGGTGGCCAGGGTGTCATAGCTGCCGCCGATGATCATCGGGTTGGCGAAGTCCGCGATGGACTCAATGAAGGTCACCAGGAAGGCATTGCCGATGCCGGGCAGCAGCAGCGGCAGGGTGACCGAGGTGAACACCTTGAACCGGCTGGCGCCCATGTCCCGGGCGGCCTCCTCCATGGAGGGATCGATGTTCTTCAGCAGGCCGCGGAACATCATGTAGCAGACCGGGAAGAAGGTCATGGTCTGCACTATGGCGATGCCCCAGAAGCCGTAGACATTGTTGTCGTAAATGCCCAGGATGTGGCGGGTGATGATGCCCGCCTTGCCGAAGAGCATGATCATCGACAGGGAGAGCACAAAGGGCGGCGAGACCACAGGCAGCATGGAAACCACCTTGAACAGCCCGGCCATGAACTTTGTGCGCACCTTGACGTAGACCTCCACATAGGCGAAGAGCAATCCGACACCCGCCGACAGCACGCCCACCAGGAAGCCCACCTTCAGGGTGTTGGAGATGGCGATGATGAAGCTGTACTTGCCGTGAACGCTGGCGTAGAGGAAGATGATCACCAGCAGGTTCACCAGAAAGAGCACCGCGGCCAGGGTCATGGCGCGGATCTGCAGCTTCTTCTGCAGCGCCTTCTTCTCCGCCTCGTCCGAGGCCGAGGGATTCGAGAGGCGCAGCACACCGTCAAAGAGGCGGTAGCACAGGGGCGTGAGCACCACCGCCTGCACCAGCGCCGCGGCAATGCAGCTCAGAAACCCGCCCTCAAAGACGCGGATCAGGAAGTGCGCCACAGGGCTGCCGCTGTCAAAGACCGCAATGATGTACACCGCGACCGCCAGCAACAGGAGGATCAGCGAGAGGAGGGGCATGGCGCGGCAAAGGCGCTGCACAGAGGCGTCGCCCTCCCGCTCCCTGTTCACCAGCGTCCAGCCCGCCAGCACGGAGATCGCGGCGGCCGGAATGCTGATGAGCAGCGCTTTGGCGAGGGAGGAGCCGAACACGCCCTCGCCGAAGATGCCGGTGAAGAAGCCGGCGGTCAGGCCCGTGTTCTGGGAATAGATGCTGTCCACCAGCAGGATGGCCAGCGGGTAGAGAATGAAGACGCAAAGGAAAACGATCAGCAGCACGATGGTCGTGACCATCACCGGATCCGCGAGCAGCTTCCTGCGATCCAGCGATGCGCTCTGTCTCTGGCTCATGGCGGATTCCTCCTAAGAAAATAGAGGGAGGCAGCGCACTGCCCCCCTCTGACGGGGTGTGGCGGGATTAGTTCTGGAAACGTCCGTCAGCGGCGTCGCCCAGAGCCTCCATCACCTCAGCGATGTAGGTGGTGATGTTCTTCTTGGCGTCATCGAAGTCATAGTCCATCACGTTCTCGGGATCCAGGCCGAACTCGGCGGCCACAGCGGGCTGCTCGGCATTGTCGATCACCAGGAACTGATAGGAGCCGTTCTTCACGCCCAGCTCTACGCACTCGGGGCTCAGGGCGAACTCAATCCACAGCTTCGCGGCATTCTCATGCTTCGCGCCGCGGAAGATGGCGGTGGCGCCAATCTCGAAGGAGGTGCCGCTGGAGGGGATCACCAGGGCGATGTTGTCATAGCCGTTGTCCACAATCTGGTAGATGCCGTCATGCAGGAAGCCGATGCCGATGACGCACTCGCCGGTGCCCACGTTCTTGGAGGGGCCGGAGCCGGACTTGGTGTACACCTGGATGTTCTTGTCCAGGTCCACCAGGTACTGGATGCCCTCGTCATGGCCGTACTTCTGGATCATGGTGTTGATGACCAGCTTGGCGGTGCCGGCGGTGTTGTAGTTGGACAGCCAGATCAGGCCCTTGTACTCTTCCTTGAGCAGGTCGGCCCAATCCTGGGGCGCTTCCAGGCCCAGGCGCTGCAGCTCCTCGGTGTTGACCATGAAGCCCAGGATGCCCTTGTAGATGCCATACCACTTGCCGTCGGCGTCGCGGTAGGCGCTGCCCAGCAGGTGGGAGGCGTTGGCGGCCTCATAGGGCATCAGCAGGTCTTCCGCCGCGCAGACGTTGTAGGGATCGGTGGTGCCGCCGAACCAGACGTCCGCGGAGGGATTGCCGGCTTCCTCTTCGATCTTGGCCTGCACCTCACCGGTGGACAGGCGCTGATGGGTCACCTTGATGCCGTAGAGTTCCTGGAACCGGTCGCAGACAGCCGCCAGGTACTCTTCCTCGCAGGAGCCGTACACCACCAGCTCGCCCTCGGCCTTCGCAGCCTCGACCAGCGCGGGATCAGCGCCCACTCTGTCCTCAGCGCAAGCGAACACGCAGCAGCTCATCAGCATGACAGCCGCCATCAGGAAAGCCCAAAACTTCTTCATGGAATTGCCCCCTTATACAGTATGGAATTGACGCTTCAACGTCTGACGCTATTATAGGCGGACACCGGGCAAAAGTCAAGAGCGAGTTCGCCCGTGCCAGGGCAATCGCTTACGGATCCTGGGGGGCAGGGAAGGAACTTTTCTGAAGAAAAGTTCCTTCCCTGCCCCCAGACCCCCATCCCATCTTCAAAAGACTTTTATAGAATAGATATGGATCGGGTTCTGCAGCGGGATCGTACAGATGGCAGCCTGAGGTTCCATACAGATGATGTGCAGACAAGGTTGTTCTTCTTTTCGCGTTTTAACCATCGGTTTGTTAGCAATTGGTAAGGGTGACAAAAGGGCGCTTTCAACCTTGGAGCCACGACTGGTTGTGGTGATTTCCGCTGTCTTCCACAACCAGTCGTGGCTCAGTTCATGAAAGCGGCCTTTTGACATCCGAATCAGCAATTACCATTTCACCCCCGTCAGCGCTGGGCTGCTCTCCTAAAACCCGAACGTTCCAGCCGGAAAAAGCCTCCGCTGGACGGAATTGCCCCGAAAGCCCGGAAAAAACGTTTGTAAAATTCGGCGAAAATTTCACCGGAAATTTCATTTTTCAGCAGGAATTCGCAAAGGGACGTCGAAATGATACAATACAAACCGAACAGAAAGGGCGTGACGCCAATGCACAATCACCGGGAGGCGGAGGCCGAACGGCTGACAGGCGGCCTCCGGTAAGCAAAAAGCTGAAAGGAGATTCGCTGTATGAAACTGACCCTGACCGCCCGGAACATGGTCGTGACCCCCAGCATCACCAAGAGGATTGAACGGAAGACCGAGAGAATGAGCCGCTACCTGCGCTCCGAGACAGAGCTGCAGATCAAGATGCGCAAGGACAAGGACGATCTGCGCATCGTGGAAATCACGGTACCCATGGGGAACGGTGTTCTCCTCCGCTCCGAAGCCAGTGCGCAGAGCAATCTCTTCCTCGCCATCGACGAGGCCCTGGCCAAAATGGAAAAACAGATCCATAAGCATCGCACCAAGCTGGGCAAGCGCCTCCGCGAGGATGCCTTCACCATAGAGGAGCCGGAGTACATAGAGGAGGACGTTACCGAAGACGAGAAGGCGCAGATCGTGCGCCGCAAGACCTTCCCCATGCGCCCGATGTCAGTGGAAGACGCGGCCATACAGATGGAAATGCTGGGCCATTCCTTCTTCGCTTTCGTAAATGCCGATACAGAGCAGATCAACGTGCTCTACCAGCGCAAGGATGGAAACTTAGGTCTCCTGGAGCCGGAAGAATAGTCAGGGAGCCGGACCGGCTGACTGTCACAGCCGCACCCCGGCGGACAAACCGTCATCCGCGGAGGATACGGACTGAATGAAGAGACAAACCAACAGAAGCATCCCAACCACCCGAGAACAGACACCTTGAAGCGATTCAGCTGAGAACCAAAGGTTCCTGACGCACCGGTACGCCCGGGTACAATCAGTCTGACAAGGGAGCAAAAAGGGATCGACGGGAGAATGTGTGAACACGAGATTACAAGTGAATAGGAAACCGGGGCTGAGGTGTGACTCAGCCCCGGTTTTCGGTGGGGAAGAGGAAGGGAGGGGTTTGGTAGAATCCATTGCCCCTCCCGTTGTTGCGGTGCTATGTGTCAATTGCCGTCAATCCGTCGGTAGTGTGGAAACAAACCGAATAGAGAATGCAATATGAAATGCATAGCTCCGTCTTTTTCCTGATAGCGGCATAACCATCAATCGATCAGTATGATCCTATCATCGGGAATACCAGCCTTTTTTTGCATAGTCGTATGCATAACTGTCTTTGTATACTCTGACTACGATTTCTGGCAAGATCTCGGTTACATCATAATACCCATTGTATATCCCTTTCCACAAATTCAAGCTCCCGATCTTGGTCACACTCTTCGGAATTGTAATATCAAGCTTATCCGAATTGCAGTAAAATGCCTGGTCACCAATCTCTGCAACGCCATCTGATAGCACAACCTTTCTGAGATTGGACTGATGCCAGAAAGCATTTTGGCCAATTTGCTTAACACTGCCAGGAATTACAACGCTCGTCAAAGGAAAAGGATGATAATACCTATCGCTCCGATACAACCAATAATCTGCTGCAAACGCGTTATTTCCAATATACGTTACGTCGCCCTCAAATACCACACGGTATATTTTATCCCTATAAGCTCTCCATGGCGTATTATAAGTATGAAGATAACTCTCGGCTTCTTGATAGGAATTATAGTCTTTCATCCTTCCGCTTCCGGATATTGTCAGAATATACTCGTTCTTATGTATCAATGTCCAGGTGATATTATCCCCATTCTCTCCGCATGTGCCGCTGTCTATCAATTCAGGTATTGTCAGAGCAGCTGTATCAGTATACACAAAGCTTCCGTCATGGGCTGTGAGACGGCAGCGCAACAGGCGGTCATAGTGCTTTTCTTCCACGATATATTCATAGGTTTCTGTGCTGAAGCTGCTGTCCGTGCAATTGTTCCAGGTAGTGCCCTTGTCATAGGAGTACTGCCACTGGTAAGTCCATACGTTGGCAGCTGTGACAGTCAGCGTTGATTCGGATGTCAAAAGGCCGCTTTCATGAATGAGCCACGACTGGTTGTGGAAGACAGCGGAAATCACCACAACCAGTCGTGGCTCTTAGGTTGAAAGCGCCCTTTTGTCACCCTTACCAGCGTTACCGTTTCCCCAAGGTCCGCATCATATGACTTCGGCTGCACAGAGATGACGATTTCCGGAGCCAGCAGTTTGACGCTGTCTGTATAGAGAATAGTGCCGTTCAGTCCCGTTAGCTTACAGCGTATGAGCCGGATGTAATGCTGGCTTTCAACTGTATAGGTGTAGCTGGCCGTGTTGTGACCGCCGGAGGTGAAATTGATCCAGTCCATTCCCTCGTTGTTGGAATACTGCCACAGGTAGCTCCGGACGTTCAGGGCTTCCACGCTCAGTGTCACTTTATCGCCGATGAGAGCGGTCGCATCCTTGGGCTGAACGTTGATGCTCACATCCGGCGCAATCAGTTTCACCGTGTCCGTGTAGGCGGCCGTACCGTTCAGATCGGTCAGCTTGCAGCGGATCAGCCTCATGTAATGATTGGCTTCCACCGTATAAGTATAGGTGGCCGTGTTATAGCCGTCCGAGGTAAAGTCGCTCCAGAAAGCGCCATCGTCATAGGAATATTGCCAGAGATAGGTATTGACATGGTCTGCGCCGACAAAGAGCGTGATCTGGTCGCCAATGGACGCGGTATAGCTTTGCGGCTGGGTGTAGATACTGACTGCGGGCGCCATCAGTCGGACGCTGTCCGTGTAAGCTACCGAGCCATCCACACCGTGTTCGAGCGCCACGGCATCGGCTGCGCCATCTGGTCCTACAAGAAGATGGATTTCGGCGTGTCTGACCCGCGCATGGACGCCGTGCGGGACGAGCTGGTGAAGGAACTGTGACGCGGTGAAGGGCAGCTGAAAAGGAGATAAGGCCCCGCTCCGGCGCGGATGGGAGGACGCGCCGGGGCGGGGTTTTGGTATGCCGGGAAGGGACTTTTGGCAAGAAATTTGGATGCCCGGGCAAATTGCGATTGAAAACCGTTGGCAGATATGTTATGATTTGACCAGCGCCAATACTTGCACAATCAAAGAGGGAACTGTCAAAAGGTGCACTTTATGACAGCTCCATCAGCCAACCCGACCAAAGGAGGACAATGAAATGCTGAAACGACTGACTGCCCTGCTGCTGACGCTGAGTCTGCTGCTGACCCTCATGCCCACGGTGGCTGAGGACGGCGTGGATTTGGACGCGCTGATGATGGATATTGAGGAGGAGGGCAAGGGACTGACCGTCGGCAAAGTCACCTATGAGGTCAGCCCGGACGGCAAGTCCATCTACATCGACAAGCCCGAAGTGACCGGCTCGGACGACTATACCATTGCCTACAACATTTACGATGAGAACAGCCATGCTGTCAACTACTTCTATTCGCTTGAGAAGCGCGTGGCGGCCACGCCCGGTTACGGCGGCCTGTTCAACGTGTTTGTGGTGGTGACCGATGTGGCCACCGGCGTGTCCGACACGCAGAACATCGGCTGGCACAACCTGTCCTGGCCCATTGCCGACAGGCTGACCGTCGGCAAGGCGACCTTCACCATCTCGGAGGACCGCAAATCCATCTATGTGGACCGGCCCGAGCTGGCCTGCAAGAGCGGCTCGCTGACCATTGCCTACAACATCTACGACAGCAGCTCCAACCCCGTCAACTACTTCTATTCCACGGAGAGCCGCGTGGCGGCCACGCCGGGCTATGACGGGAAGTTCAATGTGTTCATTGTGGTGACGGACACCGTCACAAAGGAACAGAACGTGCAGGACATCGGCTGGCAGATTCTGGGCGACGCGCCGCAGCCCACGGCAACCGCCACGGCTACGGCCACGGCTACGGCCACGGCCACACCGACGGCCACACCCACGGCTGTGCCGGACATCGTTATTGTGAAGCAGCCGGAGGACGTGACCGCTGCCGTCGGCGAGGAAGTCGAGCTTACCGTCGAGGCAGAGAATGTCGCGGGCTATCTCTGGCAGTATTCTGAGGACAACGGCGAGTTCTGGCACGGCTTCACCTCCGGCGGATACGACACGCCCAATTTCACTTACACAGTGGCGGAAGAGCATTATTCTCGGCTGATCCGCTGCCGTCTGACCGGTCTGGCCGGAGCCGTGCTCTATACGGACAGCGTCCGCCTGCTGGCCCCGGATGTTGAAATCACAACCCAGCCCGAGGACACCACTGCGGCGATCGGCGACGAAGTGAAGCTGACGGTGGGCGCGACGAATGTGAAAAACTATCTGTGGCAGTATTCCGAGGATGAGGGCAATTCCTGGAGCGCCTTCACCTCCGGCGGATACTATACCGCCAGCCTCACCTATACCGTCGAAGCGGAGCATTACGCCTGGCTGATCCGCTGCCGCCTGACCGGCTTCAATGACAAGGTGGTCTACACCAACAGCGTGAAGCTGAACGCGCCTGACGTCGAGGTGGTCACCCAGCCGAAGGATGTCACAGCCGCCCTGGGCGAGAATGTCAGGTTCTCCGTCACCGCGAAGAATGTCAGGGTCTATCTCTGGCAGTATTCCGTGGACGAGGGGGGCAGCTGGAACGCCTTCACCGCCGGCGGCAACAGTGCGTCCACCCTCACCTTTGACGCTGAACTGGAGCATTACACCTGGCTGATCCGCTGCCGCCTGACCGGCTATAACGGCTCGGTGGTCAACACCGACAGCGTGACGCTGATCGCCCCGGCCATCAATATCATCACCCAGCCCCAGAGCGTCACCGCGGCGGTTGAGGAAACGGTCAAATTCTCCGTCAGCGCCGAAAACGTCAAGAGCTATCTGTGGCAGTATTCCGGCGACGAAGGCGCCACATGGATCAGCTACACCTCCGGCGGCTACAACACGGCCACCCTGACCGTCACCGTCGATCCCGAGGATTATAACCGGCTGATCCGCTGCCGCCTGACCGGCCTGACCGGCCTGCAGATGTACACGAACAGCGTGAAGCTGCAGGCGCCGGAACTCAGGATCACCGCGCAGCCGAAGGACAGTACCGCCGGCATCGGCGCGGAGGTCACCCTGACGGTCGGCGCGGAAAACGTGCGCAGCTACCTCTGGCAGTATTCCACCGACGGCGGGACAAACTGGAGCAGCTTTACCTCCAGCGGCTACAATACCGCCTCCTTCAAATACACGGTGGAGGAGGAACACTACAGCCGGCTGATCCGCTGCCGCCTGACCGGCTACAGCGGCGCCACGGTTTATACCAACACGGTGAAACTGCAGGCGCCGGCCATCTCTGTGACCGTACAGCCCCAGAACTACTCCGCCTCTCTCGACGACCAGGTGACGCTCACGGTGGAAGCCGCGAATGTCAAGACCTATCTCTGGCAGTATTCCGAGAATGGCGGCGAAACCTGGAAGGATTACACCTCCGGCGGCCACAACACGGCCATGTTCACCTACACCGTGGCGGCGGCCCATTACAGACGCCTGACCCGCTGCAAGCTGACCGGCTACAGCGGCGCGGTGGCTTACACCAGGAGCGTCAGTCTGCAGGCGCCTGCAATCGTCATTTCCGCCCAGCCGAAGAGCCAGACGGCGGACATCGACAGCATGGTGACCCTCAGTGTCACAGCCACCGGCGTGAACACCTATCAGTGGCAGTATTCCACCGACGGCGGCGCAAACTGGGCAAACAACGACACCGAGGGCAACAATACCGCGTCCATGAGCTTTGCCATGTCGGCGAAATACAACGGATGGCAATACCGCTGCGTCCTGACCGGCATGGACGGAACCGTCAAATACACCGATATCGCCCGGATTTTCACCACCATCCGGATCACCGTGCAGCCCGTAGACCTGATCTCGATGGCCGGGGCGCCTGTCACGCTGCACGCGGAAACCGCCGAGGGCTGCTGCCACATCTGGGAGCGCTCCGTCAACAACGGCGGCAAGTGGACTGAAATGGCCTCCTCCGGGAGCGAGGCGCTGACCGTCACCCATGAGCTGACAGTAACACAGGACGACGGCACCGTTCTCTACCGCTGCCGCCTGTACAACCCCATCGGCGCGTCCGTCTACACCAGCGCGGCAAAGGTGACCGTGCAGTGGACCCAGGTCGTCGACGGCATCCATTACGAGCTGAAAAACGGCGTTGCGGTCGTGATCGGCTGCGATGAAGACCTGACATCATTGAACATCCGGAGCGAGGTCGGCGGCTGCCCGGTGACCACCATCGGCACGTCCGCCTTCCGCAACCGGACGGGAATCACCGGCGCGGTGGTTATTCCAAACAGCGTGACCACCATTGGTAATCACGCCTTCCAGGGCTGCACCGGCCTGACCGGCTCCCTGCGCCTGCCCAGGAACCTGAGCCTGCTGGACGACTATGCCTTCTATGGCTGTTCCGGCCTGACCGGCACGCTGACCATCCCCTCCAGCCTGAGCGCTATCGGCAATTATGCCTTTACGAACTGCAGGGGCCTGACCGGTCTGAACGCTCCTGAAACCCTGAGGGACATCGGCGACTACGCCTTCTCCCGGTGCGGCGGCCTGACCGTGCTGGACCTCCCGGACGGCCTTGAAACCATCGGCGCTTACGCCTTCAACGGCTGCGGCGGGCTGACCTGCGTGACCCTTCAGACAAGCGTCATCAGCATCGGCAGCCAGGCCTTCAACAGCTGCGCCAGCCTGACGACCCTCAACTTCCTGGGCACAGCAGCCCAGTGGGACGCGGTAGAAAAAGGAGACGAAGTGACCAACGGCAGCATCACAACCGTCTTTACCAGCAACGGCGACTGCGGCAGCCATCTGTACTGGTTGTTGAACAACCAGGGAACGCTGATTATCTTCGGCGCAGGGGCAATGCCAGATTATTATACTAGTGTGTACAACTACACACAATGGGAATATCGTAGACGCGATGCTCCTTGGTATTCAAGATACGCTGAGATAAAATCTTCCGTGATTTATAGAGGAGCAACAAGCATTGGATGGTATGCGTTTTATGGCCTTACGAATTTGAAAAGCATTACTATCCCAAATAGTGTGAGTTACATTAGCAAGTATGCTTTTCAATGGTGCACCAAGCTGACCAGCGTTTCAATCCCGAATAGTGTAACTGGCATTGGAGAATATGCGTTCCAAGGATGCGTTAGTTTGACCAGCGTAATACTGCCGAACAGCATTACCGGCATGGGGGGATCGGTGTTCTATGGGTGTACCAGCTTGAGAAGCGTCACGATTCCAACCGGAATCACTAGCATACCCGATTATGTATTCTATAACTGTAGCAGTCTGAGAAGCGTGACCGTCCACGACAGTGTGACCAGCATCGCCAAATGTAGTTTCTACGGTTGCATAAGCCTCAAGACCATTATCCTCCCGGCAAGCCTAACCAGCATCGGAGAAAACGCCTTCAGGGACTCCAACCTGACCACCATCTATTTCAAGGGCACCGAGGAGCAGTGGGCCGCGGTCACCAAGGGCACCAACGCTATCCCCGCCACCACAACCGTCGTTTGCAACTACCAATAACCCCGTCAGCCCATAGTGTGTGCAGGGGGCCCGCCCACCCTCCTGCCCCCCACCCCTCACGAAAAAAGGAAGCGCCACCCCCATTCCCCCGGGGGCAGCGCTTCCCTTTATATTTGTCTATAGTCCCAATCCCCTCAAGTCCCGCTGATGACCGCCTTGATGCGGCGGACGCCGGCGGAGGAGGATTCTTCCTTCTGAATCTTGAAGTGGCCCAGCTCGCCGGTGTGCTCGGCATGGGGGCCGCCGCAGATCTCGAAGGAGAAGTCGCCCATTTTGTAGGTGCGCACGCGCTCGCCGTACTTGCTCTCAAACAGGCCGATGGCGCCCTTTTCCTTGGCCTCGGGCACGGTCATTTCCTCGCAGACCACGGGCACGTCCGCCTCGATGGCCTCGTTCACCAGCTTCTCGACCTCGGCCAGCTCTTCCTTGGTCACCTTGCGGCCGAAGGAGAAGTCGAAGCGGAGGCGTTCAGCGGTGATGTTGGAGCCCTTCTGGGCCACCTCGTCACCCAGCACCTTGCGCAGGGCGGCGTGGAGCAGGTGGGTGGCGGTGTGCAGGCGGGCTGTTTCCACGGTCTGGTCGGCCAGGCCGCCCTTGAACTTCTGGTCCGCGCCCTGATGGCTCAGCTCCTGGTGCTTTTTGAAGTGCTCCTCAAAGGCGGCCATGTCCACCTTCAGGCCGCGCTCGTCGGCCAGCTCGCGGGTCATCTCGATGGGATAGCCGTAAGTGTCATACAGGTGGAAGGCGGTCAGGCCGTCGATCATGCCGTCGGTCACCCGGGCGGCGACCTTCTCAAACTCGCGCTCGCCCTGGCGCAGGGTGCGGGCGAAGCGGGTCTCCTCCAGCTTCAGCTGCTCCAGCACAAAGTCGCTGTGGCGGCTCAGCTCGGGATAGGTCTCCTGATACTGGTTGATGATGACCTGGGCGATCTCGGCGGTGAAGCCCTCGGGCATGCCCAGCTTCATGCCGAAGCGGACGGCACGGCGGATGAGGCGGCGGAGGATATAGCCCTGGTCGGTGTTGGAGGGGCTGACGCCGCGGTTGTCGCCGAGGATGAAGGTGGCGGTGCGCATGTGGTCCGCGATGATGCGGAAGGCGCGGGTCTCCTCCTCGTGCTCGCCGTAGGTCTTGCCGCTGAGTTCCGCGATGCGGGCTAAAATGCCGGTGAAGGCGTCGGTCTCATAGACGCTCTTCTTGCCGGTGAGGGTGCAGACCGTGCGCTCCAGGCCCATGCCGGTGTCCACGTTCTTCTTGGCCAGGGGCTCGAAGGTGCCGTCCTTCTGCTTGTTGTACTGCATGAAGACGTCGTTCCAGATCTCCAGATAGTGTCCGCAGGAGCAGGCGGGCGAGCAGTTCGGGCCGCAGGCGGGCTTGTCGGTGATGTAGAACATTTCGGTGTCCGGGCCGCAGGGGCCGGTCAGGCCGGCGGGGCCCCACCAGTTGTGCTCCTTGGGCAGGTAGAAGAGGTGATCCGGCGCCACGCCCATGGAGCGCCAGATCTCGTAGCTCTCGTCGTCCCGGGGGCAGTCCTCATTGCCCTCGAACACGGTGAAGGCCAGGCGGTTCTTGTCGATGCCCAGATACTTCTCGTCGGTCAGGAATTCCCAGGACCAGGAAATGGCTTCCTTCTTGAAATAGTCGCCCAGGGACCAGTTGCCCAGCATTTCAAAAAAGGTCAGGTGGCTGGCGTCGCCCACGTCCTCGATGTCGCCGGTGCGGATGCACTTCTGCACGTCGGTCAGGCGGGTGCCCGCGGGGTGGGGCGTGCCCATCAGGTAGGGCACCAGGGGATGCATGCCGGCTGTGGTGAACAGCACGGTGGGGTCGTTTTCGGGAATGACGGAGGCTGACGCGATGCGGTGGTGTCCCTTGCTCTCCATAAAGCGCTGGAACATCTCGCGCAGCTCGGGTGAAGTGATCTGTCTCATGGGTATCGGCTCCTTCCAGTCCGCTGTGGCGGTGACAATGAAACGCACCTATTATAGCAAGGTGGGGAGGAAAATACAAGGGGAAACGTTGAGGGGTAACAAGGGCAGCGTTGAGGGGAAACAAGGGCAGCAATACAGCAACAATACAGGAAATATCCAGGAACACCATGGCACCTTGCCTCAGCAGGCAGGGTGCTTATGCAATCCAGAGGCTGAACGGAGCGTAGCGGAGTTCAGCCTCTGGATTGCGGCTGGTTATGCAACATACCTCTGCTTGTACTTAAGAATTCGACGGTTTTCCGGGATGGGATACTGAGCCGGTTCTGCGCTTGCGAGAGCGGGCTCACGGCCTGCGGGAGAAGCTGCTGGCGGACGTGATGGACAGGGCCTCCATGACGGGCAGGGCGCAGTTCATGGCGGACATGCGGCACATGATCGGGAACGCCGGGCACATCAGCCCGAACAGCGTGAAGGCGGGCTATATCTTAGCCGACCTGAACAACAACCTGAACGCGGCGGAGCGGCGCATCCTGCGGCAGTTTGACGACCAGTACGCCAATGTGATCGCCTATGTCTCCTCCCAGATGGCCACGGGCGCGGTGAACACGCGGCAGGCCGTGGGGGAAGCGCTGCAGATCTTCGCGGACAAGGGCATCACCGGCTTCATCGACCGGGGCGGCCACCACTGGACGCTGGAGAACTACGCGGAGATGGCGACCCTGACGGCCATTGAGCGGGCGACCATCTCAGGTTATGTGGACACCATGCAGTCCTACGGCTACGATCTGGCGGTGATCGACGGGCACATCGGGAGCTGCCCGATCTACGAGGCCTGGGAGGGCGTGATCGTGTCGGTGAGCGGACAGGACGGCCGGTACCCTTCCCTCTCGGAGGCGGAGGCCGCCGGGTGCTTCCATCCACGTTGCATGCATGGCATCAGCACCTACTATGAGGGCATCTCCCACGCCCCGAACGGCGGCTTTCGGGACGAGCCCCGCCCCGTGCGGGACGCCTCCCCGCAGTATACGGCCAGAAGCAGGCAGCGGTATGCTGAGCGGATGGCGCGGAAGTACCGCGACCGGGCCATTGTGGCGCAGACACCCCAGCAGAAAGCCCAGGCTCAGAATAAAGCAAGGGAGTGGAGCGCGGAGGCAGAACGGCAAAGAGAGTTGCAATTTGGTGCACGTCGTGGTAATATGGAGTCGGGCGAGGTTCGATACCGCAAGGGCGTGCCTGTGCAGCCAACGGAAAAGGCGCTGGACATGGCGCTTGACAAGCACACTTATGCGATGGCCATTGCTCAGAAGTACAACATTCACCTTGTGGCCGGCGGGAAACCTGTAAGAATCGTCATCGATGACACGCAGGTTCCGCCCGGGAAAACCAGACAGGGAATTCCAAACACAATGTTCTTAGGGCCACTTGCTTTCGTCAGCGAAGAGGAACTGGCAAACACAATTGCGCATGAAGTAAATCACAATCGTAGCTTTGCACGAGGTGGGATGGCCCCGGAAGATCCAGCATATGCCGCAGGTAATGCCCTAGGTGCATACATAAGGGGTGAGAGATAATGGAATGGAGCGACAAGAACGGAAGCCTGCTGGACAGTATCGCAGTAGCCGTGCTTCGCGATAAGGAACTTTTATCAGCAGCGTGCTGTGATAAGCCTGAAATTCATATTCATGCACACTCCATCGGATTTTGGAAAGAGCGTGGTCGCGGGAGCGCATGGATCTGGTGCAGCCATTGTGGAACGTTCTCTCACCTTGACGGAATACCTATTTCCAGCGACTGGGAGAACAATCCCGATGTGGATTTCAGTCAGGTGTGCGCAGTGCCGGTTTATCTGGAAACTGTCAAAGATGCTGTCGATCAGCACCTGAAGGAATTTCTTGACAAATGACACGAGCCGCCAAGCGTAAGCGAGGCGGTTTTTGCATGGAGGCGCTTATGGATGAACTGAAGGTGGACATTCTCGGGACACCTTACACGGTGCGCCTGCGCACACCGGAACAGGACAAAATCCTGGAGGAGTGTGCAGGGTACTGTGATCACACCACGCACGAGATCGTGATCGAGGGGCAGGCGGAGCCGTCATTCGGCCTGGTGAAGGATTATCCGGCTTATCAGAAGCGCGTCCTGCGGCACGAGATCATACACGCTTTCCTGTTTGAGAGCGGGCTGGGCGGCGACGCGACGTACACCGAGGACGGGCAGGCCCATCCGGAAATGCTGGTGGACTGGTTCGCCAGACAGGCGCCGAAAATCTACGAAGTCTACATGGCCGCAGGAGTG
>JAFXVR010000016.1 GCA_017534885.1 Clostridia bacterium | reverse complement strand
CTGCCTGAGGGTTCCTGGCGCGCGATTTGGTTCAGCCATTCCGTCGGGGCTACGCCCCTCCTTCATGGCTGAACCAAATCCCCAGTACTGCCCCTTCGCATCCCTGTATGACCTGCGTCAATTAAACTTGCAATTTGCAAGCCGGCATCACAGCGAAAATTCCGCTTGACACCAACTGCGCCGTGTGGTACTATGGTTGATGTGCCGCTCGGGAGAGGTTTTTGAATGCGCAGACGCGCAACCTCGGGATCCCGGCGAGTATTGAACAGGAGGTGCTGCAATCCATGTACGCGATTATTGCAGCCGGCGGTAAACAGTATCGGGTATCTGAGGGCGACGTGATCTATGTCGAGAAGATCGACAAGGAAGAGGGCGCCGCGCTGTCCTTCGACGTGCTGATGATCGGCGGAGACGGCGAGACCAGGGTCGGCAACCCCACCGTGCAGGGCGCGTCCGTTGAGGGCAAGCTGGTCAAGCAGGTGAAGGGCCAGAAGATCGTCATCGGCAAGTATAAGAGCAAGAAGAACTACGACCGCAAGACCGGCCACCGTCAGCCCTACACCAAGGTGGAAATCACCTCTGTGAAGGCGTAAATGATCCGGGCCGTCATGCTGCGGGACGCCGCGGGACACTTCACCGGCTGCAGGGTCACAGGTCACTCGGGATACGCGCCGCAGGGCAGCGATATCGTATGCGCGGCGGTCTCGGCCTTATGCGCCACCTGTGTCAACAGTCTGGAAGCGGTCTGCGGTGTGAGACCCGAGCTCCGGGAAAACCGGGACGGACTGTTGGATTTCCGGCTGCCCGGCGGACTGAGCGATCAGCAGGCGCACGACGCGCAGGTGCTGATGAAGGCGCTGCGGCAGGGCTTGAAAGATGTGTCGGAGGCTGAGCCGGCACATATGGAACTGGCGATACAAGATGGGAGGAAATCAAAATGATGAAGCTGAATCTCCAGCAATTTGCGCATAAAAAGGGCATGGGCTCCACCCGCAATGGCCGCGACAGCGAATCCAAGCGTCTGGGCCCGAAGCGCGCCGACGGTCAGTTCGCCAATGGCGGCAACATCCTGGTGCGCCAGCGCGGCACCCATTTCCATCCGGGCCTGAACGTGGGCATCGGCAAGGATGACACCCTGTACGCGAAGGTGCCGGGCATCGTCCGCTTCGAGCGCCTGGGCCGCGACAAGAAGCAGGTCTCTGTGTACCCGGTGCAGGAGTCTGCCAACGTGCAGTAACGACAGCGCAAACGCCTGTCCATTCCTCGGGGATGGGCGGGCGTTTTTCACTGTATGATGAGGTTGACATAGATGAAACTGCTGACCTGTGTGGTCCCCTGCTATAACTCCGCCGCCTATATGCACAAGGCGGTGGACACGCTGCTGACAGGCGGCGAAGAGATGGACATCCTGATTGTGGATGACGGCTCCATGGATGATACCGGGCGCATCGCCGACGAATACGCCGCGGCGCATCCGGGTGTGGTGCGGGTCATTCACCAGGCCAACGCCGGGCACGGCGCCGGGCTGAATCAGGGCATCCGCACGGCGGAGGGTCTGTACTTCAAGGTGGTGGACTCGGACGACCGCGTGGATCCCGAAGCGCTGAAAAAGCTGCTGGACGTGCTGCGTTCTCACAGCCGCCGCGAGGATCAGGTGGATCTGGTGGTGCACGATTATGTGTATGACCGGGGTGAAATGGAGAACGTCTTCTCGGTGAGCTTCAGCCGTGTCATGCGCGGCGGTCAGGTCAAAACCTGGTCGGACTGCCGGCACTTCCCGGCCACCAAGCAGTTCATGATCCACTGCATCGTGTACCGGGTGCAGCTCCTGCGCGACCACCGGTATGAGCTGCCGGAGCACGTGTTCTTTGAGGACAACCTGTACATCTACCAGCCCCTGCCCTGGACGAAAACCCTCGCCTACTGTCCCGCGGCGGTCTATGGCTACAACATCGGCCGCGAGGGTCAGTCTGTCAGCGAGGAAAACATCCTGCGCCGGCTGGATCAGCTGGGCCGGATGATCACCCGCATGGCCACCTCCTATCACCTCAGCGAGATCGAAGCCCTGCCCAAGCCCCTGGGCGATTACATGATCAGCAATGTGGCCGCGCAGGTGCTCTGCCTCAACTCACTTCAGTTCATTCAGGACACCCCCGCAAGCCTGGCCGCTTATGAGAAATTCTGGGCGGACGTGAAGGCCTTCGACGAAGCCCTGTATCACCGCCTCTGGACCTGCCCCGCCGGCTTTGCCACCCACCTGCCCGGCAAGATCGGCCGCAGGCTGCTGGTGGGAGGGTACAGGCTGGCGCACAGGGTGATGAAGTTTTGAGAGCTGTTAGCTATTAGCTGTTAGCTGTTAGCGCAGATGGGGCGACAGGTTGAAGGGTGAAGGGTGAAGGTAAAGAGCTGAAGCCCGAATGAAATGAAGCTGTTGGCCGGATCAGCTGACGGCTTTTTAAGTGAATACTGAAGACTTAAGGCTGAAAAATGAATAATAAAAAACCCGACCCCATCGGTAAAAGTTCTTTGGAAAAGGAAAGGGGGTTTGGGGGGAAGGGGAAACCTTTCTTTCAAGAAAGGTTTCCCCTTCCCCCCAAGAACACCAGTCGTTACCTGAACCAGTGCTTCCGTCCGTCTCCGAGGAGGTCGCGCATTTCGGGGGTGTCTTCGAGGGCGCGGGCGCAGCCGAGGACGACGCAGCTGTCGGGGTTATCGGCGACGCCCACGGGGATTTCGAGAACCTGATAGATGGCTTCGGGCAGGCCATTGAGGGAGGCTGCGCCGCCGGTAAGGACAATGCCGTCCTCAAAGATATCGGAGGCCAGCTGAGGCGCGGTGCGCTCGATGACGCCCTGGATGGCGTCGATCAGGTCGGCCACGGGATCCTTGAGCGCTTCATAGATTTCGGAGGCGCTGATATTGACCGTCTTGGGCAGGCCGGAGATCAGGTTGCGGCCGGTCACATCCATGGCCACATGGCCGGTGGGGTTCATGGCCGAGCCGATGCTGATCTTGATTTCCTCGGCGGTGCGCTCGCCGATGAGCAGGTTGTGCTTCTTGCGCAGGTAGCGGATGATCGCGTCGTCGAAATAATCGCCGCCCACGGGCACACAGCTGCCCACCACCACCTCATTGCCGGAAAGCACAGCGATGTCGGACGCGCCGGCGCCCATGTCCACCACCATTGCGCCGTAAGACTTGTCGATCTCCATGCCCACGCCCAGAGCCGCCGCCACAGGCCGGGACAAAAGCTGGGTGCGGCGCATGCCCGCGTCAAACATCACGGAGATCAGGGAGCGCTGCTCCGTCTCGCTGACGCCCGTCGGCACCGACATCACGCAGCGCGGACGGTTGAAAAAGCTCCGCCCGTTCAGCGCGTGCCCCACCAGCTCCAGCAGCATCTGCCGGGTCAGCTCAAAATCATTGATTAGGCCCTGTCGCAGCGGCCGCACAGCCTGCACGTTCGCCGGTGTCCGCCCCAAGAGCCGGTAGGCGTCCGAGCCCACCGCGCGGATGCGGTTCGTGTCGCGGTCAACCGCCACCACCGCTGGCTCCCGCAGGATCAGCCCGCGGCCGCGCATATAGATCAGCACGTGGGATGTGCCGACATCCATCGCGATATCCCGTACCTGCGGCATCCCCGCACTCACCACCCTTCAACCTGTTACGTCATCATTATACCATAATTGAAATACTTTGCAATATTTTCTTCATGAATTATGGATTTTTGCAAAATCTGGCATCAGCGGGAGGCAGCAAATCAGCACAGGAATACCCGTCCCCCATGCCGGAGGACGGGCAGTGGTTGATGGCTTACGGCATCGTTGACCGTAGCGAAGCAACGCCAGGGCGGAAAAGATGATGTTTCGACTGGCTGTTTTAAGCAGAGAACAGTATTACTTTTTCTTCTGCACCTGCTTGCCGTTGACAATGATGAGCGGGCGCACAGCCTTGACTTCGTCCAGCACGGCGCCCTCGTGGTGAATCACGCCCTCGGCGTCCACATACTCGGCGCAGCTGCCGCCTTCGTCGCCGTGGCCGCGCAGCCACCAGTCCTCACCGATCTCCCAGCCGCCGTCGGGCAGGTAGAGCTCCAGCTCGCCGGAGGAGATCAGGTACACGTAATCCCAGGTGTCCAGACCGGACTCCGGGTCGTCCGAGAAGGCGATGTTGATGACCTGCTGGCGCTGCACGATCTTCCGCTCGGTCTTGTTAAAGGCCTCCTTGAGGAAGGTGTTGTTGAGCCAGTTGCGCATGGAGCTGTTCATCCAGGACATGGTGCCGCCGCCCTTGTGGTAGGGAGCATACTGCACCGGCTTGTCCGCCATGGCCAGCAGGAAGAAGCTGTTGACGCTGATGACCGTCCAGCTCAGCGGTTCGGGATCGCCCTCAATGCTCCAGCTGCCCAGCTCAAACTGATCGCCGGGCTCCCAGGTCTCCGCATGCGCTGCGCCCGTCAGCAGCAGACTCAGCAGCAGAATCGCACAAAGCAAACGTTTCATGATGTCTCCCTCCTTTTCAAGGCTATTATAGCAGGGTGGATGCGCAAATGTCAATGTTGAATCGGAGAATTGTTACAAAATGATGTTCGATGTCCCCTCATTTCTTCGTCACAACCCCGTCCGCACAGCGGAAGTACACGTGCCCCTTTTCAAGGGTGACGCCGTCCTTGGCGAAGAGCTCGTCGATAGTCAGCATCATGTAGCCGTTCTCGGCCAGCCAGTTGGAAATGGTCTCGGCGTAGATCGGCGCGTTGTCCTTGATGTCGTGGCAGAGGATGATGTCGCCGTCAGCGACCAGCTTCTGCACCCGGGAGAGCACCTTCTTCGCGGAGAGCCCGCGCCAGTCGTAGGTGTCCACGCTCCACTGGATGTAAGCCCAGCCCGCTTTGACCTCGATCATGCGCGGATAGAGCCCGCCAGGCACCCGGTCGTAGGTCGAGGGCAGACCGATGGCCTTGATCATCGCCTTGTCCACCTTGCCCTTCATGGCGCGGAGGGCGCTGGGGCTGGACTTGGTGACGGTGCCGTGGTGCCAGTTGTGGGGCGCCACCGCGTGACCCTGGTCGTGCTCGCGCTGCACCTGGTCGGTGTAGTCCGCAATGCGGTTGCCGATCACAAAGAAGGTGGCGCGGCTGCCGGCCTTCATCAGGGAGGTCAGCACCTTGGTGGTGTTGCCGCGGCTGGGGCCGTCGTCGAAGGTCAGGGCGCAGGTTTTGTAATAGCTGAGGTTGTCCGTCTCCTGCTGTGCCTTCCCGGTCATCAGCGGGCGGATGTCCGGGTACATGAGGGTGACTTCAATCAGGCTGAAGCGCTCCGGATAGAGCAGCTCCGCCGGAATGTGGATCACCAGGGACATGCCGTGCAGGGTGAAGTCCAGCTGGCGCAGGCACTCCGGGTCACAGAGGGAAGCGAGCGCCGCCTCATCGGGCGCCTCATCCGGCCAGCTGGCCGTGCACTGCTCCCGCACCGCCTCCGCCAGCACAGACCAGGCCTCGCCGTCCGCTGGGAAGATGTCCTCCAGCTCCACTCGCTCCCCGGTGGTCATGTCATAGGTGCGGCTGGCGATGGCCTGTCCGGTGAGCTTCCGGTGATAGGAGGTGCGCGCCTGCACCAGAAAACTGAGCCAGGTCAGCCCGGTGCGGCTGTAGCGGATCTCCACATCCAGGCGGCTGTTTTTGTCGCCGGTGTTCTTGGCCGCGGGCAGGTCTTCCCCGTACAGCAGTGCAAAAGCGCTGGCGATGCCGTTGATCTCCGCGTCCACCTCGGGCAGCGCGCTCTCCGCCTGCCAGAGGCGCACCTGGCTCTTGTTGTCTTTGGTTGAATCGATATAGTACAGATGAACCTTGTGCGCCTCCTGAAGGGGAAGCCCCTTGTCAAGCGCGGAAGCGGGGCAGGACAGAGCCAGCAGGAGAAGCGCCGTGATCAGCGCTGTCAGCCTTTTCATGGCCTCAGCCCTCTTCCCCTTCATCCTCCATCATCTCCTGGAAGCGTTCAAAGAGCACGGCCAGCAGGTCTTCGTCCTCCACGGCCTCGTAGAACTCGCCGCCCTCGCCGTCGTCCACCACTTCCATCACGACCGCCTCGGGCTCCTCGGCGTCCACGTCCTCCAGCGGCACCATGAACAGGTAGCTCTGGCCCTCGTGCTCCACCACGCCCGCCAGCTCGAAGCTCACGGTCTCGCCGTCGTCGCCCACCAGCTCGATCACGCCGTCAAAAGCGTCGTCTTCCAGGCCTTCCAGTTCTTCGTCGTCCATGGCGTCCCTGTTGAAATCGTCAGACATATGCTTGTCCTCCTGTGTTTTCATTGCCTCACGGCGCTCATCCAGCCACTGCTGCAGAATCACCGTGGCCGCGACCTTGTCCACCACCTGCCGCCGGTCCCTCCGGGAGACGTTGGCCTCCAGCAGGGCTTCCTCGGCGGTGACGGTGGTCAGCCGCTCATCCTGATAATACACGATCAGCCCCAATTTTTCAAGCTGGGCGCAAAAGTTCCTGACCTTCCGCGCCTGGGGGCCCTCGGTGCCGTCCATGTTGAGGGGCAGGCCGGAGAGCACCTCCCGGGTTTCGTAGCGCTCGCACAGCGCCGCCACCCGCCGGCTGTCCGGTCCCCAGCCAACGCTCTGAATGACCTCCACCGGGGAGGCGATCAGGCGGGTGGGATCGCTGACCGCCACACCGATGCGGCTGTCGCCCACGTCCAGGCAGAGTATGCGCTCGTTCATCCGTTTTCCGCGCTTCGCCATCAGGCTGAAGCGCCGCTCCCTTCCTCAGTCTTCCGCGCCGAAATCCTCAGCGTTGGGCCCGACGGCGCTCAGGCAGGGCTTCTCCCCGAAGACCCGGCGTGCCAGGTCCGTCACCTGTTCGCGGGTCACCGCCTCCATCTGCCGCAGGCGCTCGGCGGGATCGGTCAGGGGACGGTTCGAGAGCACGCGGCGGCCGTTGTCCAGCATGCGGCCGGAGGCGCTCTCCAGGCCCAGCAGGTAGCCGACGCGCAGCTGCTTCTGCACGTCGTGGAACTCCTTTTCGGTGGGCCCGTGTTCGGCCAGGTCGGCCACCACGCGCCCGATCTCCTCCAGCACCCGCCTGCCGTTCTGGGGCGAGACGCCGGCGTAAATCTGGAACAGGCCGCTGCCTTCCTCCATCACGGGCACGCTGTACACCGAGTAGGCCAGGCCCAGCTCCTCCCGGATGCGCTGGAAGAGCCGCGAGGACATGGCCCCGCCCAGGATGCTGGCCAGCACGGTCATGGCGTGGCGGTCGGGATGCTCGCCGCCGCAGCCCGGATAGCCCAGACCCAGCTGCAGCTGCTCGGTTTCCTTGCGGACGGCCACCCGCTGCCCGGAAAGGATCGGGGCGGGCGGATTCACGAAGTCCAGGGCCGGGCCGCTCCAACGGCCCATGCCCTCCGTGATCAGACGGCGCACGGCGTCCGGGTCGAACTGTCCGCAGAGGGACACCACGCAGCCGCCGGGGGTGTAGCGCCGCCGGCGGTAGTCCAGCAGCTCGCTCCGGGTGTAGGCGCTGACACGCTCAGGCCGCCCAAGAATAGGCCTCGCCATGGGCAGGTCCCCGCCGTACTGGGCCTGGGTCAGCAGCTCGGCGCAGAGGTCTTCCGTGTCGTCCTCGGCCATGGCGATCTCCTCTAAGATCACGCCCCGCTCCCGCTCCAGCTCGTCCGGGGGCAGGTCGGCGCCCATCACCAGATCGGAGAGCAGGTCAAAACAGGCGGGCAGATCCTCGTCGATCACCCGTCCGTAATAGCAGGTGGCCTGCCGGGACGTAAAGGCGTTGATGCCGCCGCCCAGCTGGTCGGTTTCCTCGGCGATCTGTCGTGTGGTGCGCCGCGAAGTGCCCTTGAAGGACATGTGCTCCAGAAAGTGGCTGATGCCGCCCTCCTCCGGGCTCTCCATCACGGAGCCGGAGCGCACATAAATGCCCGCATTGACCGACCGCAGCTGCGGCAGATACTCATGAACCACCCGCAGCCCGTTGGGCAGGGTGAAGGTTTCTGGCATTTGGTCTCCCTTTCAAAAGCGCTCCTCTCGCGAGGAGCAATTCATTAATCAGCCCAGATCAGGCGCATGAACCGCGGATAAACCTCGTCCACCAGCCGGGCCATGCACATCAGCAGCTCAGTGACGATCCGCTCTCCGCCGCCCCCGTCCACGATGGCGTCCACCTGGATGTTCAGGTCGCGGTCCTTGTCCAGGAACATGCGCACCCAGCGGTAATTGTAATTGATGTCGTTGATCAGCTCCAGCAGCTCATAGCGCTTGTCGTCGGGAGTCTGCAGCAGGCTGAAGACGCGCAGCACGGCGGCATGCCCCCGGGTGTCGAAGATGATGGCGACCGTGTAGCTGGTCAGCTTTCCCTTGATGCTGCAGCGGACGATGGTGTTGCCGTCGTCGTTCAGCTCGGGCTGGGAGCACTTCCAGTTGATGCGCTTCAGCTCCTCAATGAATTGGAACACGATATCAGGCATGCCGTTCCCTCCCTTCGCGTGGTGGGTCGTTGGGGATGAAGAGGGAAGCCTCCGCAAAGGCTTCCCCCACAATGTCTGTCAGTTCCGGCCGTCGCGGCGGGGCGGGCGGCGGTTGCTGCCGCTGCCGTTGTCCCGGCGGGGCGCGGCGCTGTAGTCGATGTCGTTGCGCACCAGGTCGATGCCCTTGGGGCCGATCTCGCTGATGCGGACTTCCAGCTCGTCGCCGATGGACACCACGTCCTCCACCTTCTCCACCCGGTGATCCGCCAGCTTGGAGATGTGGATCATGCCGTCCTTGCCGGGAGCCAGCTCCACGAAGGCGCCGAAGTTCATGATGCGCACCACGCGGCCGGTGAACACATCGCCCACCTGGAAGTCGCGGGCAATACCCTCGATGATCTTCCGGGCCTTGTCGGCAGCCTCGGCATTGGGCGTGGAAATGAAGACGCGGCCGTCGTCCTCGATGTCGATCTTCACGCCGGTCTCGGCGATGATCTTGTTGATCATCTTGCCGCCAGGCCCGATGACCTCGCGGATCTTCTCGGGGTTGATGGTGAAGCGGACAATCTTGGGCGCGTACTGGTTCAGCTCCTTGCGGGGCTCGCCGATGCAGTCCAGCATCTTCTGCAGGATGAAGAGGCGTCCCTGCAGGGCCTGCTCCAGCGCGGTCTTGAGGATCTCACGGCTGATGCCGGCGATCTTGATGTCCATCTGGATGGCGGTGATGCCGTTCATGGAGCCGGCCACCTTGAAGTCCATGTCGCCTAAGAAGTCTTCCAGGCCCTGGATGTCGGTGAGCACCGCCACCTTGTCGGACTCGGTGTCCTTGATCAGGCCCATGGCCACACCGGCCACCGGCGCGTGGATCGGCACGCCCGCGTCCATCAGGGACATGGTGGAGCCGCACACGGAGGCCATGGAGGAGGAGCCGTTGGAGGAGAGGATTTCGCTCACCAGCCGCAGGGCATAGGGGAATTCCTCTTCGGTGGGGATCACGGGCAGGAGGGCCCGCTCTGCCAGTGCGCCGTGGCCGATCTCGCGGCGGCCAGGGCTCTTCAGGCGGCCCGCCTCGCCGGTGGCGTAGGGCGGCATGTTGTACTGGTGGATATAGCGCTTGAAGTTCTCATTGCTCAGGCCGTCCAGCACCTGGCCCTCGCTGACCGGGCCCAGGGTGGTCACGGTCAGGGCCTGGGTCTGGCCTCTGGTGAACACGGCGGAACCGTGGACCCGGGGCAGCACGCCCACCTCGCACCAGATCGGGCGGATCTCGTTGACCTTGCGGCCGTCGGCCCGGATGCCGTTGTCCAGGATGTTGCGGCGCATGACTTCCTTGTTCAGGTAGTACAGGGCGTCGGCGATTTCACTCTCGCGGCCGGGGAACTGTTCGCCCAGGGCTTCGAGGGTCTCCTGCTTGACCTGCTTTTCACGGGCCTGGCGCTCGGCGCGCTCGTAGGTGGAGAAGGTCCACACGGCCTTGTCATAGGCATAGGCGCGCACGGCGGCCTTCACGTCCTCGCCGGTGGAAATCAGCGGCACGGTCACCTTTTCCTTGCCGATCTCCCGGACGATCATCTCCTGGAACTCGACGATCTTGCGGATGTACTCATGGGCGAACATGATGCCGTCCAGCATCACATCCTCACTCAGCTCGTTGGCGCCGGCTTCCACCATCATGATGGCGTCCCTGGTGCCGGCCACATAGATGCTCATGTCGGAGCGGGCGCGGTCTTCCTCGCCGGGGTTGATGATGTACTGGCCGCCCACGCGCCCCACGCACACGGAGCCGGTAGGGCCGCCCCACGGGATGTCAGACACCGCGATGGCGATGGAGGAGCCGATCATGGCCGGGATTTCCGGCGGCACGTCCTGCTCCACGGACAGGATGGTCACCACCACCTGCACGTCGTTGCGCATGCCCTTGTTGAACAGGGGGCGCAGGGGTCGGTCGATCAGGCGGCAGGTCAGGGTCGCCTTGTCAGTGGGCCGGCCTTCGCGCTTGATGAAGCCGCCGGGGATCTTGCCCACGGAGTACTGCTTCTCCTCCACGTCCACCGCAAGGGGGAAGAAGTCAACACCCTCGCGCGGGGTGGACGCCATGGTAGCGTTGACCATCACCACGGTGTCGCCCAGATGAACCCATACGGAGCCGTTGGCCTGCTCGCAGTATTTGCCGAACTCCAGCGTCAGCTTGCGGCCCGCCAGATCCATGCTGTAAACCTTGTGATCCATGCAATTGTCTCCTTCTCTGCTCTCTGCTTCTCTTCTCTCCGGCCGGCCTTCGGGCCAGCCCTCCTGTCCCCCGCTGCCCCGTGTGACAGCGGATGAAACGGTTCCCTTGGGGCACAGAGCCGCCGGGCGCTTTCTCACACCCGGCGGCCCCTGCCACAGGCCATGCGCCCGTCCCGCGGGCTGAGCGGCCTCACTTGCGCAGGTTCAGCCTGGCAATCAGCGTGCGGTAGCGCTCAATGTCGGTCCTCTTCAGGTAGTCCAGCATGCCGCGGCGGCGGCCGACCATCAGAAGCAGGCCACGGTTGGAGTGGTGGTCGTTCTTGTTCTTCTTCAGGTGCTCGTTGAGGTTGTTGATGCGATCGGTCAGCAGCGCGATCTGCACCTCGGGAGAGCCGGTGTCGCCCTCGTGCTGGGCATACTCCTTGATGATTTCCGCTTTGGTCATGGTCTCTTCCTCCAATGTTCTCACCCGCATGGGGTGGATTTTGGCCTCAAACGCCGTGAGCCCAGTGCGCCGTCTGGAGTGAGCGCGCGCCCGAGCGGGCGGCTGCGAAGCCCGAAACCTATTCTAACAAATGAAGGGGCGTTTGTAAACAGGAAATTTGCGGTTTCTCTTGACAGCTTCTCCGTCCTGTGCTATGATGTCCTCAACATATGAACAATTGCTCATATGTTTAAATGAACAACAGGAGGCAAGCGCCATGAAGAAGACCTATCCGATCGAGGTGGACTGCGCGAACTGCGCCGCGAAGATGGAGGAAGCCGCGAACAAAACAGCGGGTGTGGACAAGGCCGTGGTGAATTTCATGACCCTCAAGATGATCGTCACCTTCTCCGAGGGCGCTGACCCCAGGGAAGTCATGCCCCGCGTCCTGGCCAACTGCAAGCTTGTGGAGGACGACTGCGAGATTTTCTTCAAGTGACGGGGATTCGGGCGTTCTTGGGGGAAGGGAAGGGACTTTTCTTGGGAGAAAAGTCCCTTCCCCCAAACCCCTTTCCTTTTCTCAAAAGACCTTATCCTTTGGGGACGATTAACTGCTTTTCGGCGGGCTTTGCGGAGGGCTGCAATCCTGGCGTTCTGACGCAAATCCGGGGAGGGCTATATGAATAAGAAGCAGAAGAATGTACTGGTTCGCATCCTGGTTTCGGCGGTTCTGCTGCTGGGGCTGCACTTTTTCCTGCCGGAGACGCTTCCGCGCTGGGTGGCGCTCCTGTGTTACCTGGTGCCCTACCTGATCATCGGCCATGACATCCTGCGCAAGGCCTGGAAGGGGATCCTGCATCGCCAGCCCTTTGACGAGTGCTTCCTGATGGCGGTGGCCACCGTGGGCGCTCTGCTGCTGGGGCTTCTGCGCACCGGCGATTTTGACGAGGCCGTGGCGGTGATGCTCTTCTACCAGACCGGCGAGCTCTTCCAGTCCTACGCCGTGGGCAAGAGCCGCCGCTCCATCACCGAGCTGATGGACATCCGCCCGGACACCGCCCACCTGGAGGCGGAGGACGGCAGTGTGGAGACCGTCGATCCCGACGAGGTGGAAGTGGGCAGCGTCATCGTGGTGAAGCCCGGCGAGCGGGTGCCCATCGACGGCATCGTCCTCTCTGGCGTTTCAGCCTTAGACACCGCCGCCCTCACCGGCGAGAGCCTGCCCCGGGACGTGAAGCCCGGCGACGAGGCCCTGTCCGGCTGCGTCAACCAGGGCAGCGTGCTGCGGCTGCGCACCACCCGCGATTTCGGCGAGTCCACCGCCTCCAAGATCATGGACATGGTGGAAAACGCCTCTTCTCTCAAGAGCCGCTCCGAGGCCTTCATCACCCGCTTCGCCCGGGTCTACACCCCCGCGGTGTGCTTCGCCGCCCTGGCCCTGGCGCTTCTCGGACCGCTGGTGCGTCTGCTGATGGGCCTGACCCCCGACTGGGGCGACTGGCTCATGCGGGCCCTGACCTTCCTGGTCATCTCCTGCCCCTGCGCCCTGGTGATCTCCATCCCCCTGACCTTCTTCGCCGGTCTGGGCGGAGCGAGCCGGGAGGGCGTGCTCATCAAGGGTTCCAACTATCTGGAGGCCCTGGCGGACACGGGCATCGCGGTCTTCGATAAGACCGGCACCATGACCCAGGGCGTGTTCGAGGTCTCCGCGGTGCACCACGCGGCCATCCCGGAGGAGGAGCTCATCACCCTCGCCGCCCACGCGGAGTGCTTCTCGACTCATCCCATTAGCCTGAGCCTGCGCCGGGCCTGCGCCGAGCCCATCGACGAGACCCGGGTGACGGATGTGCGCGAGGAGGCCGGCGGCGGCGTCATCGCGAAGGTGGACGGCCGGGAGGTGGCCTGCGGCAATACCCGGCTGATGGAGCGCCTGGGCATCCCCTGCGACGAGTGCCACAGCCTGGGCACGGTGGTGCACGTGGCGGTGGATGGGAGCTACTGCGGGCACATCCTCATCGCCGACCACCTGAAGCCCCACGCGGCCGAGGCCATCCGCGCCCTGCGCGAGGCCGGCGTGCGCCGCACGGTCATGCTGACAGGCGACCGGGAAGCCGCCGCGAAGCAGATGGCCGCCGACCTGGGCGTGAACAGCTATCAGGCGGGTCTTCTGCCCCAGGACAAGGTGACCTGGGTGGAGAAGCTGCTGGCGGAGAAGACCGGCAGCGAAAAGCTGGCCTTTGTGGGCGACGGTCTGAACGACGCGCCCGTGCTCTCGAGGGCTGATCTGGGCATCGCCATGGGCGCCTTGGGCTCGGACGCCGCCATCGAGGCCGCCGACGTGGTCCTCATGGACGACGATCCCCTCAAGATCGCCCGGGCCATCGCCATCGCCCGCAAGTGCATGCGCATCGTCCGGGAGAACATCGTCTTCGCCATCGGCGTCAAGCTGATCTGCCTGCTGGTGAGCGCCCTGGGTCTGGGCAGCATGTGGCTGGCCATCTTCGCCGATGTGGGCGTGATGGTCCTCGCGGTGCTCAATGCCATCCGGGCGCTGAGATAACGCGCTTCCGCATTCATCGGGGAGTCGTGATTCTTCACGATTCCCTTTTCGCTTTGTCTTGACAAGGCCTCTCCCCTTTGCTACATTATGCTCAGAGAATCGTGCGGAGGAAGAGACCATGATGGTGCAGAGCCTGAACGGAACCTGGCAGATGCGCGCAGACGGCGGGGACAGGTGGCATGAGGCGCTGGTGCCGGGCTCGGTGTACGCTGACCTGATCCGGGACGGCAGCCTCGAAGACCCCTTCTGGCGGGAGAATGAGGCCCAGGCCCTGGCGCTGATGGATCTCGATTACGAGTACGAGCGCACCTTTGAGGCGGACGCTGCCCTGCTGAACTGCCGGCGGATCGTGCTGCGCTGCTTCGGCCTGGACACCCTGGCCGCCCTGTACCTGAACGGTCAGGAGATCGGCCGGGCCGATAACATGCACATCACCTGGGGCTTTGACGTAAAGGACGCGCTGAAGCCCGGCGAAAACACTCTGCACATCGTCTTCTCCTCCCCCACCCGCTATATCCTCGCTGAGGCGGAAAAGCGGCCCATGTGGGGCTCCACTGACGCCATTCCCGGCTTTGGCCACCTGCGCAAGGCCCATTGCATGTTCGGCTGGGACTGGGGCCCCCGCCTGCCCGATGCCGGCATCTGGCGGGATATCCGCCTGGAGGGCATCGACCTGGCCCGGCTGGAGAGCGTGCGGGTGGAACAGCGCCATGAAACCGGCCGCGTGCGCCTGAGGCTGTATCCCGACATCGAGGGGGACGAAACCGCCTGCCATCTCAGCGCCTGGCTGCTGACCCCGGAGGGCGAGCGCCTGCCCTTCGCTCCGGACGGCACCCTGACCGTCGAGAACCCGCGGCTCTGGTGGCCCCGGGGCTACGGCGAACAGCCCCTCTACACCGTTGAAGCCCTGCTGGAGGCCGACGGCGCAGAGCAGGATCGCTGGACAGGGCGCATCGGCCTGCGCACCCTGACTATTCTCCGGGAGAAGGACGAGTGGGGTGAGGGCTTCTGCCACGTGGTCAACGGGGTGAAGGTCTTCGCCATGGGCGCGGACTACATCCCCGAGGACAACATCCTCAGCCGCGTCACCCCGGAGCGCACCCGCCGCCTGCTCACCGACGCGGCCCTGGCCAACCACAACTGCGTGCGGGTCTGGGGCGGAGGCTATTACCCGCCGGACTGCTTCTATGACATCTGCGATGAGCTGGGGCTGATGGTCTGGCAGGATCTGATGTACGCCTGCTCCTTCTACGACCTGACCCCGGCCTTCGAGCGCTCCATCCGTCTGGAAACCGTGCAGAACCTGCGGCGCATCCGCCATCACGCCAGCCTGGCCCTGATCTGCGGCAACAATGAGATGGAGTCCTTCATGGCGGGAGCCAACCGCGGTCTGGCTGCGGGCGATCCAAAGGCTGGCGGCTTCGGCCCGGCCCGCTGGTCCCACCCGGCGGACTATGCCAAGATGTTCGGCTACATCCTGCCCTCCATCGCGGCGCAGGAAGCCCCGGACACCTTCTGGTGGCCCTCCAGTCCCTCCTCGGGCGGGGATTTCGATGATCCCAACGATCCCAACCGCGGCGATGTGCACTACTGGGATGTCTGGCACGGGGAGAAGCCTTACACGGCCTATCGCCAGTTCCACTTCCGCTACGCCTCCGAGTTCGGCTTCCAGTCCTTCCCCTGCCTCAAAACCATCGAGTCCTTCACCCTGCCGGAGGATCGCAACATCTTCAGCCGGGTGATGGAGCGCCACCAGCGCAATCAGGCCGCCAACGGCAAGATCCTCAGCTATATCAGCCAGACCTTCCGCTATCCCGTCTCCTTTGACAGCCTGCTCCTGGCCTCCCAGTACTGCCAGGGGGAGGCCATCCGCTACGGGGTGGAGCACTGGCGGCGGCACCGGGGCCGGTGCATGGGCGCCATCGTCTGGCAGCTCAACGACTGCTGGCCCGTAGCCTCCTGGGCGTCCATCGACTATTTCGGCCGCTGGAAAGCCCTGCACTATATCGAGAAGCGCTGCTTCCAGCCGGTGCTGCTCTCGGTGGAGGAGGAGGGCGAGCTCAGCCAGAACCCGAAGATCAACGAGTGGCACCCCTCCCCCATCCGCCGCAGCGCCCGCATGAACGTCTCCAACGAGACCCGTCTTCCGGTGGAGGGCGTGGTGCGCTGGGCCCTGCGCCGCCCGGACGCCTCGGTGATCCGGTCCGGCGAGGAGCGGGTGAGCGTCCCGCCCCTGAGCGCCCTGTGGCTGGATGCGCTGGACTTCCCGGAGGCTTCCCTGACAGAAACCTATTTCTCCTGCGAGCTGGAGACGGCTGAGGGCGTCATCAACCGCGCCGCCGCCCTCTTCTGCGCGCCCAAGCACTTCGCCTTCGCGAACCCGCTTCTGACCGTCAGCGCTGAAGGCGATTCCGTGACCGTCAGCGCTTCGGCCTACGCCCGCATGGTCTGGCTGGAGAGCGACGACCCCGATCTCCTGCTGGAGGACAACGCCTTTGACCTGAACGCCGAAACCCGTACCCTGAGCGTGCTGCGGGGAAACACGGCGGGCCTCCGGGCCAGCTCGGTGTATGACATCGGGCGGGGCTGCTGATTCCCCCCAGGGCAGTCGCTTACGGATTCTGGGGGAAGGGAAGGAACTTTTCTGAAGAAAAGTTCCTTCCCTTCCCCCAGACCCCCATCCCATCTTCAAAAGACTTTTATAGAACAGGTATGGATCAGGTGCTTGCAGCGGAATGATGCAGATGGCAGCCTGAGGTTCCATTCAGATGAGGCGCAGACCCGGATACAGAGTTGTTCTTATCGTCGTATGTTATCCACAGGTTTGTAAGCAATTGCCCTGCTGATCCCCCCATTCCGCACAAATGATGACCAAACGCATATCAAAAGGAGGATTTCCCTATGAAACCCATCCCTGAGCTTCTGTCCGAAATGACTCTGGAGGAGAAGGCTTCCCTGCTCTCCGGCGACGATGTGTGGCACACCAAAGCGGTGGAGCGCCTGGGCATTCCCCGCGTCATGGTGTCGGACGGCCCCCACGGTCTGCGCAAGGAGGAGGACGTCCCCGGGCAGCCGGGCGTCCGGGAGACCATCAAGGCGGTCTGCTTCCCCACCGCCTGCTCCAGCACCGCCAGCTTTGACCGGGACGCTGTGCGGCGCATGGGCGAGGCCCTCGGCGAGGAATGCCAGCACGAGGGCGTGGCCGTCAACCTGGGTCCGGCCATCAACATCAAGCGCAGTCCCCTCTGCGGCCGCAACTTTGAGTACATGACCGAGGATCCCTTCCTGGCCGGCGAGATGGCTGTGAGCCTGGTACAGGGCATCCAGAGCCGGGATGTGGGCACCAGCGTCAAGCACTTCGCCTGCAACAGCCAGGAACACCGCCGCATGTCTTCCGACAGCACGGTGGACGAGCGCACCCTGCGGGAGATCTACCTCCCGGCCTATGAGGCGGCGGCAAAGCGCGGCAAGGCCTGGACCTTCATGTGCTCCTACAACAGGCTGAACGGGGAGTACGCCAGCCAGAACAAGCGGCTGCTCACCGAGCTGCTCCGGGACGAGTGGGGCTATGAAGGCCTGGTGATGAGCGACTGGGGCGCGGTCAGCGACCGGGTGAAGGGCGTTCCCGCCGGGCTGGATCTGGAGATGCCCTCCTCCCACGGCGTCAACGACGCGGAGATCGTCCGGGCCGTGCGCGAAGGCCGCCTGAGCGAAAAGGACGTGGATCGCTGCGCGGAGCGGGTGCTGCGCCTGGTGGAGCGCTTCACCGCCACCGCCCGCCCCGATACCCCCTGGGATCTGGACGCCCATCACGCGCTGGCCGCCGAGCTGGCCGCGGACTGCATGGTGCTGCTGAAGAATGAGGGCGGCCTCCTGCCCTTTGCTCCCGGCGAAAAGGTGGCGGTCATCGGCGAGTTTGCGGAAAAGCCCCGCTTCCAGGGCGGCGGCAGCTCCCACATCAACTGCCATCAGGTCACCAGCCTGATGGACGCCCTGGAAGGCATGCCCGGCGTGACCTACGCCCAGGGTTACCGTATCGACAGCGATGAGGCGGATGAAGCCCTGGCCGCGGAGGCCCTCGCAGCGGCGAAGGCGGCAGACAAGGCCCTGCTGGTCATCGGCCTGCCCGAGCGGGACGAGTCCGAGGGCTTTGACCGGAAGCACCTGCGCCTGCCCGCCAACCAGAACGCGCTGGTGGAGGCCGTCAGCCGTGTCAACCCCAACGTGGCCGTGCTGCTCTACAACGGCGCGCCGGTGGAAATGCCCTGGGTGAACTGCATCCGGGGTCTGGTGGAGGGCTATCTGGCGGGCCAGGCGGTGGGTCTGGCCAATAAGGCGGTGCTCTGGGGCGAGGTGAATCCCTCCGGCCGCCTGCCCGAGAGCTTCCCCCTGCGTCTGGAGGACACTCCCTGCTCTCTCAGCTATGGCGGCGAGGGCGACCGCGCCGTGTACAGCGAGGGCGTGTTCGTGGGCTACCGCTATTACACCGCGAAAAAGCAGCCCGTACTCTTCCCCTTCGGCGCGGGCGGCAGCTACACCACCTTCGCCTACAGCAATCTCCGCCTGAACCACACTGAGATGGACGACACCGACACCCTGCGGGTCGAGGTGGACGTGACCAACACCGGCAGCCGCCCCGGCAAGGAGGTGGTGCAGCTCTACGTCGCCCCCCACGAGAGCCGCGTGTTCCGCCCCGTGCGGGAGCTCAAGGGCTTTGAGAAGCTGTCCTTAGCCCCCGGGGAAACCAAGACCGCCGTCTTTACCCTGGACAAGCGCGCCTTCGCTTACTGGAGCGTGGAAACCCACGGCTGGTTTGTGGAGACCGGCGTCTTCGGCATCGAGATCTGCCGCAGCGCTGAGGAAGTCATCCTCTCCACCCCCGTGACCGTCCGCGGCACCGTGCCCGCTCCCCTGACCGTCACCGAGGACACCATCGTGGAAGACCTGGCGCGCTATCCCGCGAAGTTCGCCCTGCTGAAGAAGGCCGTGGCCGCCCTGAAGAACCCGGACGGCGCGGAGGCTGAAGCCATCGGCGATAATGACGTCCTGGACATGGACCGCTATGCTCCTCTGCGCACTCTGATCGCCTTCGGCGAGCGCATGGATCATCAGCGGCTTGGAGAACTGATCGATGCGATGAACCGGGTTTGATCCCCGGCCAGACACAAAGGAGGTGCCCCTGTGAATCACATGAATCCCCTGCTCCGGGGCAAGGAGGGCGGGCCCAAGTTCATCACCATGGGTGAAATCATGCTCCGCCTGACCCCGCCCAACTATGAAAAGCTGCGCATGGCCACCTCCTTTGAGGCCAGCTACGGCGGATCGGAGGCCAACATCGCGCTTTCGCTGGCCAACCTGGGCATCGACGCCACCTTTTTCACCGTGGTGCCGGACAATTCCATTGGCAAGAGCGCCATCCGCATGCTCCGCTCCAACGACGTCCACTGCACGCCCGTCATCCTGTCCACTCCGGAGGAGACGCCCACCCACCGCCTGGGCACCTATTACCTCGAAACCGGCTACGGCATCCGCTCCAGCAAAGTGATCTACGACCGGAAGCACTCCGCCATCACCGAGTACGACTTCAGCGGCTATGACCTGAAGGCTCTGCTGCAGGATTTCGACTGGCTGCATCTCTCGGGCATCACCCCGGCCCTCGCCCCCAATTGCCGGAAGCTGACCATGGACATGCTGAAGGCCGCCAAAGAGCTGGGCCTGACCGTGTCCTTTGACGGCAACTTCCGCTCCAGCCTCTGGACCTGGGAGGAAGCCCGGGACTTCTGCACCGAGTGCCTGCCCTATATCGACATCCTGATGGGCATCGAGCCCTACCACCTCTGGCGGGACGAAAGCGATCACGCCAAAGGCGACTGGAAGGACGGCGTGCCGCTTCAGCCCAGCTACGAGCAGCAGGATGAGATCTTCCAAGCCTTCATCAGCCGTTATCCCAACCTGAAGTGCATCGCCCGGCATGTGCGCTACGCCCACTCCGGCTCGGAAAACTCCCTCAAGGCCTATATGTGGTACGAGGGCCACACCTTCGAGAGCAAGCTCTTCACCTTCACCATCCTGGACCGGGTGGGCGGCGGCGACGCCTTTGCCTCGGGCCTGATTTACGCCATGCTCCACGGGTACAAGCCCATGGACATGATCAACTTCGCCGTGGCCTCCTCTGCCCTCAAGCACACCATCCACGGCGACGCCAACATCACCGACGACGCCAAGACCATCAAAAACCTGATGAACATGAGCTACGACATCCGCCGCTGAGGCTTCTCATCATTTTCTTAACCAAAACCCCTTTCTTCTCATGGAGGGGCGCGGTATACTGATGATGCCGGCTGAGGAAACCGGCGCTGAAAGGAGGACGCAATCATGTCTGAAATCGAAAAGCTGGTACGGGATATCGTATACGGAAGTGTCGGCGCGGTTTCCACCCTGATGGAAAAGGGCGGCGAACTGGCCAAGGCCTTTGTGGACAAGGGCGAAGAGGCCGTGAAGGCCGGCAAGGAGCAGACCGACGACCTGATCCGCCGCCTGCAGGAGAAGGTTCGCAATGAAGAGCTCCCCGACCTGGAAAAGCTGACCCGTGAAGCCCGGGACGAGCTGCGCAAGCGCCTGGACGAACTGGATCTGGCGGAAGCCGAGAAGGCCGCCCGCGAGGCCGCTGAAGCCGCCCTGAACGCCGTGCAGGAAGCCGTGAACACCTTGGTTCCCGACGCCCCCGAAGCCGAGGCCAAAGCCCCCGCCGAGGACGCGCCCGAGGCCATCGAAGCCCCTGAGGACGCGGAAGCCACCGAGGACAAGGCGGAAGACTGAGTATCCATTCACACATGACAGCGCCCCGGCAGGTTCGCCGGGGTGTTTTCGCATATCTGATTCAGGGCAGCAGGCATTGTTCACGCGCTTGAATTTCGCGCACCGCTGTGGTATACTGGGCATGAAAGCAGAGGCGATGAGGATGGAAACAAACGTCCGGCGGGATTACAAGAACTCCGTGTTTATCGACGTGTTCGGGCGGGATGAATATCAGCTCCAGCTTTTTCAGACGCTTCACCCCGAAATGACCGATGTCACCACTGCGGACATCACCACCATCACGCTTAAGCAGGTGGTCACCAACCATCAGTACAACGATCTGGCCTTTCTGGTACGGGACAAGCTGATGCTTTTCGTGGAGGCGCAGTCCACCTGGTCACCGAACATCCTGATCCGTATTCTTCTTTATCTGGCGGACACCCTGCAGGAATACATTCACGACCGGTCGATGGATATCCACAGCGAAACAAAGCTGAAGCTGCCGGAGCCGGAGTTCTATGTGATTTACACCGGGATGAAAGCCGTGCCGGAGCGCATCACTCTCTGCCGGGACTTCTTCGGCAATCCGAATCTGCGGATGGATTTGCAGGCGCGGGTCATCACAGCTGAAACCCAGGACATCATCGGACAGTACATCATATTCTGCCATGTGCTGGATCACCAGCGCAGGCTGCACGGCTACACCCGCGAGGCTGTGCAGGAAGCCATCCGCATCTGCAAAGACCGCGGTGTACTGGTTCGCTATTTGAATGAGCGGGAAAAGGAGGTTGTCAACATCATGATTATGCTGTTTGATCAGGAATATGCTGTTCAGCAGTATGTAAAGTCCCAGGTCAAGGAAGAGGTCGAAGCCGCTCTGGCAGAAGTCCTTACCGAAGGGATGGAAAAAGGTCTTGAACAAGGTCTCGAACAAGGCCGCAAACAAGGTCTCGAACAAGGCCGCGAGGAAGGCCGCGAGGAAGGCCGGGCTCAGGGCTTCCTTGAGGCGCTCACCAAGATGGTTAAGCTCGGCATCGTGTCCCTGAAGGACGGCGCTGAGCAGGCCAACCTCCCCATCGATCAGTTTGAAGCGCTGGTCGCCAACGCCTGACCTGTCCGTTCTCTCCGCGTCCGGCCAGTCAGTGGATTCCCATGCCTGCCCGGTTCATTTGGGCTGTTCCCATCCAAAGGAGGTCTGTATATGCGTGATACAGTGCTGGTGATCGGATCGACCTGTGTGGATGTGCTGATCCGGGTGGAGCACCTGCCGCGGCGGGAGGATAACCTGCATCCCGCGGGGCAGCGCTTTATGGTGGGCGGCTGCGCCTATAACGTGGCTCAGGTGCTCGCTCAGGGCAGGGCGGAACTCACCTATGTGACGCCGGTGGGGATGCAGGGGGTCTTCGGGCCCTTCCTGCTGCCCATGCTGCGGGCATTGCCCTGGGCCAGACCCATCGCGCTGGAGGACAAGGAAAACGGCTGCTGCTACTGCCTGATCGAGCCCGACGGCGAGCGCACCTTCCTGTCCATCCACGGGGCGGAGTACACCTTTGATCCCGCCTGGATGGAAGGGCTGGAGCAAAAGCATTTTGACTGGTGCTATGTCTGCGGGCTGGATGTGGAGGAGCCCACCGGCGAGGCCCTGGTGGACTGGCTGGAGGCGGCCCCCATCGGCAGGCTGTTTTACGCGCCAGGCCCGCGCATCCGACTCATGCCCCCGGAGCGCACCCAGCGGCTGCTGGCACTCCGGCCCATTCTCCACCTGAACCGCGCCGAAGCCCTGACGCTCTCCGGCGCTGAAACCCTCGAAGACGCCGCCGACTTTCTCTACGCCGAGACCGCCCAGCCAGTGATCATCACCCTCGGCGCGGAGGGCGCTGCCGTGCGGGACGGCGAAGGCCTCCACCTTGTCCCGGGCTGTCCCGTCAGCCATGTGGTGGACACCGTCGGCGCCGGGGATGCCCACGCCGGCGCGCTTCTGCTTGGCCTCTCCCGGGGTCTGCCCCTGGAAAAAGCAACCGCCCTGGCCAACCAGGCGGCAGCCAGAGCGGTGATGGTAGAAGGCGCGTCGGTGAAACTGGAAGGGATATAATTCACCCCCTGATCTCACTCAAAATCTGCACTGCGAAGTCGTCCAGCTTCTGCAGGGGAAGCAGTTCCACCGAAGCAAAGGGCGCGTCGGTCAGGGCTTCCACGCAGCGGCGGCAGGCAGTCAGGATCTCCAGCAAGGCGGAAGGCTCGGCCTTCTGCTTTTTCTTTGCGGCGGCCAGCAGCACCAGCGCCAGGCGCAGCCAGCAGGCGTTGAGCAGGCACAGCACTGGCCCGGCCGCCTCCTCGGTCACCGGGTAGACCGTCTTGCTCTGGGCGGCCAGGCGCAGCTCCCGGGCAAGCAGCGGCTGAAAGGCCTCGGTGATGGCGTCCTGATAGCAGACCCGCACCGATATGCTCTCCGGGCGATCCAGCAGGGGCATCAGCATGCCCATGAACTCGGTTTCCTCCACCCGCAGGGGCAGCGCGTACCGGAACACCGTGTTGAGCCGCGCCATCGGCCCCACCGTACCCCGCAGCGCCTCCTCGGCCGCCTGGCAGGACGCCTCAGCCCGGGCCGCGCACAGCTGCTTGAGCACGTCATCCTTGCTGACAAAATGATGGTAGAAGCCGCCCTTGGAGCCGTGCACCGCGTCCAGAATGTCCTGCACGCTGGTTTCCTCATAGCCCTTTTCGCAGAACAGCCGTTCCGCCGCCTTCAGCATTTCCCGCTTGGTTTCGTCGCCTTTGCGCATGGGGGGATCTCTCCTTGTTGGTGATGGAAATAAGCTATTAGCTGTTAGCTGTTAGCAGAGGTACGGGGATTCGGGGGCAGACTGAGGTTGAAGGTTGAAATGCTTCCTGCCAAGCACTATGCCGCGGAGGCAAGAGAGGGGTGATCGGCTCAGAGTCGCGGTCATCAAGAGGCGTCAGAGGAATCAACAGCAAGCCAGCCTTCAAACTCCGGATAATCCCGCAAGCCTGCACCACTCAGAGAGAAACCCCCGCGATTTCAGCCGGAATGCAATTGACCTTCAGCCTTCTACCTTCAACCTCCAACCTGCGTTTCCCCGCTAACAGCTAATGGCTAACCGCTAAAAGCTTAATTAGACCTTCCTCGTCGCCTGAACCAGCCACTCCCGCTCCTCCTCCGGCATCAGGGGCAGGAGGGTCTCGCGGACGCGGGCATGGTAGGCGTTGAGGGTGCGGCGCTCGTCCTCGTTGAGCAGCTCAGGCACCACGGCGTCCAGGTCGAAGGGCACCATGGTCAGCCAGTCCAGGTACAGGAAGCGGCCGTAGGCGTTGGTTTCAGCCTCCGCCACCACCGTCAGGCTCTCGTGGCGCACGCCGAACTTGCCCTCCAGGTAGAAGCCGGGCTCATCGCTGGTGATCATGCCGGGCTCCAGCACCTGAGGCGCGTCCCCCAGCTGCTTCCAGCGGAAACCCTGAGGTCCTTCGTGCACGGACAGGATGTAGCCCACGCCGTGGCCGGTGCCGTGGTTGTAATCGAGGCCCTCGTCCCAGAGGGGAGAGTGGGCCAGGTAGTCCAGGTTCAGCCCGGTGCAGCCGTAGCGGAACTTCGCCGCGCCCAGGCGCAGATGGCCCTTCAGCACCAGGGTGAACATGCGCTTTTCCTCGTCGGTCAGCGGGCCTAAGGCGAAGGTGCGGGTGATGTCCGTGGTGCCCTCGAGGTAATGTCCGCCGGTGTCGGCCAGCAGCAGGGAGCGGGGCTCAAGGGCCGCGCAGCTCTCCCTTGTGGCGGAATAGTGCACAATCGCGCCGTGGGGGCCGTAGCCGATGATGGGCTCAAAGCTGGGCATCAGGTAGCCCTCCTGCTCCCGGCGCAGGCTCTCCAGCTTTTCCGCCACGGAGATCTCGTCCATGGGCGTTTTGCCCACCTCGCGCTTCAGCCAGCGCATCAGCCGGGTCACCGCCACACCGTCCTTCACATGGGCGGCGCGCATGTTGCGGACCTCGGTGGGGTTCTTGACGGCTTTCATCAGCTCGGTGGGGTCGCGGCGATCCAGCACCTCCACGCCCTCCGGCACAGAGGACAGCAGCAGGCTGTTGACCCGCCGCAGATCCATCATCAGCTTCTTGCCGGCGCTCAGGCCGCGGACATAGTCATAGATGCCGCCGTAGGGTCTGAGGCTGACACCGTCCGCCTCCAGCCCGGCGCGAATCTCCGCGCTGACGGTATCCGGGTTGATGAAGAGCAGGGCTTCCTCCGCTGTCAGCGCCAGGAAGGACAGCACCACCGGCGTGCAGGCCACGTCGCCGCCGCGCAGGTTGGTCAGCCAGCAGATGTCGGCCAGGGAAGACATGACCAGCGCGTCCGCCCCTTCCGCCTGCACCTTCTCCCGCACCCGGGCCAGCTTCTCGGCGCGGGACTCCCCCACCAGCTCAGCGGGCAGCTCAAACACGGGCTCGGCGGAAAGCGCGGGCCGGTCCGCCCAGATCTCCCCGGGCAGGTCGCAGTCCGTCACCAGCTCCGCACCGGCCTTGTCGGCGGCCGCCTTCAGCCGCTTCCACTCCCCGGCGCTCACCACCCGGCCGTCAAAGGCCAGGCGCAGGCCGCTTTTCATCTCACGGATCAGGTACTCCTCCACCGTGGGCACGTCCTTTTCGCCCATCTTGCACAGCTCGATGCCGCTGCCCTCCAGCTGCTGGGCCGCCTGCAGAAAATAGCGGCCGTCCGTCCACAGCCCGGCCCAGTCGGGTTTGACCACCAGCGTGCCCGCGCTGCCCGTGAAGCCGCTGACATAGGCGCGGCTCTTGAAGAAGCTGCCCACATATTCCGATGCGTGGTAATCCGGGGACGGGATGAGGCAGAGCCCCACGCCCCTGTCCGCCATGACCTGCCTGAGTTCCTTCAGCTGCTGACGCATATTCATTCCTCACAATCTTGGCTGATTCTGTGCCGCCCTTCATTATACCGCGTTTGCGCCGCCATTGCAATCAGTTTTTGAAATCCGGTCTGTTTTGACGCTGCTCCGGCCGCGCCGCCGCGTCATTTTCCGTTGACTTTTTCCCGTCAAGCTGATATGATAAGCCCAGCTTCATCACTCACTAAGGGAGGTCTTTTGAGATGAAATTCCGCGTCGCCCTTCTGCTCGCAGCGGTACTGGTGCTGCTCTGCGGCATCGCCATGGCTGAAAAGGTCACTTATCGCGGCCTGACTTTTGACACCTCGGACGAGGTGGTTGATATCGGCACCATGAGCATCGGCGCAAGCCAGTGGAAGGAATACTACGCTTTCCTGGAGAAGTTCCCGAACCTGAAGCATGTGGTCATGTGGAAGGCCTATACCTACCGTGTGCACATCGACTACCTGACCGAGCACTGGCCGGACGTCCAGTTTGACTGCACGCTCTGGTTCGGCGACGGCCACCACGTCCGCACCGATCAGACGGCCTTCTCCACCCTGCACGGCACCACCTCCGCCGTCCACAACGCGGATGAAATCTCCATCGTCAAGTACTGCAAGAAGCTGAAGGGCCTGGATTTCGGCCATAACGGCGTGGCGGACATCTCCTTCCTGTATGAGCTGCCCAACCTGCGGGTGCTGATCTGCGCCATCAACCGCATCACGGACATCACCCCCATCGGCTCCCTCAAAAAGCTGGAGTACCTGGAGCTGTTCACCAACTATGTCACCGACCTCAGCCCCCTGGTGGGCCTGACGCACCTGATCGACCTGAACATCGGCTACAACCTGATCACCGACCTGCGCCCCCTGACCAAAATGCCCTGGCTGAAGCGGGTATGGATGTACCGCGCCACCGACCGCTACACCGAGGGCATCCTGCCGGAGCGCCAGCAGAAGTGGCTGAAGCGCAAGCTGCCCAACACCACCTTCGACTTCGGCAGCAATCCCTGCCAGGGCGGCTGGCGCATTGAGACCGGCGACGCCCACTATCCGGTCATCAACAAGATGTTCCGGGGCGGCTATTACATTCCCTTTGCCGATTCCTATCCGGATGACGACTGACCATGGAACAGCTTTCCCTCTTTGAGGCTCCCCGGGAGGAGATTCCCGCCGCCGCGCCCCTGGCCAGCCGCTTGCGCCCCGAGACTCTGGATGAGTATGTGGGCCAGCGGCATCTGATCGGCCAGGGGCAGGTGCTCCGGCGGCTGATCGAGCGCGACCAGATCTCCTCCATGATTTTCTGGGGGCCGCCCGGGGTGGGCAAGACCACCCTGGCGCGGATCATCGCCCATACCACCCGCGCGGCCTTTGTGGAGTTCAGCGCGGTCACCAGCGGCATCAAGGAGGTGCGGGAGGTCATGGCCCGGGCGGAGGAAAACCGCAGGGCTGGCCAGCGCACCATCCTTTTTACGGATGAGATTCACCGCTTCAACAAAGCCCAGCAGGACGCCTTCCTGCCCTTTGTGGAGCGGGGCAGCATCATCCTCATCGGCGCGACCACGGAGAACCCCTCCTTTGAGATCAACGCCGCTCTCCTGTCCCGCTGCAAGGTGTTCATCCTCAAGCCTCTGACCGAGGAGGATCTCACCGCCCTGCTGCGTCAGGCGCTGAACAGCCCGAAAGGCTTCGGCGGCACGAAGATCAGCATTCCGGAGGAAGGCCTGGCCGCCATCGCCCGCTTTGCCGCGGGGGACGCCCGCACTGCCCTGAACACCCTCGAGATGGCCGTGCTCAACGCGCCGGTGGATGCTTCCGGGGCGGTGGCGGTGACCGAGCAGACTTTAGCCGACTGCATGAACCGCCGCTCCCTGCTCTACGACAAGAACGGCGAGGAGCACTACAACCTGATTTCCGCACTGCACAAGTCCGTGCGCAATTCCGACCCGGACGCCGCTGTGTATTGGCTGCACCGCATGATCGACGGCGGCGAGGACCCGCTGTACATCGCGCGGCGGCTGGTGCGCATGGCCTCGGAGGACATTGGCCTGGCGGACGCCTCCGCCCTGCCCCTGGCCGTCAGCGCTTACCAGGCCTGCCATTTCCTGGGCCTGCCCGAGTGCGACGTCCACCTGACCCAGACAGCCATCTACCTCGCCCTGGCGCCTAAGTCCAACGCGGCCTACGTAGCCTGCAACGAGGCGAAGGAGGACATCCGCCGCTCCCCTGCCGAGCCCGTGCCCCTGCACATCCGCAACGCGCCCACGGACCTGATGCGCCAGGCCGACTACGGCAAGGGCTACCAGTACGCCCACGACTACGCCGAAAAGCTGACCCCCATGACCTGCCTCCCCGACGCCCTCGCCTCCCGCCGCTACTACCGCCCCACCGATCAGGGCGAAGAGAAAGCCCTCGGTGAAAAGCTGGAGCAGGTGATCCGGTGGAAGGAAGAACACAGGGGAAAATGAACAGGGGTTACAGCAGAAAAAGAGGCTCCCCACAGTTGTGAGGAGCCTTTTGTGATCTGAAACTCTCAGTTCCAGAACACCACATAGTCGCTGGAAGAGGGATAGCGCTGCACGTTCTGGCGGGTAGAGGTGTTCTCGCTCAGCTCGTAGCAGAAGGTGTACACATAGCTGTACAGTTCGTTGAAGGTCATCGTGCCGCTGTTGTTCAGGTCGCCGTACATGTAGCCGTCGGAGAAGTCCAGGGCGTCGCTGAGGGCGAGGCCGGTGAAAGAGCCGAGAGGGTTGGAGTCGGAGAGATACCAGGAGGATTCGTACAGGTCAGCCGCGGTCAGCACGTAGAACTTGTTGCGGCACATGTCGCGGCGCTTGATCAGCACGCCGTTCTCGTCGTAAACCTCCTCGCCCACCGTGATGCCCGGATCGCAGGCCGCGAAGGCGCTGGCGATCTGGCGCGCCGTCAGGGACAGCTTCTTCCCCTCGCCCTTCACCGCGGCGCCGGAGCCGCAGGCAGAAATCACCACGATGACCGAGTTGTTGGGATTGGCGGAGGACAGAGCGTTGGCCAGGTTTTTGAGGTAGAGCAGGCTGCCGTCCGAGCAGCCCAGGGCGCCTTCCACGTCGCTGCCGTTGTAGTTGCCGTCCACGCCGTGGGTGCCCATGTAGAAGAAGGACATATCGCCGGCCTGAGCGCCCGAATACGCGGCGGAAATATCTGAGATGATCTGGCTGCTGGTGCGCTGCTCCTTGGCGGTGATGTGACCCGCGTAAGCCCCGCCGTTGACCTTCGCCAGCACCGCGCTGATGTTCACATTGTCCGTATGGTAGGAGGCGGAGGGAGAGCAGTCGGGCACCTGGGTCTGGGCGATGAGCAGGGCGCGGCAGACGCTCTTCTTCTGGCTGAACCGCAGCTGAGCGGTGGCGCTGCCGCAGGTGCCGGTCACCGCCGCCGTGCGCGCCGCGCTGGTCAGGTTGCGCCTGGCCGTCAGGCTGACCGTGGTCTTGCCCGCTTCGCCGCTGCTGGGAACCACCACCAGCCAGTCGGCGCTGGAGGCCAGCGACCAGCTGCCGGTGGCCTGCACGGTGATGGTGCCGCTGTAGCCGTCGGCGCTCTCGTAGCTGTCGTCCAGCGAATAGGTCAGGTCGATCAGGCTGTCGTCATCCTTCAGCGTCAGCTTGGCGGCGCTGGTGTACACCACCTTGCCGTCCAGGCCGGTCAGGGCGCAGCGGTACTGCCGCCCGGAGAAGGCGGCGTTCATGGTGAAGGAGAAGCTGGCCTTGTTGTAGCCCGTGCCGGTGTTGTTCTTCCAGGTCTTGCCGTCCGCGGTGAACTGCCACTGGTAGCTCTTGACCGCCTGAGCCGTCACGCTAAATGTCGCCGTGGCGCCGGCGGCGACGGTCTGGGCCGCGGGCTGGGTCTTGATGGTGGCCGCGGCGGACACCGTGGCGGCGTTGGAGTAAGCCACCTTGCCGTCCAGGCCGGTCACGGCGCAGCGGTACTGCCGGCCGCTGAGGGTCTCCGTCATGGTGAAGGCAAAGCTGGCCTTGTTATAGCCCGTGCTGGTATTGTTATTCCAGGTCTTTCCGTCCTTCGTCCACTGCCACTGGTAAGCTTTGACCGCCTGAGCCGTCACGGTCAGGGTCAGGGTCGCGCCCACCTTGGCGGACTGGGTCTTGGGATGGGTTTTGATGGTCGCCGCCGCGCTCAGGGTGGCCGCGTTGGAATAGACGGTCTTGCCGTCCGCGCCGGTCACCGCGCAGCGATACTTCCGGCCGTGGAAGGTCTCCGCCATGTTGAAGGAGAAGGTGGCGGTGTTGTATCCCTCGCCCGTGTTGTTGTTCCAGGTCTTGCCGTCCTTCGTCCACTGCCACTGATAGCTCTTGATGCCCGTGCCCGCTACCGTGAAGGTCACCTTGGCGCCCACCTTCACCGACTGGGTCTTGGGATGGGTGGTGATCACCGCCCCGTTCCCCGCGATAGTCAGGGCAGCGGCATTGGTGTAAACCGTTTTGCCATCCAGGCCCACCAGCTTGCAGCGGTACTTCCGCCCGTTGAAGGCCTGGGTCATCTTGAAGGAGAAGCTGGCCTTGTTGTAGCCCGTGCCCGTGTTGTTGTTCCAGGTCTTGCCGTCCGCGGTGAACTGCCACTGGTAGCTCTTCACGGCCAGGGCTGTCACGCTGAAGGTCACCGTGCTGGCCACCGCCACGCTCTGGGCCGCGGGCTGGGTCTTGATGGTGGCCGCGGCGGATACCGTAGCGGCGTTGGTGTAGGCCACCTTGCCGTCCAGGCCGGTCACGGCGCAGCGGTACTGCCGGCCGCTGAGGGCCTCCGTCATGGTGAAGGCAAAGCTGGCCTTGTTATAGCCCGTGGATGTGTTGTTGGTCCAGGTCTTGCCGTCCTTCGTCCACTGCCACTGGTAAGCTTTGACCGCCTGAGCCGTCACGGTCAGGGTCAGGGTCGCGCCCACCTTGGCGGACTGGGTCTTGGGATGGGTCTTGATGGTCGCCGCCGCGCTCAGGGTGGCCGCGTTGGAATAGACGGTCTTGCCGTCCGCGCCGGTCACCGCGCAGCGATACTTCCGGCCGTGGAAGGTCTCCGCCATGTTGAAGGAGAAAGTGGCGGTGTTGTACCCCTCGCCCGTGTTGTTGTTCCAGGTCTTGCCGTCCTTGGTCCACTGCCACTGATAGCTCTTGATGCCCGTGCCCGCTACCGTGAAGGTAACCTTGGCGCCCACCTTCACCGACTGGGTCTTGGGATGGGTGGTGATCACCGCCCCGTTCCCCGCGGTGATCGTCGCCGAGGAGGTGTACAGGGTGGAGCCGTCCAGACCGGTGAGCTTGCAGCGGTACTGCCGCCCGTTCACGACAGCGGACATGGTGAAGGAGAAACTGGCCTTGTTATAGCCGGAGCTGGAGCAGTTATTCCAGGTCTTTCCGTCCTTCGTCCACTGCCACTGATAAGCCTGAATGCCGGTGGCCTTGACCGTGAGG
>JAFXVR010000005.1 GCA_017534885.1 Clostridia bacterium | reverse complement strand
ATATCGGCGACGGCGTGTTTGAGGTGCTGTCCACCAACGGCAACACCCGCCTGGGCGGCGACGACTTCGACCAGCGCGTCATCGACTGGATCGCCGACAGCTTCCTGAAGGAGAACGGCATCGACCTGCGCAAGGACCGCATCGCGGCTCAGCGCCTGAAGGAGGCCGCCGAGAAGGCCAAGATTGAGCTGAGCGGCACCCAGACCGCGGCCATCAACCTGCCCTTCATCACCGCCGACGCCACCGGCCCCAAGCACATCGACATGACCCTGACCCGGGCCCGCTTTGAGGATCTGACCCGCGACCTGGTGGAAGCCACCGTGGAGCCCATGCGCAAGGCGCTGAAGGACGCCGGCCTCACCTTCGACCGCATTGACAAGGTCATCCTGGTGGGCGGCTCCACCCGTATCCCCGCCGTGCAGGAGACCGTGAAGCGCATCACCGGCAAGGAGCCCTTCAAGGGCATCAACCCGGACGAGTGCGTGGCCGTGGGCGCTGCCATCCAGGGCGGTGTGCTGGGCGGCGAGGTCAAGGACGTGCTGCTGCTGGACGTCACCCCCCTGTCCCTGGGTCTGGAGACCGAGGGCCACATCTTCACCCGCCTGATCGACCGCAACACCACCATCCCCTGCGAGAAGAGCCAGATCTTCTCCACCGCCGCCGACGGCCAGACCACCGTGGAAATCAACGTGCTGCAGGGCGAGCGCCAGATGGCTTACGACAACAAGTCCCTCGGCCGCTTCCAGCTGACCAACATCGCCCCCGCGCCCCGCGGCGTGCCGCAGATCGAGGTCACCTTCTCCATCGACGGCAACGGCATCGTGCACGTGACCGCCAAGGACAAGGCCACCGGCAACGCCCAGGATATCACCATCACCGCTTCCACCAACCTGACCGAGGAGGAAATCAAGCAGCGCGTCGCCGAGGCCGAGAAGTACGCTGAGGAGGACAAGAAGCGCAAGGAAGAGGTGGAGACCGTCAACCGCGCCGACTCCCTGATCTATGAGATTGAGAAGCAGCTGCGCGACAACGGCGACAAGCTCTCCGACGAGGACAAGAACACCATCCAGACCGAGCTGGACAACTTCAAGAAGGTCAAGGAAGGCGGCAAGACCGACGAGCTCAAGAACGCCATGGAGCCCTTCACCCAGAAGGTCTACGCCATCTTCGGCAAGCTCTACCAGCAGCAGGCTCCCGACGCCCAGCCCGGCCCCGAAGCCGGCAGCACCAATCCGGACGGGTCGGTGAATGCTGAGGGAAGTGTAGAGTAAGGGGCGGAGCTCAGAGTTCAGAATTCAGAGTTTTAAGCTGGGAACCCCGGCCCTCCGCAGGAGCGCCTTTCAAGGGGGTCTGGGGGACGCTTTCTCGCAGAAAGCGTCCCCCAGCGCCGAAACTATATTTTCCTCCCCCTTCCCCCGCCGTAGCGGGGGAAGGGGGCCGGGGGGATAGGGGTCCCCCTCAAATGCTATCAACTGGGCCTGGAGGCCCCCGCCTCCATCCCCCCGGAGTGACACAATGGCAGACAAGCGTGATTATTACGAGGTCCTCGGCGTTGACAAGTCCGCCTCCGCCGACGACATCAAGCGGGCATACCGCAAAAAGGCCAAGGAATGCCATCCCGACCTGCATCCGGGCGACAAACAGGCCGAGGAGCAGTTCAAGGAGCTGAACGAGGCCAACGAGGTGCTGTCCGACCCGGACAAGCGGGCGCGCTATGACCAGTTTGGCTTCAGCGATCCCATGAGCGGCATGGGCGGCGGCGGCAATCCCTTCGCGGGCGGCTTCGACTTCAGCGGCGGCATGGGCGGCATGGGCGACATCCTCGACCAGCTCTTCGGCGGGATGGGCGGCATGGGCGGCTCCGCGCGCCGCAACGGGCCCGTGGCGGGCAATGACCTGCGCTACGAGCTGAAGCTGACCTTTGAGGAAGCGGCGGACGGCTGCAAGAAGTCCTTTGACTTCTACCGCAGCGAGAACTGCGACACCTGCCACGGCACGGGCGCCAAGCCGGGCACCCAGCCCGTGACCTGCGCCATGTGCAAGGGCGTGGGCCAGGTACGCTCCTCCTCCGGCTGGATGACCTCCGTCCGCACCTGCCCCACCTGCGGCGGCACGGGCAAGACCATTGCGGAGAAATGCCCCGGCTGCGGCGGCTCGGGCCGCAAGCGCATGCGCCGCACCGCCACCGTGCAGGTGCCCGCGGGCATCGACCACGGCCAGACCATTATCATGAACGGCCAGGGCGAGCCCGGGCGCAACGGCGGCCCCAACGGCGACCTCTACGTCACCGTGTCCGTGAAGCCGCACAAGCTCTTCCGCCGCGACGGCACCACCCTGATGCTGGACATGCCCGTGTCCTTCACCCAGGCCGCCCTGGGCGCTGAGCTGGACGTGCCCACCCTCCACGGCTCGGTCAAGTATAAGATCCCCGAGGGCACCCAGCCCGATACCGAGTTCCGCATCCGCGGCCAGGGTATCCCCCAGCTCCGCTCCAGTCAGAAGGGCGACCTCCTGGTGCGTGTCCGCGTGGAAGTCCCCCGCAAACTCAATGAAAAACAAAAAGAGCTCCTCCGCCAGTTCGACGCCACCACCACCGGCCGCGAGTACGAGGGCCGGAAAAGCTTCCTGGACAAACTGAAAGAGGCGTTCAGCTGAGAACGCGAGATTGATTGTGCTTTTTTTGGGGGAAGGGGGATACCAAGTATCGTTTGAGCTGACTTGAAGGTCAGCTTTTTACGTTCCTTACATTAGCCAGAGAGATGATAGTATGCCGTGTAGCCCGGACTTCTTTCGCGGCTTGGAAGATTAATACATCGCGGCGTTGTTTACGGTGAAGAAGCCGATCATAAGGAAGAGTGGGCAGACATGGGTGAACGGACAAAGCAAAAGCGAGAGAAGGATAACGGTTCAGAAGAGTCTGCTATGGGAACTATGAGAAAAGCAGAGAAAACGGCCGCCGACTGTGGAAGTGGAGACAGTCGGCGGCTGGGGGGCTGTGATTTTACGCGACCATGGCGCTCAGTTTTTTGTGCGCGGTTTCAAGGCGGTTGAGTCGATTGGCGTCAGTGAACAACGCTTCAGCGCTAACAAACTGCCGCATCACGCCCAGAAGATATTCAGCATCCTTGGGATCCTTCAGGATTTTTGCAGGCATGTTTTCGGAAAGCCCGCTGATTTCCTTCTTCAGATTCTGCCAGCCGATGTTTTGTACATTCTGCTCGCCCGTCACGGTGTCCGTGACCACCACGAAGACATTGAACTGTCCGGCATAGCCCGGCGTGGCAGCCACTTGGGTGTCGGTTGAATAGAAGTAATTGACGGGGTTGGAATTCTCATCGTAGATATTATAGGCGACCGTGACTTCACCGCTCTTACAGGAGATAAAGGGGCGGGTTAGATACACACTCTTCCGATCCTCACTGATCTGGAATTCGACGGTGCCGACAGTCAGCGTGTCAGAATACGGCCAGTTGATCTTCTGCCAGCCGATGTTCTGTGCATTGCTTTCCTTGGTCACCTGATCTGTGACGACGACGAAAACGTTGAACAAGCCGCCGTAGCCGGGTGTGGCTGCTACGTTATTCTCTAGAGAATAGAAATAGTTGACTGGATTGGAATTGCTGTCGTAAATGTTATAGGCAATCGTGTAATTGCCGCTGCCGCCGGTAACGGAGGGTTTTGTGAGGAAGATAGACTGTTTGTCGTTGCTGAGTTTCCAGCTGACTGTGCCAACTTTTAGCGGGCTCTGGGTCGGAACCGGGGTCGCAGTAGGTGCGGGAGTCGCCGTCGCAGTGGAGGTGCTCCGCAGTTCCTGATAATATGAGGTCAGCTCATCATATTTGTAATAATACATCCGTGCAAGGGTGGTTTTGTACTTTTCATAGAAGCTGTTTATGCCTGTCTGGGCGCTGGCGGTGGCCGTTCTGTTGCCGGGAGTCCAGCTAACGAGGATGACTGCATCGAGCCTGTAATCGAAGATGATGGTCAGCATGGTTTTTACGTTGTCTGTGGTGATCAGCTTATCAGCAAAAATCAGCTGAATGCGTGTGTCAGGAGTGTATCCGAGATAGTCAGCAATGGCGTAGGATATGCCAGCCATGGGAAGTTTGGTCAGCCGTGTGGTGGTGAAGAGCTGACTATACGTCAGGCCATACCTGTAGAGACGGGACACGCTCACAGTATCCTTGAACAGTTCCATGTCTTCCTCAAGAATGGCCTCCAGCCCTTCCTGCTTGTCTTCATCCGAAAGTTCGATGTCGAGCATGATGTCATCGAGCGTGTTCGTTTCAGCTTCCTCGGCAATGGCGAAGGCAAGCCCCAGAACCAGACAGCTTACAACCAACCATACAAACAGCTTTTTCATGGTGTTCCCTCCTTGATGTTTTTCACGCCTTTTCAAATGGCACTGTTCTTGCTCTATTTGAAGCGTGACTGAGCTGGATAATATCTCCATCTGTAATTTAACCCATTTTGGCGTAAAAGTCAATACTCCAAAACGGATTATCTATACTGACTGCGGTGATGGATATGATTTACCACAGAATCCGCGAGCTTCGGGAAGACCGGGATTTGAACCAGACACAGATCGCCCGGCTGCTCAATATGTCGCAGACCGGCTATTCCAAATATGAGACTGGCGAGCGCGATATTCCCACCGCTGTGCTGATCCAGCTGGCAGACTTCTACAATACCAGCATCGACTATCTCCTAAGCCGCACAGACGACAGCGCACCCTGCAGTCGGCGCAGATAATTGCTTCAGCTCATCCACATTCATCCCATCGGAATCAGCATAAAAAACAGGGGACAGCCAGCTGCCGCTGATCTGACCCCTGTTTTCGTAGTGGACGCTTATCCGCCCCTTCACCCTGCCGCTCCCGCCAGCTTTTCCCGCACGGCCTGCTCGATCAGGCTGTTGAGGCTCTGGCGATGGTTGATGGCATAGACGGCGGCCTGCCGGTGCAGTTCCGCACCGAGGCGGATATTCAGGCTGCCCTTGTAGGCGGTCTCGGGGGATGAGCCCTCCGCCGCGCATGCGGCCAGGTAATCGTCCACCGCCCCGTGAAAGTCCTGCACCAATTCTGCCGCGGTTGCGCCTTCATAGGAAATCAGCGAGCGAATGCCCAGCACCTGCCCGTAAAACAGCCCGTCCGCTTCAGAAAACTCCACACTGCCGACATAATGCCGGTACTCCATTGTGCTGCTCACAGCAATCCCTCCTCTTCCAGCTGCGCAAGGAGCTGTCTGACCTGATAAGTCAGCAGCTCGTTCCGCGGATGCGGCTTGTGCAGTAAAATCCTGGTGCTGGTCTTGTCGTTGCTGAACATGACCCGTGAACCGCTCGTGCGGCCTTTATTGCTCCTGTGATAACCGAGGTATCCCAGCAGGGTTTCCGCTTCATCAAAGGTGAAATCCTTTGGCGCGGCCTTCAGCCGTGCGATCAGTTTCTCTTTCTGTCCCATCGGTCATTCCTCCGCAGAAAGCATATCACAATCCCCGGAAAAAAGCAACTGATAACAGTTGCATTCAACCTCCACCCTCCAGCCGCCTCACTCAGCTAACCGCTAACCGCTGATCGCTAACAGCTAATCGCTCTCCCTTGCCCCTCCCCTCAAAATATGCTATGATTCCCTTAGCATCCATCGAGAGGAGGCCCATCCATGGTTGAAACCCTGAAGGTCACGCCGGACTATGCGGGGGCGGGGGCTATGCCGCCGGAGAGGCCGGCGGAGCTGCGGCTGATGCTCCTGCCGCCGGCGCTGGAGAGCCGCGTGCGCAGACCGGTGATCCTGGTGGTGCCGGGCGGCGGCTATGAGTATACTTCGGCGCGGGAGGCCGAGCCCATTGCGGCGCGGTTCCTGGCGGCGGGCTTTCACGCGGCGGTGCTGCGGTATTCCTGCGCGCCCAGCCGGTGGCCTGTGGCGGCCCTGGAGCTGGCCTGGTGCGTGCGGCTGATGCGGGAGAAGGCAGCGCAATGGGGCATTGACCCCGGGCGTGTGTTCGTGATTGGTTTTTCCGCCGGCGGGCACCTGGCCTGCACCCTGGGCACCCTCTGGATGGAGCCTCCGCTGGCGCTTTCGGCCGGGGACGCCTCCTGCCGTCCGGACGCGCAGGTGCTCTGCTATCCCGTCATCAGCCTGGGTGAATTCACCCACGCGGGCAGCCGGGACAAGCTGACCGGCGGCGATCCGGCGCTGATCGAAAGCCTCTCCCTGGAGAAGCGCGTCAGCCCCGGCGTGACGCCCACCTTCCTCTGGCACACCTATGGCGACGGCGCCGTGCCTGTGGAGAATTCGCTGATGTACGCCGACGCCCTGCGCAAGGCCGGCGTGCCCTTTGAGATGCACATCTACGAGCGCGGCGGCCACGGCCTGGCCACGGCGGACGAGGAGACCTGCCGCGAGCCGGAGCAGAACCTGCCCGAGGTGCAGACCTGGATCGACCTGGCCGTGCGCTTCCTGAAGAGGCGGTGATGGCATGAAGCTGTCCGTATTCCTGCACCATGTGCTGGAGGCCGGGCGCCAGGAGGGCTGGACGCTCCCCGAGGCGCTGAGGTGGGTTCAACATCTGGGCATCAGCCTGGTAGAGATCGACGGCGACGCGGGAGAGGACTGGCCTTCGCTGAAGGGTCAGCTGAAGGACGCGGGCCTGGGCGTGTCCAGCGTGTACGCCATGTACGACTGGAGCCGGAATCCGGCGGATCTGCGGGACTTTCATCTGCTGAAGGCCGCGGAGGCTCTGGGTTCGCCGCTGGTGATGCCCATTCCCGGCCTGTACGGCGAGGGCAGCCGGGCGGAGCAGGACGCGCGCTTCCTGGAGGGCATGGCCGCCCTCTGCGCTGAGGCGGAGCGCCGCGGCCTCACCCCCACCATGGAGGATTACGACAACGTCCGCAGCCCCATCGCCGTGATCGCCGGGATGAAGCGCTTCACCGACGCCATCCCCGGCCTCACCGTCACCCTCGACACGGGCAATTTTCTCTTCAGCGGCGAGGACGTGCTGGAGGCCCAGTCCGTCTTCAGCGGGAGAATCGCCCACGCGCACCTGAAGGACCGGCTGCTGACGCCTCCCGCGAAAACGCCGGATCACCCGGGCCTTTCCACCCCAACAGGAATCGTCCTCTGGCCCTGCGCCGTGGGCGGGGGCTGCATTCCCCTGGGCGAGGTGCTGCGCCGGCTGAAGGCATCGAAATACGCGGGCGCGCTGACCATTGAGCACTTTGACGTCCGCTGCTGGCGGAAGACCATCGAAGAGTCGGCAGCGTGGGTGAAAACGGCCTGGGAAGCGGCCTGAAACCCTGCCCGCGAACGATTCATCAGCGAAAGAAGGCAGTTTGGATGTCTGTGATTCGCGTCACCGTCTGGAACGAGTTCCTCCACGAGCGCACCAATGCGGCCATCGCGGCCGTCTACCCCGAGGGCATTCACGGGGCCATCGCGGCCTTCCTGAACCGGGAGGCGGACATCCGCTGCGAGGGCGTGACCCTCGACATGCCGGAGCAGGGCCTCAGCGATGAACTGCTTCAGCGCACCGATGTGCTGATCTGGTGGGGGCACGCCCTGCACGAGGCCGTCAGCGATGAGACCGTCCGCCGGGTGGCGCGCCACGTGCACGCGGGCATGGGCCTCATCGCCCTGCACTCGGCCCACGGCAGCAAGGTCATGCGCGCCCTGATGGGCACCCCCATGACCCTCTCCTGGCGGCACGGGGACAGCGAGAAGCTCTGGTGCGTCCTCCCGGCCCACCCCATCGCCCGGGGCGTGCCGCGCTGCATCGAAATTCCCGAGGAGGAGATGTACGGCGAGCCCTTCGCCATCCCGAACCCTGACGAGGTGGTCTTCATCGGCGGCTTCCGGGGCGGCGAGGTCTTCCGCAGCGGCGTCACCTTCACGAGGGGCTATGGGCGGATCTTCTATTTTCAGCCCGGGCACGAGGAAGCGCCGGTGTACAGGCAGCCCGAGATTCAGCGGATCATCGTGAACGCGGTCCGCTGGGCCTGCCCCGCGCTTCGCCTGCCGGAGCCGGAGGGGAATATACACTGCGTATGACGCCTTTGTGCGCGGAGGGCCTATGACGGGACTTGTGGCACGGGTGGACAGGTATCTGTCCTCGGAGCAGTTCACCGGGCGGGAGCTGCGCGGCATGTTCTGGACGCTGGCGCTGGATCAGTTTTTTATCTATGCCATCAGCATGTGCTCCACAGCGCTGGTGTCCTCGGTGGGCGAGGCGGCGGTGGCGGCGGTTTCGATGGTCTCCACCCTCAACGGCATGGTGTCGCTGATGTTCACCTCTCTGGCCTCGGGCGGCGCGATCGTGGTGTCCCGGGCCAAGGGGCGGAATGACCTGAACGACCTGCGCAGCGCCATCGGCGAGGTCATCGGCCTGTGCGGCGCTATGGCCATCGCCCTCTCAACCCTGCTCATCGTCTTTTCCGAGCCGCTGGTGCGGGTGATCTACCCGCATGTGGAGCCCCTGCTCATCACCTACGCGGTGCAGTACATGCGCCTGGTCGCCCTCTCCTTCATCCCCTATGCCGTCTTCAACGCGGTTTTCAATATCTTCCGCAGCCTGGGCGACACCCGCTCCTCCCTGCTGCTGACCGTGGTCATCAATGTGGCCCACCTGGGGCTGAGCATCCTCTTCATCAACCGGCTGAAGCTGGGCGTCAGCGGCTCGGGCCTGAGCTACATCACGGCGCGGTGCATCGGCATGGCGCTGGCCCTTCTCTGGCTGCTGAGGGTGCACAACGTCTACCACGTGCGGCCCGCCAGCCTGGTGCGCTTCCGCCGGGAGACCACCCGCGAGATCTTTTCCCTGGGCATGCCCATGACCCTGGAGGCCATGCTGATGCAGGGCGGCATGCTGCTGGTGCAGATGTACCTCTCCCGGCTGACCACCACCGACCTGGCCGCCCACGCCGTGGCCTCCTCCATGCTGAACCTCTACCACACCACCTCCGGCGCCCTGAGCACCATGACCGGCACCATCTGCGGCCAGTGCTGGGGCGCGGGCCGGAAAACCCTGGCAAAGGACTACTGCCTGAAGCTCATCCGGGCCGGCCGCCTGGTGCTGCTGGCGACCGCCCTCCTGCTCTATCCGCTGACGCCCCTGCTCCTGCGCTTCTACTCCACCGCCGGTGAGGCCGCCCGCCTGGTGCGCACCGCCCTGCTCATCGGCGCGGTGAGCCTGCCCCTTCTCTGGTGCGACAGCTACCTCCCCGCCATGGCCCTGCGCGTCGCCGGCGACGCCTCCTTTACCGCCGCCGTCTCCGTCCTCGCCCTCGCCCTCGGCCGCTGCGCCCTGGGCTACGTGCTGACCATCCCCCTGGGCCTGGGCGTTCCCGGCATCTGGATCGGAATGGCAGCGGAGTGGGCGGTCAGGGGGGTTGTGCTGAGGGGGAGGATGAGGAAAGGAGCAATGTACAATGCGGAATGAGTTGATTCGGATGTCAAAAGGCCGCTTTCATGAACTGAGCCACGACTGGTTGTGGAAGACAGCGGAAATCACCACAACCAGTCGTGGCTCCAAGGTTGAAAGCGCCCTTTTGTCACCCTTACCATGAGTTCAGAGTTCAGAGGGAATGGGGGGCAGGTTGAAGGTTGGAGGTTGAAGGCTGAAGGTTGAGAGTTTTATTATGAATAAATAATAAATACTGAAAACTGAAGAATGAAAAATGCAGGCTGGGTGAGGTACAAAAAGGCTCCGGGTGAGGGAAGTGTGACCCGGAGCTTTTGGTGTGGGGGTATTCTGCGGCCATCAAGCTATCGCCGCAAACTCAGTGGGGTTTTATGGTGCAGTGTAGTTGTAGACGATGGTGACGGTGGATGGGATGGCGTTGGCTCCCTTGATGATGGCCTCCCACTCTGCTTCTGTGCCTTTGTAATAGATGGTGGAAAGATTGGTGCAGTGATTGAAGACAGCGTTGCCAATGCTGGTTACGCTGACCGGGATGATGAGGCTGGTCAAACTGGTACATTCATAGAACGCCGATCTGCCAATGCTGGTCACGCTGTCCGGGATAGTGACGGTGGTCAAGTCAGTACACCACCCGAAAGCAAAGTCGCCAATACTGGTGACGCCATCGTTGATCACCACTTTTTTAATGCTTCTGCTCCAGGGATGTTCGGCAAATTCACTGTAATTGTACATCGGCCCATAGCCATATATGATCAGCGCGTCATCTCTTAGTGTCCAGTATACGTTATCGCCGCATTGTGTAAAGACAATGTTTGTCGTCCTCGGGATGGTGCCTCTGTCAATTCTGATAGCCGCCCATTGGGCTTCTGTGCCTATGTAATAGATGGTGGAGAGACTGGTGCAGTCTTTGAAAGCACCGCCGCCAATGCTGGTTACGCTGACCGGGACAGTGACGCTGGTCAGGCTGGTGCATCCTTCAAATGCACAGCCCACAATAGCAGTAATCCCATAAGGTATCTCGTAATCAATTGTATTCTTTGAACACAGGCAGCAGATCAGACGCTTGTCAGATTTGCTGAAAAGGACACCGTCAATGATGACAAGGGAGGGATGATTTGCAGACACGATGAGTTGAGAAAGATTATTGCAGCAACCGAAGGGGTTGATTCCAGTGTCAAAACCCCGCTGCATCCCTCGCATAAAGCCGACCCCTGTGGTATAATACCAGTATAGGAACACAGAGGGCGGTGATGGGATGTTCCGGGCAAACGACGCGCAGCAGATGACGATGGACGACAGCTAT
>JAFXVR010000015.1 GCA_017534885.1 Clostridia bacterium | reverse complement strand
GTGGTGAGCAGCTGAATGAAGGTCTGCCCCGTCATCTGCTTGATGAGGCGGGAGGCGTATTCCGGGGTGTAGTGGAATTCCGCGGCCATACCGCCTAAGGTGGCGGTGGCGGCGTTGGTCTGGAGATACCGTGCGATGCGCACAGCGGATTGAGATTCATGAAGCTGATCCTTGGGCAGATCGCAGGCGTTCATATATTTTCGCAGCAGCAGCACGAAAATCTTTGTCACAATGGCGTTCACCAGCATGGAATAGTAATCCTGCCGTTCCATGAATTCGCCGCACAGCTCCACAAAGGCCCGGTGCAGATCCATATCGTCCCCGGTGTGGAAAATAAGGTAGTCGATACCCCGTTCGCTGTAAAGCGTGCTCATGAAGAAATTAGCCAGCAGGTTGTCACCCTGGAGGATGCTGTAGAAGTAATGCCGGAAGGTAGACTTGCGGATGAGCACGTCGATAATGACGCTTTCATCGCTCACGTCCAGGGCGTGGGTGACGCGTGGTTGGATGAAGCATAGATCGCCCGTGGTCATCGTGGAAGTATGGTCGCGCACCTGATGGGCGCACCGGCCCTCCAGCACGTAAAACAATTCAAAGAAATTATGGCGGTGGGGGATCGGCGGGGTGTAGCAGTTGTGCTTGAACACATGGATGCCAACCTTACGGTCAGGAGAAAAGAACTGGTTGTCCAGGTATTCCGATGGGATGGTGTCCGGCCATTCGGGAACGATCAAATCCAGCCGCCGTACTTGTTCCGGGTCGATCTGGTTCAGAAACGCTTCAAATCCACTGGGAGAAAACTTCGCCAGGCGATAATTCCGGTAGAACAGTTCGCTTTCATTGAGGGCGCACAATTGGGCCATCACCCGTGTTTCATCCATACACTCCCCCCTTTCATGATAAACTCAGTATACATGCGTTTTGACTTTCTGTCAATTCTTTTGCGCAAAATAAATATTAAAAATGAAAATGGATTATTATATCCCCGAAATAACATTTAAAATAATTGAAATCTTAAAATAAATCAGTTAAACAGATCAAAAATAGACATAGCGCAAAGCGTTTTTTTCTGTATAATAGAAATCGAAAAATGATTTACCCGTTTTTTAAATTCCTTCGACGAAAGAGGCCCGCAGATGGAACTGATCTCCATTATTCCGAACTTTGCGCCTCGCAGCGATCCGAAGCTGCTGGCAAAAGCGGAAGCGCTGAAACCGGTTCTGCGATATACGGATTACCCTGCGCCCGCGGCCTGCCAGGTCAACGGGGAAGCGGTGAAGACGGAATCCCTTTCAGCCCGTCCGCTGCGCCGGGGCGATCAGGTACTGCTGGACTTCGGGCGGCATCTGGTGGGCCGGCTGACGCTGAACCTTTCCGCCGCGGGTTCCCATCAGGACGCGCCCGCGTTCATCCAGCTGGACTTTGCGGAGCTGGCGGGCGAGCTGACGGATAATCCGGAGGATTATCACGGCTGGCTGTCCCGCAGCTGGATTCAGCAGGAAAAGCTGCACCTGGACAGACTGCCTGCGGAGGCGGCGCTGCCCCGACGGTACGCCTTCCGCTACGTGCGCATCACGGTGCTGGACACCTCGCCCAAGTATCAGCTGGTGCTCAAGGGCGCGAGATGCAGGGCGGAAAGCGCGGCTGACTGGGCAAATGTTCCCGAAAGGCGCTTCCCCGACAGTCAGCTCAGGCAGATTTACAACGCCAGCCTGCGCACCTTAGCCGAATGCACCCAGGACGTGCTGGAGGACGGGCCCAAGCGCGACCAGCGGCTGTGGCTGGGCGACCTGCGGCTGGAAGCGCTGACCAGCTACGTGTCCTTCCGAAGCATGGATGTGATCAAGCGCTGCCTGTACCTGTTCGCGGGCACCCGCTTCCCGGACGGGCGCATGAGCGCCAACGTGTTTACATCGCCGGAGCCGGCCGCGGACGATACATACCTGATGGATTACGCACTGCTCTATCCCGTGGCGCTGGAGGAGTATCTGGCCGAATCCGGCGATGCTGAAACGCTGGGCGATCTGCTGGAACCCGCCCTGGAACAGGCGGATTGGGTGCTGGGCCATTGGCTGAACAGCGGGAACACGCTGGAGGCGGAGGCCGGCAGAACGGGCTTCATCGACTGGAGCGACACCCTCGACCGCACCGCCGCCCTGCAGGGCGTGCTGATCCTCTCACTGGAGGCCTGCGCAGCGCTGTGCGGGCGGGCGAAGGACGAAGGGAGACAGGCACTTTATCAAACGCAGGCGGAGCGGCTGCGGGAAGCAGCGCTCAGGCATTTCTGGTCGGAGGAAGAGAAATGCTTCCTGTCCGGCGGGCAGCTTTCCATTCACACACAGGTATGGCTGACCCTGTCGGGGGTGATGCCGGAGGGCCGGGCCGGGGCCGCCTTTGAGAAGGCGCTGGAGCTGCCCGGAGCGCCCCGGATGGCGACGCCCTACATGCACCATCATTACATCATGGCGCTGCTGAAAGCGGGCTTGAAAGAGAAGGCGGAAGCGCATTTACGGGCCTATTGGGGCGCAATGCTGAACGCCGGAGCTGACACCTTCTGGGAATGCTGCGACCCCGACGACCTGCAGGCCTCCCCCTACGGCGGCATGGTGGTGAACAGCTTCTGCCACGCCTGGAGCTGCACTCCCGCGTACATCATCGACCGATATCTGATGAAGGAGGAATCTCGCCCATGAAAACCAGGCAGGCCTTCAATCCCTATCTGCCTAGCTGGGAATATGTGCCGGACGCCGAGCCGCACATCGTGAATGGACGGGTGTATGTGTACGGCTCCCATGACCTGTTCAACGGCCTGAACTTCTGTTTGGGGGATTACGTGTGCTGGTCGGCCCCGGTGGATGATCTGGGCAGCTGGACGTATCACGGCTGCATCTACAAGCGGGAACAGGATCCCGCCGCGCCCAAGGTGCGCCTGACCAACGGCCTGGCCGCGCCGGACATGGTGGCAGGCCCGGACGGACGGTATTACCTTTATTACTTCATGGGCGGTACGAAAATGATTTCCGTGGCGGTATGCGACGAGCCTGCCGGAAAGTACGAATTTTATGGCTATGTGAAATATCAGGACGGCACGCCCATCGGTAAACGGAACGAACCCTTCCAGTTCGACCCCGGCTGCCTCATGGACGAGGACGGGCGGCTGTACTTGTATACCGGCTTTGCCTTTGGCGGCAACCCCATCCTTCTGGACGGTTCCGCTCCCACGAAAAAGGGCCCCATGTTCTTTGAACTGGATACGAAGGATATGCTCACCGTGATTTCCGGGGATGAACTCCGTTATATCGGCGTGCTGACCGGGGACGAAGCCAAAGGCACGGCTTTTGAGGAACAGCCCTTCGGAGAAGCCAGTTCCATGCGCAAATTCAATGGTAAGTATTACTTCATTTACAGCTCTCTGAACAGCCATAATCTATGCTACGCGGTGAGCGACAGGCCTGACGGGGGCTTCCGGTACGGCGGCATTCTGGTCTCCTGCGGAGATGTGGGCTTGCCCGGCGTGCCGGACGTGAAGCACGCCCGGATGTGCACCGGCAACACCCACGGTAGCCTGATCGAAATAGGCGGCAAGTATTACATTTTCTATCACCGACATTCCAACCGGAAGCAGAGCTCCCGCCAAGCCTGCGCCGAAGAAATCCGCTTTGAGGACGGGAAGTTCTATCAGGCGGAAATGACCTCCTGCGGCCTGAACGGAGCGCCCCTGTCCGGCAAGGGCAGCTATCCCTCTTACATCGCCTGCAACGTGTACGGCAAAAGCGGCACACGGTTCATGAGCATGATCAAATATCCCAAGGCGGACAACCCCTTCCTGACCCAGAAGGGCAAGGATCGGGAGGAAGGGCCGGATCAATATGTGTCCAACTTCTGTACCGGCTGCACCGTGGGCTTTAAGTATTTTGATCTGCGGGACTCGAAAGAAATCACCGTACATCTCCAGGGCTACGGCAACGGCTGTACTGTCACCGTCAGGGCCCAGGAAAACGGGGAACCTGTCTGCCGCATTCCTGTGGAAACCGCCTTGCAGGAAAAAGCCTTTACCGGCAAATTGCCCGCCGGTCTTTCCGAAAAGGAAGCCCTGTATTTCAGCGTGGAGGGTAAGGGCGGCACCTTCGATTTCCTGTCCTTTGATCTGAACTGACACCCCATTTCTTTTGGAAGTGATGCGGGGCATCCCGTATTCATTTTATAAGGAGGAACCCAAATCAGGATGGCATGAAACCATCCAAAAGAAAGGATGAAGCATCGCATGAAATCCCAGAAATTTGCTTCCCTGTTCCGGGGCCTGGCGGCGCTGATGGCCTGCCTGTTCGTGGTTTCCAGCTTGGGCGCTGGCATCACGGAGAACTACCGCAGCCAGCTCGACGGCATGCTGGGCACCAGCAGCTACGTGACCATCAACGATGAAAGAGCGGCTCGGTTCCAGAAGGACTACGCCACCATCGAGGACATGATGGCCGCCGCCAAGGCCATCGCTATCCGCGAAGGCGAGGAGGGCACCGTGGTCATGAAGAATGACAACGATGTGCTGCCCCTTTCCAAGGATAACGAGGTCGTTCTCTTCGGCCTGGCCGCCTACGCGCCCTATCCCTATGCCAATGGCGACCTGAAGGCGGGCAACGCGGACGCGGTGGATCTGGTGGCCGCCCTGGAAAACGCAGGCGTGACCATCAACGAGACCGTGAAGAATTTCTACGTGAACGGCATCCTGAACAAGCATGTGGAAATGGTGCCCAACCGCTGGACGGGCGAGCTGCAGGAGTCCGTGGGCTATGACAACATTTACGTGGCCGCCCCGGGCGACATGGCCGAGTACCAGATCGTGGAAGTGCCCCCGGAACTCTTTGAAGAAAAGGGCGCGCCTGCCGACTGGAAGGACAGCATCAAGGCCGGTTCCGTGGCCATTGTGGTCTTCGCTCGCGGCGCCGGCGAAGGCAACACCTACGCCCCCGGCTCTGCCCTGAACTACGCGGGTGAAGCCACCGGCAAAGATCCCCTGGCCCTGTCCGACGACGAGCTGGCCGTCATCGATGTGGCTAAGGAAACCTGCGGCAAGGTGCTGGTGCTCATCAACTCCGGCAACACCATGGTGCTCCGGGACATCGCCAAGGGCGGAGCCCATGAGGTGGACGGCATCGCCTACATCGGCGTCATCAACGACTATCAGCTCACCGGCGTTGCCCGGGTGCTGCTGGGCGAAGTGAACGCCACCGGCGCGCTGCCCGACACATATGTGGCGGACAACGCCTCTAACCCTGCTGTGGTCAACTTTGGCGGCAGCTACTACGCCGATTATGAGATCGTGGGCGTGGAAGGCACCGACCCCCGGTATCCCGGCGAGACCATCGGCAACACCAAGGCCAGCTCCTTCGGCGGCACCACCACCTACAACGGCGGCCATTACATCGTCGAAGCGGAAGGCATCTATGTGGGCTACAAGTATTTTGAAACCCGCTATTACGATTCCATCATGAATCCCGCGTACAATGCCGCTTCCGCCGCCGGCGCGACTCAGGGCGCAAGCTGGGACTACAGCGCGGAAGTGCTCTACGCCTTCGGCCACGGCCTCTCCTATCTGGACTACACCCAGACCCTGAAGAGCGTGAACGTGGATCTCACAGAAAACGGCGACATCACCGCCGTGGTCGAGATCAGGAACAACAGCGACAAGGACGGCCAGTTCCTGGCCCAGCTGTACGTGCAGCAGCCCTACACCGATTATGACCGGGAGAACCTGGTGGAGAAGTCCTCCGTCATGTTCCTGAACTCGGGCAAGGCTCAGGTGAAGGCGGGCGGAACGGCGGATGTGACCATCACCGTGCCCGCCAAGTATCTGGCCAGCTATGATTACAAGCAGGCCAAGACCTGGATTCTGGATGATGGCGATTACCTGTTCACCGCCGCTGCAGGTTCCCACGCCGCTGTGAACAACTTCCTGGCCCAGCAGGGCAAGACCGCCGCGGACGGCATGGACGCGGAAGTCGCCGGCGCTGTGGTGGTCTGGAACCTGGCCGCCATGGACAACAAGACCTTCGCCACCGCCAACGGCCATGCGGTCACCAACCTGGCGGACGACGCCGACCTGAACTACTGGACCGGCACGGACACCGTGACCTACCTGAGCCGTCAGGACTGGGAAGGCACCTACCCCGTCAACTACAATGATGTGGAAGTCAAGCTCGCGGACAGCCCCAGGAAGGACGAGTGGATTGCCGAACTCCGCGGCCAGACCTACACCGTTCAGAACAATTCTCCCGCCGCCGAGGGCGTGGACAAGGGGCTTCGCTTCAACGCCGCCAGCATCCAGGACGAGCAGCGCGATGACATCAACGACCCCTACTGGGACGACCTGGTGCATGAAATCACCATCGATGAGGCCGTCGGCGCAGTCATCCACGGCGGCAGCACCTCCGATACCCTGACCAACGTGGATAACCCCGTGGTGGTGCAGAACGAGGGCGTCAGCGGCTTCACCTCGGGCTATACCGATGAGGCCACCGGCAAGACCTACAAGTTCAACATCCATTCCCAGACCCTGATCGGCTCCTCCTTCAACCCTGATCTGGCCTACGAATGGGGCCTCATCGAGGGCAACAGCGGCCTGTGGCTGAACCGCTTCCACCTGTGGGGCACCGGCCTGACCCAGCGCCGCACCCCCTACAACGGCCGCAACTATGAATACATCTCCGAGGATCCCATGCTGACCAACCGCATCGGCTACGGCATCCTTCAGGGCTGCGCCGACAAGGGCATCATCAACGGACCCAAGCACATGGGCTTCAACGACCAGGAGCACAACCGCGGCGGCGTTTCCGCCTACATGACGGAGCAGAAATTCCGTGAAACCGACATGCGGGGCTTCCAGGGCGGCCTGAGCGACGCCAAAGGCCTGGGCGTCATGATCGCCTTCAACCGCATCGGCGCCACCAACGCGGCCCATCACGCGGAGATGCTCACCACCATGCTCCGGGACGAGTGGGGCTATGAGGGCCTGATCTCCACCGACATGATGAACAACAAGTATTATTTCAACGCTGAATCCATGGTCATGAGCGGCATCACCCAGGTGGCTGACTTCGCCCAGAGTGACAACCACATCAACCAGGGTGAAAACGGCGTGGACAAGACATGGGCGTACCTCTCCGTGGACGCGGTGAAGAATGACTCCGCGCTGGTGGAAAAGGCCCGCGAGAACCTGAAGTATCAGCTGTACACCTTTGCCAACAGCGCCGTGCTGAACGTGACCACCGAGCGGGTGAACACCTGGTGGGACAACGCCGTTTCCGCGACGAAGACCGTCACCATGGTGCTGGCCTGCCTGAGCTGCGCCGCGTGGCTGGCCTTGACCCTGATTGCCAAGAAGAAGGAGGGCTAATCGTTATGAAAAAACTGACTGCGGGCGTGTGGATCACCTGCGTTGCGGCCGTGCTGGCCATCGCGGCGCTCTGTGTATACGGCGTCAATATCGGCGGCGAGGGATACTACAAGGACGCTGCTGTGAACAATTTCACCCTGGTGGTCTGCGGCGCGGTGCTCTGCCTGGCGGCAGCGATCGCCCTGTACCAGTTCAAGGGCGGCAAAGTGGTGGAAATCGTGACTGGCGTGCTGCGCGTAGCCGCGTGCGCCCTGATAGCCTTCGGTCTCATGAACCTGATCGCAGGCCGCGTGGACGGCCTGGGCTACATCTACTTCTCCAACGCGGACGTGGCGAAGGAAGTGCAGACGGCAGCCAACCTGGCCTCGGCCCAGACCGCGATCTGGAGCATGGCGCTGCTGGGCACGGCCATGCTCGCCGCCGTGATTGCTGCCTTCTTCTCCCTGCGGAAGAAGGATGCCTGATTCTTCACAACCATGCGGACGGTCAGAGGGCCAAGCTTCTGGCCGTCCGCTTTCTTGATTCACTGAAAGGAGGCGGTTCCAGCTGATCCCGCTGACGCTGCTGTGTGCGCTGCTTGCCCTGGCCGCGCTGGCTTTGACGGCGGCTGGCGCGTGGAAACCCTCCTTTCGTCTGGGCTGGCTGGGCGGCGCGTGCTTCATTGGGGCGCTGACAGCCGCGCTGATGCTGGGGCTGGAAGGCAAACACATCCTGCTGGCCTCCCTCGTGCTGCTGTGCGCCGCGCAAATCGGAAGGAGAAACGGCCATGAGCTTTGACACGCCGGGCTATGTGCTCTTTCTGTGTACGGCGGCGCTGCTGTACCGCCTTTGTCCCCGGCAGCTCCGTCGGGCGCTGCTGCTGATATCCAGCATCTTCTTTTACGCCTGCTGGTCGCTTCCCCTGACGCTGGTGATCGCGAGCGTGGTGTTGCTGACTTACGTCTGCGCCCATGGCATTCAGCGCGCAAAAAGCGGCGCGGGCCGAAAGCTGGGGCTGGCCGCCGCGGTCTCGGGCTGTGTGGGACTGCTCATCTGGTTCAAGTATTTCAACTTCCTGGCGGATGCCCTGGCCAGCCTGGCGGGCGGTTCCTGGACGCCCTGGATCATCCTGCTTCCCGTGGGCTGTTCCTTCTACACCTTTCAGGCCATGTCCTATGTCATCGACGTGTACCGGGGCAGGCTCCCTGCGGTACGGCACCTGGGCCGCTATGCCCTGTACATCTGCTTCTTTCCTCAATTGGTGGCCGGCCCCATTGAGCGGGCGGACGCGCTGCTGCCCCAACTGACGGACGCGCCGGATCCCACGGGAGAGGACACCGTGCGCGGGCTGAAGCTGCTCCTGTCCGGCTTTTTCCGGAAGCTGGTGATCGCGGATCTGTCCGCGCCCATCGTAAACCGCGTTTTCGCCATGGCCAGCCCGGACGGCAGCGCGGTCTTCCTGGGTCTGCTGCTGTTCTCCTTCCAGATTTACTGTGACTTCGCGGGCTATTCGGACATCGCCCGGGGCAGCGCGCTGCTGATGGGAATCCGTCTGCGGCGGAATTTTGACCGGCCCTATCTGGCCCGCACGGTTCGCGCCTTCTGGCGGCGGTGGCACATGTCCCTGACCGCGTGGTTCACGGATTACGTCTACATCTCCCTGGGCGGCAGCCGTAAGGGAAAGGGACGGCAGATCGCCGCCACGCTGACCGTGTTCCTCCTCAGCGGTCTGTGGCACGGAGCCAACTGGACGTTTGTGGCCTGGGGTCTGTACCACGGCTTGCTGTGCGTTCTGGAAATTCTGCTGGGGCGGAAGGAAAAAGAAACGGACGGCTGGCAGCTTTCAGACTGGATCAATTGGGTGGTCACAGGCGCATTGGTGCTGTTTTCATGGCTGCTGTTCCGGGCGGAAAGCCTGGGGCAGGCGGGCAGTCTGCTATCTTGCCTGTTTTCCCGCTGGGATGTGCAGACGGGCCTCGCGCAGGCGGCCCTGGGGTGGACGGAAGCAGCCTGCCTGACCCTGGCGCTGGCCCAATTGTCGCTGCTGAACCGCCTGTCCCGCCGCGGAAAGGTTCCGGACATCGCGTATGTATTTCTGACTGTCTGCGTTCTGGCAGCCTGGTTTGTGCGGGCGGCGGGACACGGAGCCGGTGTGTTCATTTATTTTCAGTTTTAACGCTGCGGAAGTGAGGCGGGAAGCATGAGCGGGAGAAAGCGGGCAGCCTGGCTGGCTGTTTTGCTGATGCTCGTGCCCGCGCTGCTCCTGTGCTTTGCCTTCTGCCTGCCCGCGCAGTACGGCAAAACCTACCTGGCGGCGCTGAATGACAAGACCGCGGCCCTGGACAGGGCGGCCTCACCTAAGATTGTGCTGATCGGCGGCAGCGGGGTGGCTTTCGGCTTTGACTGCGAAGCGCTGGAGGAACAGCTTCCCGGGTATCAGGCGGTGAATGAGGGCCTGTACGCTGGGCTCGGCACCACGGTGATGCTGGAACTGGCTCTGCCCGCCCTCAGCAGCGGGGACATGGTGATCTTTTCCCCGGAGCTCAGCGAACAGACCCTGTCCGATTGGTTTGACGCCCTTTCGATGTGGCAGGCGGCGGAGGAAAACCCGGCCCTGCTTTTGCGCCTGGACGCTTCCCGCTGGCAGGACATGCTGGCGGCCTTCCCCCGATCTGCCGCCCGGAAAGCCCGGATGGCGCTGCTGGGAGCCATGCCGGACGGAGCGGGGATCTATGCCCGGGCTTCCTTCACCGGCAAGGGAGACATCCGGGCTTCCCTCCGCCCGGCCAACCGGATGCCGGGGGGCTGGGACGCGAACATGCCTCTGCGCTTTGATGACGCCTGGCCTGATGAGGACTTCTGCCGCCGGGTGAACGCCTTCACGGAAGCGTGTCAGAAGAAGGGCGTCCGGGTGTTCTTCCGCTTCTGCCCCATGAACGCGGCGGCGCTTCAGGCAGGAGAAAGGGAGAAGGCGGAAGCCTTCACGGAACGACTCCGCGCATTGCTGAAGTGTGAATGGCTGGGTTCGGCGGAGCGGGCGCTGATGGAGCCGGGCTGGTTCTATGACACCAATTTCCACCTGAACGGAGCCGGGGCGCTGGTGAACACAGCCCTCCTTGCGGAGGAGCTGAAAACCGCGCTGGGGGATGACAGCCCTGTGACCATCCAAAGGCCTGCCCAGCCGGGAATGGCCGCCTTTGAGCCGGAGAATGGGGACAATGGGGACGAAGACTGTTTCCTGTACGAAATCCGGGACGGAGGCGCGGTCATTGTGGGCCTGTCCACGCTTGGCGCGGCGCGGGAAAGTCTGACCGTACCCGTGAGTTATGAGGGGAGGCCGGTCATATCCTTTGACGCGGCTGTGTTCGCCGGGAATGCGCTGCTGCGGGATGTGACCCTGCAGAACAGTATCCGGGTCATTCCGGACGGCGCGTTTTCCGGCTGCGCGTCCCTGAAAACCATCCTCCTGCATCAGGACGATCCGGGTCTGTGTTCCGTGGGAGAGGGGCTGCTGGACGGCACCGGCGCGGCGGTTGCTGTGCCGGCAGAGCGGTATGGCAGCTACTGCACCAGCTACTTCTGGGCTCCTCACGCCGCCCGGCTGCGCCCGATGGAGGAAAACACGCCGCTTGAGCCGGATGCAGCGCAGAGCACCGCATCGCCCACGCCCATGAAAGAATCGTTCCTCGGGGCAAAAGCCGCCGCCAGCATCCATTATTTCGGCAATGACGGCAGCCTGCGCGGACAGGCCGGGGATGAGCTGACCCGTGAAATCACCTATGTCCACAGCCGGGAGAACACCCTCCCCGGCACGGTCTGGTTTGAGCGGGCGGGCTATGTGCTGACCGGCTGGAACACTGAGCCGGACGCCAGCGGGCTTTCCGTGGGCCTGGGCAGCCGCTGTGACCCGGCGCTGGAAAACCGGTTCTACGCCCAGTGGCTTCCCTGCTCGGCCGATGCGGACTTCGACTGGGAGACCGACGGGAAAACTGCTTCCATCATCGGTTATCACGGCGCGGAGGGAACCTGTGTCATTCCCATGGAGCACGAGGGGCTTCCCGTGCGCTCGATCCGGGCGGGAGCGTTTCAGGGAAGAGATTTCGCGCTGTTGGTGCTGTCCCCGGCGCTGCGGACGGTGGAGGAAAAAGCGTTTGCTGACTGCGCCCTGGATTCCATCCTCCTGTACGACAGCCTGGAAACCATCTCCGACGGCAGCTTTTCCGGCTGCACCGGCCCGCTCACACTGCGGGTCAACGCCGCCACGGCCCCGGTATACAGCGGCAGTTACTTTGATACCTTCCAGGACAAATATGACCGGCTGCTGACACTGAAGGGAAAGCGGAAGATCGTGCTTTCCTCCGGCTCCTCCGGGCGGTACGGGTACGATTCGCCCCTGCTGAAGGAAGCGTTTCCCGAATATGAGCCCGTCAACATGGGCGTGTACGCCTACACCAACGCCCTGCCCCAGTTGGCTTTGATCCTGAATCATCTGGAGGAGGGAGACATCCTGCTCTATGCCCCGGAGTTTGATGCCATCCAAGAGCAGTTCTGCGTCTCCAACCGGCTGGACACGGGCTTCTGGGCGATGATGGAATCCAATTACGACGCGACGGCGGAGCTGAACATGAGCGCTTTTTCCGGCGTGTTCGACAGCTTTGGAGAGTACCTGAGCATCCGAAGCAAAATGTCGAAGAAGAGCTATACGGTCAGCCCGGCCAATTATGACGACGACGGGCATTATTACGCCTTCAGCACCTACAATCAGTACGGCGATTTCATCCTCCCCCGTCCCAACGGGGACGCCGACGGGAGGCTTCGGCACAACATCGCGGATTACACGGCGGACAGCTTTCCCATCGAGACCATCCAAAGCCTGAACAGCGCACTGGCTCCCTTCACGGAAAAGGGTGTCACGGTCTTCTTCAGCTATACCCCCCGCAACAGCGCTTCCCTGACCGAACAAAGCACCCCGGAAGCCCGGCAGGCGCTGCATCTCTGGGTGAAAGAAAACTTCACTGTGCCTCTGATATCAGAAATGGAGGATTATCTGCTGCCGGGCCGGTATTTCTGGCTGATCGACAGCCACACCAGCACGGAAGGCGCGCGCATCCGCACGGAACAGGTCATCCGGGATTTGAGAAATGCAATGGAAAGGATATGGTGAACCATGAAAAAGTTGGACTTCAACGGGAACTGGACATGCCGGCCCCTGAAGGGAGATGTGGAAGCGTACCCCGTGCGGCTGCCCCACGACGCCATGCGGACAGAGCGGCGGGTGCCCGACAGTTTGGGAGAAGGGAACATCGGTTATTTCGAGGGTGGGGATTACGAATACCGAAAGGTGTTTGCGCTCCCCGGGGAGGCAAAAGGAAAGCACCTGGAGCTGGAATTCGAGGGCGTGTATCATGACCCGGAAATCACGGTGAACGGCCGGAAGGCGGAGACACCGCCTTATGGCTATACGGATTTTTCCATTGACCTGGACGGGCTGCTTCAGGAGGAGGGGGAGAACGAGATCACGGTGATCGCCCATAACGCCGATCAGCCCAATTCCCGCTGGTATTCCGGCACGGGCATGTATCGGCCTGTGTGGCTCTGGGCCGGCGGCGTAAAGCGGATCGTCCGGGATGGGATTCGCGTCACCACCCTGTCCATCGCGCCCAAACGCATTCGGGTCGAGCTGTCCGCCACGGGCGAGGGGATCGCGGACATCGAAGTGCTGGACGGAAACAAGGCGCTGGCTCATGCCGCGGTTTCTGTCATCGATGGGAAAGCCAGCGTGGAAATGGAGCTGGAAGAGGCGGAGCTCTGGAGCCCGGAGCATCCGGCGCTGTACACCCTCCGTGTCACCTTCGGGGAAGATCAGGCGGAAACAGTTTTCGGCATCCGTACCCTTGCCTGGACCCCGGAGCAGGGGATCGCCATCAACGGAGAACGGGTGGTGCTGCGGGGGGCATGCATCCACCACGACAACGGCCTGCTGGGGGCCTGCACCTATCCCGAGGCCGAGGAACGCCGCGTGCGCATCCTCCGGGCGGCGGGCTATAACGCGGTGCGCTCTGCCCACAACCCGGCCTCCAGATCCCTGCTGGAGGCCTGCGACCGGCAGGGCATGCTGATGATGGATGAATATGTGGACTGCTGGTACATGCACAAAACGGAGCATGACTATGCCTCCCATGTGCTGAAGTGGTGGAAGAAAGACCTTCGCAGCCTGGTGGACAAGGATTACAATCACCCCTGCGTCATCATGTATTCCACCGGCAACGAGGTGGCGGAGAGCGCGCAGGAAAAGGGCATCCAACTGCAGAAGGATTTTTCCGCGTATCTGCATGAGATCGACCCCACCCGGCCCGTGACCTGCGGCATCAATATTTTTTTCAACTTCCTCAGCAGCATTGGCCTGGGCGTGTACAGCGATGAGAAAGCCGAAAAGCAGGCGAAGGCGGCAGAAAACAGCGCCAGTAAGCGGGAGGCTCAGCCCGGGAAGAAAAAGAAGTCCGTGGGCTCGGAGTTCTTCAACAACATGGCCGCCAGACTGGGCACGGATTTCATGAAGTTCGGCGCCTGGCTTCCGCCCTGCGACTGGAAGACGAGGGACGTGTTTGCCGCCATGGACATTGCGGGGTACAATTACGGCAACTGGCGCTATCGGAAGGACTGCCGGAAATACCCCAAGCGCCTGATTCTGGGCTCGGAAACCCTGATCGGCGACGCCCGGCCCTTCTGGGAGCTCGCCAAGACCCATCCCCAGATTGTCGGCGACTTTGTGTGGGCGGGCTGGGATTACATAGGCGAATGCGGCGGGGACAGCCCGGAATACGGAAGCTATCGCACCGATGTCCCCGAAGACCGCATTCGCGGAGGCACCTGCCGCATCGACGTGACCGGCAAGCTGACGCCGGAAGCGGATTACACCCGGGTCTGCTTCGACCTGGAGCCCGGCCCCCGGCTGGCGGTGTCGCCGCCCAGTGAATCGGAAAAACCCACGCTGACCGGCTGGCAGCTGACCCGCGCCATCCGCAGCTGGAGCTATCCAGGCTGCGAAGGCAGGGAAACCCAGGTGGAGGTGTATTCCACCGGCAGGCAGGTGAAGCTGCTGTTGAACGGGAACGAAATCGGGACGAAGCCAGTGCCAAAAGCCTGCCGGGTGATCTTCAAAACAGCATACCAGCCCGGCGAACTGCGGGCCATCGCTTTGGATGAAAGCGGCAGGGAGATGGGCAGCGACACGCTGATAACGGCGGGAGACAAAACGGTGCTGCGCGTGGAACCGGAAAGGTTGGCTTGCCGCCCTGGGGAAATGGCGTATCTGCGGATGCGCTATACCGACGAAAAAGGAGAAATCAAGCCCCTGGAACGGCGCCCTGTCACCGTATCGGCGGAGAACGGGGAAGTGATGGGCACAGCCAACGGCTGCACCTATTTCCGTGGAAACTACGCCCAGGATACAGTACCCACCTATTTTGGCGAAGCCCAAGCCGTGGTGCGGGCCGGGGACACAGGCACTTTGCGGGTGACCGTCACTGACGGCGAACAGACCGCCCAGGCGGAAATCATGTGCAAGGAGTGAAACATC
>JAFXVR010000001.1 GCA_017534885.1 Clostridia bacterium | reverse complement strand
TGGTAAGGGTGACAAAAGGGCGCTTTCAACCTTGGAGCCACGACTGGTTGTGGTGATTTCCGCTGTCTTCCACAACCAGTCGTGGCTCAGTTCATGAAAGCGCCCTTTTGACATCCGAATCCTCATTGACATTTCCCCCGCATCATACTATGATAGACCTGCATAGAAAAGGGATCACCAACGCATCAGCGGGGAAACAAAAAGGGGCTTCCCACATCCCCGGCTGAACCGAACAGGAGGAATGCTTCATGCGACTGACCGTGCTGGGCTGCAACGGCCCTTACCCCGCCGCGGGCGGCGCGACCTCGGGCTATCTGGTGGAGGCGGAAGGCGCGCTTTTCGCCATGGATCTGGGCACGGGCACCCTGGCCGCGCTGACCGCCTTCACCGACCCGGCGGCGCTGGACGCGGTGGTGCTCTCCCACTGGCATTATGATCACTGCTGCGACCTGCTGCCCCTGATCTACCGGCTGGGCGCCACGGGCAGGCGGCTGACCGTGTACGGGCCGGAGGACGCGGCCCAGCCGGTATGGCAGGCCTGCGCGGCCTCGCCGGACATCGACCTGCGGCCTTACGCCCCGGGGGACAGCCTGCGCGTGGGCAGCTGCCTGATCCGCACAGCCCCGGCCAGGCATCCGGTGAAGGCGGCCATGCTGCGGGTGGAGGCCGAGGGCAAAGCGCTGGTCTACACGGGCGATACCAACACGGCGGAAGCCCTGCCGGACTTTGCCCGGGACGCCGATCTCTTCTTAGCGGACGGCCCCCTGACGGAAGCCGGCTGGGCGGAGGGGAAGCCCCATCTGAGCGGGCGTCTGGCGGCGGAATACGCCAATCAGGCCGGGGTCAAAAAACTGGTGCTGACCCACCTGATCCCCGCGGTGGATCCCGTCACCCTGCTGAAGGAGGCCCGGGCGGTGCGGCCGGAGACCGAGCTGGCCCTGCGCGGCCGCGTCTACACCCTGTGAAGCGGCAGCATCACGCCCTGCGCTGGCGGCTGCTCCTGCCCGGGCTCCTGCTCTTTCTGATGGCCGGGCTGATCCTGGGCCGCTGGGCGGACAGCCCCGGCGCGGGCTGGATCGCGGCGGGCATCGCGGCGGCGGCGCTGCTGGCGGGCCGGGGCTGGGCGCGTCAGGCGGCGGCCTGGGCGCTGGCGCTGGCGGTGGGGCTCTGCCTGGGCTTTCAGGCCTATCACCCCGCCCTGCCGGAGGAAAGGGACTACCGGGTGGAAGGCACCGTGTACGAGGAGACCAGCCAGCCGGGCCGGGTGCGGGCAGTGCTCCGCCAGGTGACTCTGGACGGAGAGCCCTTCCGGGGCGGCCTGTACTGGACGGCTTATGTGGATGAGCTCCCCGCCTGTGTGCGTCCGGGGGAGCGCGTCAGCCTGACGGCCGGCCTCTATCACCCCGGCGGCGCGGAGAACCCCGGCGGCTTTGATTTCCGCGCCTATCTGCTGCAGAAGGACGTGTCGGCGGGGCTCTACGGCCTGAGCGATCTGAAGGACGAGGGCTGGTCCCTGCGCCCCACCGCCCTGGCGGCGCGGCTGAGGCGGTATCTGGAAGAGCGGCTGACCGACCTGATGGGGGAGCGCGCCGGCGGCCTGGTGAGCACCATGCTCCTGGGCAGCAAGAGCATGCTCCCCTCCGAGGAGCGCGCCGCCTTCAGCCGCCTGGGCATCGGCCACATTCTCTCGGTCAGCGGCTTCCACATGGCGCTGCTGGCGGGCTTCCTCACCATGCTGATGGGCGACATGAAGGACAAGACCCCCGCCCGCTATGCCCGGCGGCTGGCCCTCACCAGCGCGGTACTGGGGCTGTACTGCCTGCTGACGGGCTTCAACCCGCCCGTGGTGCGCGCCTCCATCATGCTGGCGCTGGCTCAGGCGGGACGCGCTCTCCGGCGGATTCCCAGCGCGCCCCATATCCTGTGCGCCGCCGGCATCGTCACCCTGCTGATCTGGCCCTCGGCGCTGTTCGGGGCCTCCTTTCAGCTCTCCTACGGGGCGCTGCTGGGGCTGATCCTCATCACGCCCCTCTTCCGCCGCCTCTGGGCCTTCTATGACCCGCGCAGGCAGAAGCTCTGGGAGATGTTCACCGCCTCCCTGGGCGTGCAGCTGGGCATTCTCCTGCCGCAATTGTGGTGGTACGGGGAGCTTCCCCTGCTGTCCATTCCCCTGAATCTCCTCCTGCTGACGGCAGCGCCGGTGCTCCTGGGCCTGTTCTGGCTGAGCTTAGCCGCGCTGCCCCTGCCCTTCATCCGCGATGCGGTGGGCTTTGTGACCCGGCTGGCGGCGGAGGGCTTTCTGGCGGCGGTGCGCTGGGCCGGGCAGGGCAGCTGGCTGACCCTGAAAACGCCCCGGCCCAACGCGGTGACCTTTCTGGGCGCGCTGATGCTCTTCTTCAGCCTGAGCGTCCTCTGGGAGGTCAAGAGCAAAAGGCGCTGGCTGCCGGCCTCCCTGGGCCTCGGGCTCATCATCCTCTCCTTCACGGTGCGGCTGCCCTTCACGGGCACGCAGTACATCCAGTTCAGCGTGGGCAGCGCGGACGCGGCCCTCCTGCGGGACCGGGATCAGGTGGTGGTCATCGACACCGGGGAGACCGGGGAGGAGCTGGCCCAGTACCTGAGCGCCAACGGGCTTTCCGTGGATCGGCTGATCCTGACGCACCTGCACCGGGATCACGCCGGCGGCCTCGCGGGGCTGATCAACGCGGGGGTAACCGTGCGGGACTGCTACCTGCCCGAGGGCGCAGGCGCGACGCGCATTGACGAGGGCATGCTGGACCTGCTCTCAAGCCTGCTGGACACGGGCACCACCTACCACACCCTGCGCCGGGGCGACGCGATCGAGCTCCCGGACGGCAAACTGACCACCCTCTGGCCCCCGGGCAGCCGCGTGCGCAAGGGCGCGGACGCCAACGATTACTCCCTGGTGCTCATGGCTGAGCTCCGGGGCACCACCCTGCTGCTGACCGGGGACATCACCGGCAGCTTTGAGGGCTACCTCTCCGAGCCCGCGGACATCCTCAAAGTCGCCCACCACGGCTCCAAGGCCTCCACCACGGACGCCTTCTTAGATGCCGTCAGCCCAGCGCTGATGATCCTCCCCTGCGGCGACCGCACCCGCCTGGAGCGCGTCCGCACCCTCGCCGGGGACACGCCCCTCTACGCCACCCGCGAGACCGGCGCGGTCATCGTCGATTTCCTGGACGGGGGCGTCTTCCGCGTGCAGGGCTACAAGCGCGAGCCCGTTCAGCCCCGCGCCGCTGAATGAAGGCTGCCCGCAAACGATTTTCTGATGATCTTCAGGAGGTACGCCACATGATCAAAATCTACGGAATGCCCACCTGCCCCTACTGCGATTACGTCCACGAACAGATCAAGGGCCGGGAGGATGCCTTTGAGTACATCAACATCGGCGAGCACATCCGCTATCTGAGCGCCTTCCTGCGGCTCCGGGACACCAGTCCCGTCTTCGATCACTGCAAGGAGATCGGGGATGTGGGCGTGCCCGCCTTCGTGTTTGAGGACGGCCGCGTCTCCATCGATCCGGCGGACGCTGGCCTGATCGAGTACGGATCGCCCAGCGCCTGCTCGGTGGAAGACCACAAAAGCGGGAGAAAAGGGTGCTGATTGCTTACGGATCCTGGGGGAAGGGAGGAAACTTTTCTGAAGATAAGTTCCTTCGGCGTGGCGTCTGTGCCCGCTCTGAAGGCCGCCACTGGCGGCACGCGGGCGCATCCGTCCCCCAGACCCCCATCCCATCTTCAAAAGACTTTTTATCCTTTTGGGGAGTAGGTATGGACGGCGGTCAGCTGATCGGCAATGTATTTATCTACAACTGGCAGGGTGAAAAGGATGATTCGGATGTCAAAAGGCCGCTTTCATGAACTGAGCCACGACTGGTTGTGGAAGACAGCGGAAATCACCACAACCAGTCGTGGCTCCAAGGTTGAAAGCGCCCTTTTGTCACCCTTACCAAGGATTACGTCAAAATCATGGACCTGTCAGTGCATCCGGATCACCGGGGCCGCGGGTATGCGCACAGGCTGCTGAATCATGTGACGTCTGAGATGGCCAGGCTCGGTATGAAGCGGTTTTGCGGCGAGACCAGGGCAGCGAACGCTGTGATGCGGAAGGTCTTTGAAGACTGCGGATACCGTCTGAACAGGATCGAGGAAGGGTATTTCGAGAACCCGCCCGGGAGCGCCTGCAAGTACGTGCTGGAGATCGCGTAAGCCTGGAGCGCCGGGATGCGCGCATTCCTGACTGGAACAGAAGCAATATGACAATGAAAGACTCGATTTCCCGGCTCACAGCGGCGATCGTCCGGATCATGGACGGGCGCGTTTACGGCGTGTGGCTGTACGGCAGCGCTGTGCTGAATGACTTTCGTCCGGGGTGGAGCGATATTGATTTCATCGCGCTGACCGACGGGCCGATCTCCCAGCGGCAGTCGAAGGCGCTTCTGACCCTCCGGCAGGACATGCTGAAAAAGGAGCCGGACAATCCATACTACCGCTCCTTTGAGGGCGTGATCGCCGATGCGGACGAATGCCGGCGCCAGTCCTTCACCCGCCTGGTTTACTGGGGGACGAGCGGCCAGCGGATCACCAGCTGTTACGCGCTGGATCCGTTTTCAGCGTGTGAGCTCGCCCGGTACGGCAAGCCCGTATACGGCGGCAAACCGTGGATTCTGCCCGCGCCCGGGAGAGAAGAACTGATCCGGGGCGTCCGGGAGCATCTGGAAAGCATACGCCGATACGCCGTGCAGACCGATGAACGCCTCTATTCGTGCGGATGGCTGCTGGACATCGCCCGCTGCGTGTACACCCTGAGGTACAGCGAGATCATCGCCAAGACCCAGGCGGGCATCTGGGCGCTGGATGAGCATCTCTTTCCTGACGAGGAGCCGCTGCGGAAAACCATCGCGATCAGGCAGCAGCCCCTGGCCTTCAGGGATCGGGAGGACGTGAGCCGCTGGCTGAGGCAGTTGGGCCCGGTGGTTCAGCGCTGTGCTGACGTGCTGGAGGAGGAGCTGCAGTCCGTGTGACACTTGAACTTTTTTGGCTGCGGAAGGAGGCACCCCCATGAACCATTGCGGCACCCAAAGGCTGGAGACGAAGAGGCTGATCCTGAGACGGCTAACCGAAGCGGACGCGGACGCCATGTACCGGAACTGGGCCTCCGACCCCGAGGTGACCCGCTTCCTGACCTGGCCGACGCATTCGAGCCCGGAGGTCACCCAAAACGTCATCAGCCTCTGGCTGCCGCTTTACGCCAAGCCGGACTATTATCACTGGGCTATCACGCTGAAGGAAAACGGGGATGAGCCGATCGGGACCATCCACGGCCTGGTGAATGAAGACCTGCAGCAGATCACGGTGGGCTACTGCCTCGGGCAGGCCTGGTGGCATCAGGGGATCATGTCCGAAGCCCTGCAGGCGGTGATGGATTTCTTCTTTGACCGGGTGGGGCCGAACAGCATCTGTGCCTATCACGACCCGAACAACCCCCACTCCGGCATGGTGATGAAGCATTGCGGCATGCGTTACGAGGGAACCAGGCGGGCCTCAGACCGGAACAACACAGGCATCTGCGACATCAGCTGGTATTCCATCCTGCGCACGGAGCGCTGACTGGAGAGGATCGCCGGCTGTCGGCAGCATGCCGCTGAGGGAGCTGAATGAGCATGGTCTTTCAGGAATTCGGGGCAGAGAACCGGCAAAGCATCGTCCTCCTTCACGGCGGCGGGCTTTCCTGGTGGAATTATCGGGCCGAAGCGGAAAGGCTGCAGGCGGATTACCGCGTCATTCTGCCGATTCTCGACGGGCACGCGGGCAGCGGCAGACTCTTTGCTTCGATCGAGGAGAACGCGGCTGAGCTGATCGCCTTCATCGACGACCGCCTCGGGGGGAGCGTCCTGCTCCTCGGAGGCCTGTCGCTGGGCGCTCAGGTGCTGCTGGAAATGCTGGCGCAAAGAAAGGACATCTGCCGATACGCGCTGGCGGAAAGCGCCTCCGTCATCCCCTCTGGGCTGACCGGCGCGCTGATCGGCCCCGCCGTCGCAGGCAGTTACGGGCTCGTCCAAAGCCGATCCTTCGCCAGGCTCCAGTTCGCCTCCCTGCACATGGACGAGCGCTTCTTTGAGGAGTATTACCGGGACACCTGCGGCATCGCAAAGGCGGATATGATCGCCTTCCTGAAGGCCAGCACCTCCTACGCGCTGAAGCCGGCCATCGCCGAAACAAAAGCGACGGTTCACGCGCTGGCCGGAGGAAAGGAAACCAGAGGCATCCGGCGGTCGCTTGATCTGATCCGGGAAGCCATCCCCAGCTGTGTGACGAGCCTCCTCCCGGGATACCGCCACGGGGACTTTTCCATCAATCACCCGGAGGAGTATGTGCGGTATGTGAAGAAGATGGTGGGGGAAGGGTAAGCAAAAGGGTCCGAAGGACAATGACACTGCACATGTCCCTCGGGCCCTTTCATCAGCTTCTTGCGCAGACAAATCAGCAAACTGATCCCACGCTTCACATTGCAAATGCCACGTGGTAAGGAAAGCTTACAGCCAGCGCTCAATCCTTCTCCATCACCCGGATCACCAGCGTGTTCTCATCCGCGTCATACTGCACGGAGGCGCTGAGGGCGGCGGCGAGCCAGGCGTCGGTGACGGTCCACTGGCCGTCGGCGAAGACCACGTCGCCCTGACGGGCGGTCAGGCCCTTGCCGTCCACGTCGGCGCTGTACTGGTCATAGTATGTCAGCTCCGCCTGCTTCAGCCGCTCGTCCGTCACAAAGACGGTCACCGTATGGCCGGAGGCGGTGAGCACGGCGCGGTTTCCGCCCTCGCTCTCCAGCGTCCAGGCGGGCACGGCTTCCGCCAGCTCGGTCAGCGAAATCAGGATCTCACTGCCCCGCAGCCACACATGAGGCGCGGTGATGGCTTCGCCGTTGAGCAGGGCGGCCTCCGCCTTCTGATCCACCCAGATGGAGGTGGGGTTTTCGGGCAGGGGAATCACGCCCTCCGCGTCCGGGGTGGCGGTGGGCTCGGGGCTGACGGTCACCCGGGCCAGGTTGGGGATGACCTTAGGGTTCTCATACAGGGCGGTGAGGGTCGCCGGGCCCGCCACGCCGTCCGCCGTCAGGTGGTTGGCATGCTGGAAGGCCAGCAGCGCGCTGTAGGTCTGCCGTCCGAAGGAGCCGTCCACATTGCCGGTGAGGTAGCCCAGCTCCCGCAGCCGGGTTTGCAGCCGGCGCACGTCGTCGCCCTTGTTGCCCTGGCGGAGATAGCCGTAGGACAGGTTGGGCGTGATGGTGGGCTCGGGCGCCGCGGTCGCCTGGGGCGCGGTGGCCTCGGGCGCGGGCGTCTGCTGCTCCACAACGGCCGTGGGCGCAGGGGTGGGCTCCGGGGTGATCTCCGGCGTCGGCGCGGCCCCCAGCCCTGTCGCCGTCAGCAGGGACAGATAGAGCAGAAGGGTATTGATAATATTCATAAGCGCTCCTTCCGGCGGTTTCCCGCCGCTTCCGGTGGTTCTGCAGTGGTCTCGCGGCTATTCTACCACAAACGCGGCGGAAAGACAACAGGGGGATGAGGGGTGGATTTTGAAGAGCTGAGCGGCAGGGGAAGAAAAACGCAGAGGATGCGCTCCCCTGCGTTTTTGGCTGTCCAATAAGGCCTGCGTCTGTTCTGATGTCGTCACCGGGCAGCCGGGTCATGCCTGCTGCGTTTCCATCAGCGTCTGGAATTCCGAGGCGGGCATGGATACCTGTGCCGCCGCGTCACTGACGCTCAGCAGGCCATTTCTGACCAGCCTGATGAGCACCTCCAGCATACCTTCTTCGCGGCCTTCTTCACGGCCTTCGTTGCGCTGGGCTTTTCCAAACCGCCTGACCGCATACTTCTGATCAAAAAGCATGACCACAATGCTGATTCGGATGTCAAAAGGCCGCTTTCATGAACTGAGCCACGACTGGTTGTGGAAGACAGCGGAAATCACCACAACCAGTCGTGGCTCTAAGGTTGAAAGCGCCCTTTTGTCACCCTTACCAGTACTTGCAGGCTTCCCAGTGGTAATGTTTGTCGGCCAGATGCAGGCTGTAATCGTGCTCGATGTAGTCAATGTGGATTTCCCAGATGTTTTTGCCGCAGATGCAGCAGACGGACGGCGCGTAGCAGTAGGCGCGGTGGCCATAGTTTTCGCAGTCCCAATTCGCGTATCCCAGCGCTGTGACCTGAAGGCTGCAGCACAGGAGGATGGCCGCAATGAGAAGAGTGATCTTCTTCATGGCGGTTGTTCTCCTTTTTTGCTTTACTTCCAATTAGCCTCCCTCTCCTCGGGCAGCATGACGATGAGGGTGCGGCCGCGCATCAGGGCCAGCTCCTCGCCGTCGGTGGTGTAGTACACGGTCTGGTCGGTCATTTCCGGGCGCGACCATACGCCGGCCAGATGGCGGCCGCCCATGAAGTACTCGGCATTGCCCCGGCCGATCATCAGAGTGCGGGGGCAGGCGCCGTCGCCGTAAATCCACTCGGTGTCGACGCACTCAATGATGACGTTCTGGTAGAGGATGGGCTCGCCGGTCTCCCGGTCGGAGAAGAGCTCGGTGGTGCCGTCCGTGTGGTGCAGCTCCTGCTGATAGGCGCCCAGCTTGGCGTTCCACACCAGGGTGTAATTGTAGATCTCTTTGCCCCAGACCACCTCAATGCGGCGGGCGGAATCGCTCTTCTGCTTGTCCGGGGCTTCATCGGTGAAGAGGAAGGCCCGCTGCCGCGCCCCAAGGCTGTCCGGCACCAGGGCACTGAGGGCGGCCAGGTTGACGGTCACGTTGAAAGGCGAGGCCGCGTCGGTGCGGCGCACGAAGATCTTCCGCCCGTTCATGGCTCCGTCGGTGCCGCTGAAGAAGGCCTCATTGTAGCTGGGGCTGGTGCGCATGATTTCCTGCGGCACGCTGGAGTAATAGGCGTCCTGATAGCCATGGCTGGCCAGCGCGGCCTCCCACTCGGCCCTCAGCCACACCGAATTGATGCGGGCCGAGCGCACGGCGCCCACCGCGGTGGGCATCAGGTCGCTGAAGAGGACCGTCAGCCGGGTCACATAGGCGGCATTGAGGGGCATTTCATAGATGATGTCCGCGTACTTCAGCCCCCAGGACGCGCGGCTGCCCAGTTCGGTCACCGAGGCGCCGGCGTTGGTGTGGTCAATCTGCAGCAGGATGGGCTGATAGCGCCCGGTCACGGCGTAGCCCGCGAAGTCCTCCCCGGCCTCAGCGGCCCGTTCGGCCAGCGGCAGACCGGTGGTGGGGCTGACGCCTTCCTCGGCCTCCCGGCGGGCCGGGTGCTCCCCCAGGTCAATATCCCGCGTCCCCCCGTCCCTGGTGGAGCCCTTGGCTAAGGCCGCCATCGGCAGCAGGCAGAGGATCAGCAGCAGACAAATCAGTTTCCTCATGATCGTTACCTCCCCGGTTTCCAGCTGAAGGCCTCCGCCTGAGCCGGGTCTGGATGAAAAAACAAGCTTCTGACCGGCAGAAGCTTGTTCATGGCACCTCCGACCGGATTCGAACCGGTGTTTTCGCCTTGAGAGGGCGGCGTGCTAGGCCACTACACAACGGAGGCAAAGGCTGGGGAACTAGGATTCGAACCTAGACAATACGAGTCAGAGTCGTAGGTGCTGCCGTTACACCATTCCCCATCGTGGTTCCGGGCTGCTTGGTTATGATAGCACGGTTTGCCGCGCTTGTCAAGCGGTTTTTTTCGGGGGAATGGGGCAATCGCGGATTCTGGGGAAAGGGCCGCTGTGAGGCCGCCGGTAAAGCGGCCTCCTGCTCCGCGAGCCATTCGGTCCAGGGGGTTGTGAAGCCGCCGTTCATCTCCTGCAGGTAATCATAGACCTGGCGGATGCGCTTCGCCCTCAGCGCGTAGACATCGGCGATCTCGCTTGCCGGATCCGCATAGGGGAGATAGCTGCTGCCGGTCATGGCGTGGCGGAGCATGATGTCCTCAAAGGCCACATCCGGGTTTTTCATCATGTCATAGATGGCCATGAAGACGGCGGTGCGGCTTTTGCCGGCGTGGCAGTGAAAATGCAGCCAGACCTGATCCTGATCAAGGCTCTGCGCAAAGTCGATGAACTGCTCCACCGCTTCCTCCTCAGGCCAGCTGTGATCCTGACAGGCCAGGCGGAGGTAATGAAAGCCCTCGCCTTCCACCAGCTCCCTTTCGGACATCACGGTCTTGACATCTATTTCAGCGGAAGCGCCCCTGACATCGCCGGACACCTCGTAAACGGTGACGGTTTGGCCTTTCAGCGCGCCAAAGCGCTCCCGTTCGTCCGCCTCCGCCTCCTCGAGGGTTTTGCCCATGTTCGCCCAGTTTTTGTATCCGTACCAGGAAACGGAGATGCCGTTGAGCAGCGCGTGCCCCTCGATCCGGCAGTCGATCACCCAGATTTTCTTCCCGTCCGCCAATTCCCGGAGGCGCACCGCCAGCTCCCGGAAGTGGTTCTCAGAAAACACCGCGCTGCCGGAAATGTTCAGCGTGTCCATTCCGCTTGTGTCAGGCATTCTGCCGAGATCGATGCCGTACTTCGCCGCCTGCTCCGCCGTCAGCGGCGTGAGGGTGTACGCGCCGCGGGTCAGGAAGCGGACGTTTCCCAGAGGTTCCTGCCAGGCGGTCATGCCGTTGTCAAAGCGGAAGCAGGGCTCAAAATCCGCTTCCGCCGCCGCGGCCGACGCCAGCAGGATCAGGGCGGCAGTCACCGCCAGCAGCCCCACAGTCCGGAACAGGAAAGAATGGTTCTTTTTCACGCTGTCCGCCTCCCTTGGTTTTTTCCGGCAGCCCGGGCTTTGTCAGTACACGGTGTGTTCCATCTGTCTGTAAAGCTCAAACAGCTCCAGGCAGGCCTCCCGGTCGATGCAGGTCAGGTAATCGGTCAGGCGCTCCCTCCCGCCGTCCAGCCGGTCGAAAGCCTCGTCCCGGAAGCCGATCTCCGCGTTGTCCTCGAGCGTACAGCCGTAGTAAACCGCGTCCACATTGGCCCAGAGGATCGCGTACAGGCACATGGGGCAGGGCTCCCCCGTGGTGTACAGGACGCAGCCGGAGAGGTCGTAGCTGTCCAGGTTCCGCTCCGCGTCCCGGATCGCCACGATCTCCCCGTGGGCGGTGGAGTCCCGGTCGATCAGCACCCTGTTGTGCCCCCGGCCGACGATCTCCCCGCCCCGGACGATCACACAGCCGAAGGGCCCGCCGTGCCCCTGCCGGATCCCTTCCAGCGCCTCGCCGATCGCCTCCGCCATGCAGGGATCGCTGGCCTCAATGGTCTCCCGGGCCTGATCCGTCTCCGCGCCGCATACGAATATCAACATGAGCAGAACGCAGGAAATCAGCAGGATTCTGTATCTTGCCGTGATCATGAGGATTGCCTCCGAATGATTCAGTGAGGAGTTAGGAGTGAGGAGTTCTCAGGTTGAAGGTTGGAGGTTGAAGGTTGAAATGTGCCGGGGCTCAGAGAACGAACATCAGCCAGATGAGGGGCCAGGCTCTTCTGAGATCCCGGTTGACCAGCAGGTAGACGCACCCGTAGGCGATGGCTGAGATCATGATCCCGATGCCTGTCGAGCTGCCCTTGGTGAAGAAATGGGCGGCTCCCCATGTCACGGCGGCCAGCAGGCCCCCGTAAGGAATATGCCGGAGATGAAACCATCTCTCAAAGGCCTCCTGTCCGAAGATGATGATCAGCAGGACAAGCGTCACCTCGAAGCAGTAGTAGATATATTGGAAAACAAACCTGGCGGGCCCGTTCGCGTGGAATTCCCGGATCACCTTCATCCCGTGCCAGTCCCAGTCGGATATAGCGTTCCGTGCGGAAGGAGGAGGTGTAGACCCAGACCTCGCAGCCGTGCTCCTGCTGCAGGGATCGGATCAGCTCGGGAGTGCCCAGCCTCAGCCGCTCCGGGAAGAAGCGCCGAATGGGAAAGGGCAGGGGCGGCTCGGTCTTGTGGGTCTCAGGCGAGACGAAAAGCACCTCGTCCAGGTCAAAGGACACCCGCATCTTTTCAGCCGCCCGCTTGCTCATGCTGCTCCAGCTCCTATGTCGTGTCCAAGGTCTCCTGGGCCCAGACGGCGTCCCCGCTCGTTCCTCCAGCGTTTTGCTTCCGCGGGTGGTGCGGAGGACACTTTCCGGTGGATGTGCATGGTTTAAGGGATTCTTCCCGATCAAAGCATATCACAAACCCTCCACCCCCGGCAAGGGGCAAACAGCATTTGGTGGACAAAACGGGGGAAATGGGATATAGTGGTAAGGGTGACAAAAGGGCGCTGTCAACCTTGGAGCCACGACTGGTTGTGGTGATTTCCGCTGTCTTCCACAACCAGTCGTGGCTCAGTTCATGAAAGCGGCCTTTTGACATCCGAATCATATAGTGAAGGCGCATCAACCCCGGAGGAACCCGATCCATACCTAATCTATAAAAGTCTTTTGAAGACAGGATGGGGGTCTTCCCCCAGAATCCGTAAGCGATTGTGAAAGGAGCTGCCATGCTGACGCTGAAACCGCTGTCCGACGCCCTGACCGTCTGCAAAGTTCCGTCCGTCGCGGACATCGACCTGTCCGCCGGGTTTTTCTTCATCGGGAGGACGGACGAGGAGCTGTCCCTGGTCTGCAGGACAGCCGACACGCCGGAGCGCACTGCCGCCCGGGAGGACGGCTGGCGGGGCTTCCGCGTGGAGGGCACGCTGGATTTTTCCCTGACCGGCATCCTGGCGGGGCTGGCCGGCGTTCTGGCGGACAGGAAGATCGGCATTTTCGCCGTGTCCACCTATAACACGGACTACATCCTCGTAAAGGCTGAGGCCTTCGGGAGGGCGCTGGCAGCCCTGGCCGAGGCCGGCTATCGGATCAGCGCGGAAGAAGGCGCGTGAAAGGCCGGACGCGGCCATCGGGCGGAATCCCGGCGCGGGGAGGGCGTCTCACCCCTCCCCCAATTTTGTTGTCCTCAAAGCAGGAAAAAGGATGATTGTGAAGAAATAAACAAATTGGGAGAGATTGAGGTTTCTCTTTTTCCCGATTTGGAGCAATCCCGGTAAAGGGTTCGGAAGGAGATCGGTCATGGGCAATACGCAGGAACTGGCTGAGGCGCTTGCCCGGCGGCAGGCAGTGCTGCAGGGCGACCCGGAGCGGATCGAAAAGCAGCGGGCCGCGGGCAAGCTGACCGCCCGGGAGCGGGTGGAGCGGCTGCTGGATCCCGGCAGCTTTGTGGAAATGGACGTCCTGGTATCGGGCGGAGCGGACGGCGCGGGCGTGGTCACGGGCAGCGGCACGGTGGACGCGCGGCCGGTGTACGTCTTCGCCCAGGATTATACGGTGCGCGGCGGCGCGATGGGCGTGCGGCACGCGCAGAAGGTCTGCCGGGTGCTGGACCTGGCGGTGAAAACCGGCGCGCCGGTCATCGCCCTGTGCGACAGCGCCGGTGTGCGGGTGGACGAGGGCGCCCGGGCGATGAACGCCTACGCGTCGATCTACCAGCGGCTGGCGAAGCTCAGCGGCGTTTGCCCGCTGATCGCGCTGATTCTCGGCCCGGCCATCGGCGGCGCGGCGCTGATCGCCCAGCTGGCGGACATCGCCATTCAGGCGGCGGACGTGGGCCGGCTGATGGTCTACGGGCCGCAGGTGGTCAGCTCCCTGACCGGCAGGGACTGCGACATGAAGTCCTTAGGCGGCGCGGAGACCATGGCGGCCCAGGGCGGTGTGGCGCTGACGGCGGCCACCGAGGCGGAGGCCATCGCCCTGGCGGCGAAGCTCATCGGTCTGCTGCCCTCCTGCAATGAGGAGGACGCGCCCCTGGTGGACACGGACGACCTGAACCGCCTGCTGACGGAGGTTTCGCCTGAGGACAGCGAAGGCCTGCTCTCCGGCATGGCGGACAGCGGTGACTTTGTGGAGCTCTTCCCCGCCTGGGGCGGAGAGCTGCGCGTGGCCCTGGCCCGCATGGGCGGACGCACGGTGGGTCTGGTGGTCAGCAATGCCGCCGTCAACGCGGGTGAGCTGGCCCCGGCGGCCTGCGCCAAGGCGGCCCGCTTCATCCGCTTCTGCGACTGCTTCAGCCTGCCTGTGGTCAGCCTGATCAACAGCCGCGGCGTGCAGGTGCCCTCCGCTGAAACCCAGTCCTGGACGATGATCACCGCCGCCCAGCTGCTCTGCGCCTACACCGAGGCCTCCGTGCCCAAGGTCAGCGTGATCGTGGGCAGCGCCATCGGCCAAGCCTATGTGGCCATGGGCGGACAGGGCAGCGCGGACCTGACCTACGCCTGGCCCGGGGCGGTCATTTCAGCCCTGACCCCCGAGGCCGCGGTGCAGGTGCTCTACGCGGACGAAATGCGCCAGGATACCGCCCCGGCCGCCCAGACCCGCTCCCGCCTCGCCCGGCGCTTTGCGTCCGAGGTGGCGGACGGCGTGAACGCGGCGGCGGAGGGCATGATCGACGATGTGATCGAACCCGCCCAGACCCGCAAGTATGTGCTGGCGGCCCTCGAAATGCTGTCCTGCAAGCGGGAGCCCGAGCTTCCCCGGAAGCACGGCAACCTGCCGCTGTAAAGGAGGAGCCTATGCGCATCGATCAATCCCTGCTGGTGACCCTCATCGGCATGGCCGTCGTCTTTATCGGCCTGGTCATCCTGATCTTCATGATCAAGCTGCTGAGCCTGGTCATGGAGCGCATGGACAGCCGCCGCCGGCGCAAGGTGACCCCGGTGGCCGTCACGCCCAAGCCCATTCAGCTGCCCCCGCCCCGGGCTTTTGACACCGCCCCCGCTGAGGAGGACGACACGGCGCTGGTGGCGGCGATCACCGCGGCCCTGGCCGTGATGCTGGAGCAGGAGCCTTCCGGCTTTGTGGTGCGGCGGATCCGCAGGATCCCGCTCAGGTAAGCTTTTCACCATCAACTCATCCATTATGGAGGTAAGCATATGCGCAGATTCAACGTGACCGTCAACGGTCAGCTGTACGAGGTGGAAATCGAAGAGGTGGAGGCTGGCGCTCCAGCGGCGGCTACCGCGCCCAAGGCGGCCCCGGCGGCCCGGCCTGCCGCGCCCAAGCCTGCGGCTCCGACCCCGGCCCCGGCGGGCGACGGCGATCCCATCAAGGCGCCCATGCCCGGCAATATCCTCGATGTGAAGGTCAAGGCGGGCGACACGGTCAAGGCGGGCGATCCGGTGGTCATCTTAGAGGCCATGAAGATGGAGAACCCCATCCCCGCGCCTAAGGACGGCAAGATCACCTCTGTGACCGCCGTGAAGGGCACCTCGGTGGAAGCCGGCGCGGTGCTGGCCACCATCGCCTGACTTCGGCGGACGAAAGCGAGCTGATCAGATGGAAATCAACATTGGCAGTACTTTTGCGGACCTCTACCGGTCCTCGGGCATTGCGCAGTTCGTGCAGCATCCGCTGTCGCTGATCATGGTGGCAGTCGCCTGCCTGCTGATCTACCTGGCCATCAAGAAGCAGTTCGAGCCCCTGCTGCTCCTGCCCATTGCCTTTGGCATGCTGCTGACCAACCTGCTGGGCGCGGAGGTCTATCACGCCGAGCTCTTTGCCGGCGGCCACGCCAACTGGAGCCTCTTCGGCGGGGCGGTGCTCATTGACGCGCAGAACCTGGCCGGCATTGACATCGATACCCTCTTCGTCAATGCCAGCGGCGGCGTGCTGCAGCGCGTCGGCGAGAGCTATCAGCTGATCGCCAACATTACCGGCGCGCACGGGGTCACCGGCGCGGAGCTGGTCGCCCTGCGGCAGGTCATGAGCGATATGGCCGCCAACGGCGTCGCCTGCACGATGATCCTCAAGGACGCCTACCTCTCCGGCGGCCAGGTATTTACCTCCGCGGGCCAGCTCATTGCTTCCGCGGGCACGAAGATCGACGCCGGTCTGCTGGACTATCTCTACTTGGGCGTCAAGCTGGGCATTTATCCCTGCCTGATCTTCCTGGGCGTGGGCTGCACCACGGACTTCGGGCCGCTGATCGCCAACCCGAAGACGCTCATCCTCGGCGCGGCGGCGCAGCTGGGCATCTTTGGTGCCTTCATCATCGCGTCCCTGCTGGGCATGACGCCCCAGGAGGCGGCCTCGGTGGGCATTATCGGCGGCGCGGACGGCCCCACGGCCATCTGGCTGACGGGCAAGCTGGCCCCGCATCTCCTGGGCCCCATCGCGGTAGCGGCCTACAGCTATATGGCGCTGGTGCCGGTCATTCAGCCGCCCATCATGAAGGCGCTGACCACCAAGAAGGAGCGCGCCATTGTCATGGAGCAGCTCAAGCCTGTGTCCAAGACCCAGAAGATCATCTTCCCCATCGCCGTGACCATTGTGGTCGCCCTGCTCCTGCCCTCCGCCGTGCCGCTGGTGGGCTGCCTGATGCTGGGCAACCTCTTCCGGGAGTGCGGTGTGGTGGAGCGCCTCAACAAGACCGCCCAGAACGAGCTGATGAACATCGTCACCATCTTCTTAGGCTTTACCGTGGGCGCGACGGCCACCGCCGAGATCTTCCTGACCCTCAATACCCTCAAGATTGTCGCCACGGGCATCTTTGCCTTCGCGATGGGCACGGCCGGCGGCCTGCTCATGGCCAAGCTCATGAATAAGCTCTCCGGCGGCAGGATCAATCCCCTCATCGGCTCCGCCGGCGTGTCCGCCGTGCCCATGGCCGCCCGTGTCGCCCAGAAGGTCGGCCAGGAGGAGAACCCCGGCAACTTCCTCCTCATGCACGCCATGGGCCCCAACGTCGCCGGCGTCATCGGCTCCGCCATCGCGGCCGGTGTATTGCTCAGTTTGTTTGGGTGATGTGGCGCTTCTGGGGGGAAAGGGAAAACCCTTTTTGAAAAAAGGGTTTTCCCTTTCCCCCCAGCCCCCCTATCCTTTTCCGAAAAACTTTTAACATTTGGGATGTTTATTCAATTGTTTCAGTCATCCTGTGCTGTGATTTCGCTGTATGAGTTTCTCGGATTCCCAGGCGTAATCACGTTGTGAGCAGGGGTTTCGCGCCTGCGGGGGTTATCACCCAATTCCTCACTGAAATCCAGCCAAAGGGCAGGATTTCCGGGCGTTCGGAATCCAGAGGGCTTTCCGAACTCAACGCTCGTTTCGCTCTAAAGGTCGCCACTGGAGACACGCGAAACTCGCGCCCCCTGGACTCCCTTCACATCCCCATACACATTTTCGTTAGTCGACGCATCTAAACCTACAACCTTCAACCTCCTACCTTCAACCTCCGGCCAACCAACCACGCTAACAGCTAACAGCTAATAGCTAACAGCTCTCACTCCCCCGAAAGGAGCCAACCACAATGCCAAAAGTAGGAATCACCGATACGATCCTCCGCGACGGACATCAGTCCCAGGCGGCGACGCGCATGCGCACGGACGAGATGCTGCCGGCCTGCGAGCGGCTGGACAGGGTGGGTTATTACTCCCTGGAGTGCTGGGGCGGCGCCACCTATGACGCCTGCATCCGCTTCCTGAACGAAGACCCCTGGGAGCGGCTGCGCCAGCTGCGCAAGGCCCTGCCCCACACCAAGACCCAGATGCTTCTGCGGGGCCAGAACCTCCTGGGCTACCGGCCCTATTCCGACGACGTGGTGGATTTCTTTGTGCAGAAGGCCGTCGAGAACGGCATCGACATCATCCGCTGCTTCGACGCCCTGAACGACCTGCGCAACATGCAGACCGCCGTCACCTCCACCAAGAAGTACGGCGGCGCGGCGGAGATCGCCCTGAGCTACACCAAGTCCCCCGTGCACAGCGAGGATTACTTTGTGAAGCTGGCCGAGGAGATCGAGCGCATGGGCGCTGACCTGATCTGCATCAAGGACATGGCCAACCTGCTCCTGCCCTATGACGCCTACAAGCTGGTCAAACGCCTGAAGGCCGCCACCAGCCTGCCCATCGTCATCCACACCCACAACACCACAGGCACGGGCGCCATGGTGCTGCTCAAGGCGGTGGAAGCCGGCGCGGACGTCATCGACACCTGCCTCTCGCCCCTGGGCAGCGGCACCTCCCAGCCCGCCACCGAGTCCATTGTGGCCACCCTGCAGGGCTCGGAGTACGACACGGGCATTGACCTGAACCTGCTGGCCGAGCTGGCGGAGTACTTCCGCGGCGTGGCCGACCGCCTGACCAAGGATGGCTTCCGCGATCCCGGCCGCGTCCTCTCCGTGGACGTCAAGACCCTGCAGTACCAGGTGCCCGGCGGCATGCTGTCCAACCTGATCGGTCAGCTGAAGCAGGCCGGCGCCATGGACAAGTATTACGACGTGCTGGCGGAAGTGCCCCGGGTGCGCGCCGACTTCGGCTACCCGCCCCTGGTCACCCCCACCTCCCAGATCGTGGGCACCCAGGCCGTGATGAACGTGCTGATGGGCAAGTACAAGCTGGTGCCCCAGGAGAGCAAGGATCTCCTCTCCGGCCACTACGGCAAGCTGCCCGGCCCGGTCAACGAGGAAGTCCGCCGCCAGTGCATCGGCGACACCAAGGTGATCACCTCCCGCTTCGCCGACACCCTGCCCCCCGAGCTGGACAAGCTCCGCGCCGAGATGCGCGAGTGGTACCAGAAGGAGGAGGACGTGCTGACCTACGCCATGTTCCCCAAGGTCGCCCCCAAGTTCTTCGAGTACCGCGCCGCCGCCCAGACCCGGGTCGACTCCACCCTGCTGGACAGGAAAGACGGAACCCTGCCGGTGTAAGGCGAAGGGGGTCCAGGGGGGCGACCGCAAAGCCCCCCTGGTCGGGCCCACCCACGCGAAACCGCGAAGGAGTCCAGAGGGCGATCGCAAAGCCCTCTGGTCGGGCTTCGGCGCGGAACCGCGAAGGGGGTCCAGGGGGGCGACCGCAAAGCCCCCCTGGTCGCGCCCGCAGGCGCGAAATCCCCTGCCCACAACCAAACAGTCTCAGCAAGAAGAAAAAAGAAAAACAAAAAGGAAAGTCTTCCCAAATCAGGGAGGGCTTTCCTTTTTGAGCGCCATGAGGGCGCTCACCCCTCCGGCATAATGATGGCCGCCACAATATAGGCCAGCAGTCCGCTGCCAAACACGATGACGCAGCCGGCGAAGATCAGCCTCACCAGGGTGGGGTCAACGCCGAGGTACTCTCCAATGCCGCCGCAAACGCCGCAGATCTTCCGGTTGGTCTTGCTCTTGGTCAGGGTCTTCATGATCTTGTCCTCCTTATCGTATGGGATTACTCCCCAATCGGCGCCTTCCCGGCGGAAGCATTGACAGAAGCGGAAGCCTGCTCCGCCTCCGGCATGATGATGGCGGCGATAATATAGGCCATGACGCCGGTGCCGCCGATGAGGACGCAGGCGGCGAAGGCCAGCCGTACGATGGTGGGATCAATGTTGAAGTATTCGGCAACGCCTCCGCAGACGCCGGCGATCATCTTGTTTTCACTCTTGTGCAGGGTCTTCATGGTTTCATCCTCCTCTTTCATTCACCGCGGGCTCATTTCCCGTCCGCAGCATGATCATAGCGCATCCTTCGGTAAGAAACAACGGGATGACGATGAGAGAATGATGAGAAGGGGGTGAAAGGAAGGGAAGAAAGGGGGAGAGAGTGAAGAGTGAAGAGTGGAGAGTGGAGGAGTTGGGAGTTAGGAGTTAATGAAGCTGGAGCGCAGTCAGCAAACCCTTCATCCAGCAAAAGCCAAAGCCAGCAAAGCTGACCGCCAGAACACCCCTTCAAACCCCAACAAAGGTTCGCGAACCAGGCCACCTGAGCGAAACCAGCCCGACCGCCCCGTATTTTGCAGCCGGCAAGCCCCAAAACCAGCGAAGATACCCCCAAGAACAAACCTACCGCAGGACGAGCGTGTGCGGGGGGTCTGGGGGACACACGTCGCAACGTGTCCCCCAGGACCTTTTGTTACTTTTCGGTCACGAAAAGTAAGGCGTCAGCCCATGACGTAAATCCAGCATTAACCATGCCCGGAGCGCATTCAGCAAAAAACAAATAACAGTCAGCTGAAACCAGCAATTCAGCAAAAAACCAATTCAGCCAGCCCCGACGCAGCGGTGGAAGGGGGGGGATGGGGGACTCCATGAGAAAAGCATTTTTGACAAAGATCAGCATAATCCTTCAAAAACACATAAAAATGTGGTACAGTAAACCCAGCGTTAATCAGGGAGGCTATCACCATGTGGACTGCGGAACAGGAAGCGGCCATCACTGCTCGGAACTGGTCTGTGCTGGTGAGCGCGGCGGCGGGCTCGGGCAAGACGGCGGTGCTGGTGGAGCGCGTCATCCGCCTGGTGCTGGAGGGACAGAAGCTGAGCCGGATGCTGATCGTCACCTTCACCCGGGCGGCGGCGGGCGAGATGCGCCAGCGGCTGAATCAGCGGCTGAACGAGATGCTGCGCGAGGAGGGCGACGACCTGCCCGGGGAGATGCGCTCCCGCCTCGAAGTGGCCCTGGACGAGCTGCCGGATGCGCAGATGTCCACCATTCACGCCTTCTGCCAGCACGTGCTGAAGCAGGACTTCCAGCAGGTGGACATTGATCCCCAGATGCGGGTGGCGGACGCCTCAAGGGTCGATGAGCTCTTCAAGCAGGCCTTCCGGGAGGCCCTCAACCGCCTGATCGCCGAAGGCAGCGAGGACTTCCGCCTGCTGCTGGACTGCTTCCGGGTGAATCAGCTCTTTGACATGACCGACGCCCTGCACGGTTTCCTGATGTCCCTCTACCATCCCTGGGACTGGCTGGACCGCGCCTGCGGCACGGCGGCCTCCCCCCTGAGTGTCGGCCATCCCTGGGTGAAGGCCCTGCTGAAGTCCGCCGAGAACCGCATCAGCGAGATGACCGCCCGGGCGGGGCTTCTGCGCGCGCTGATGGACGAGCCTGACGCGGCGGAGGTCTACGCGCCCGCGGTGGCCTCCGACCTGGCCCTGGCTGAGCGGATCGCCGGGGCGGGCGACACCTTCTCGGCAGTGCGGGCGGCCAAAGGGGCTGAGGTGGTGAAGCTGGCGTCAGCCCGGAAGCTCACGGAGGAGCAGCTGGCCTGGAAAGAGCGCTTCCAGAAGGTGCGCGGTGAATTCAAAAAGGCGCTGAAGGACGTGGCCGCCTGGGCCGCCTTTGACGCGGACAAGGAGGGCGAAGAGATGGCGCGCATGGCCTCCTGCCTGCGGGGGCTGCGGGATCTGACCCGGGAGACGGACGAGCGCTTCGCCGCCCTCAAGCGGGAGAAGAGCCTCATCGACTTCAGCGACATGGAGCAGCTGACCCTGCGCATCTTAGACGATCCCGAGCGCCGCCGCCGCTATCAGGAGGAGTACGACTTCCTCTTTGTGGACGAGGTGCAGGACGTGAGCGAGGCCCAGGACGCCATCATCAGCGCCGTGCACGGGCCGGAGTCCTGCCTTTTCCTGGTGGGCGACGTCAAGCAGAGCATCTACCGCTTCCGCCGGGCCGACCCCACCATCTTCATGCGCAAGGTCAGCGCCTGGTCCGACGCGCCGGACGCCCGGGAGCGCCGCATTTTCCTCACCCGCAATTTCCGCTCCAGACCCACGGTGCTGGAGGCCGCCAACCAGGTCTTCAACCGCGCCATGCAGCCCGAGGTGACCGAGCTGAGCTACATGCCCCAGGACTGGCTGGTGCCGAAGAAGGAGACCGACGACGACCCGCCCTGCGAGCTGCTCCTGGCGGACGACGAGGCCGTGGGCATGAAGCCCATCGAGGCGGAGGCCATGGCGGCGGCCCAGCGCATCCGCGCGCTGGTGGGTCAGCGCTACCTCAGCTATGACGGCAAGGAGCAGACCCTGCGCTACCGGGACATCTGCGTGCTGATGCGCGAGACGGCCACCTCGGGCGACATCGTCAGCCGCATCCTCACCGACTGCGGCATCCCCGTGTATTTCGACAGCAACGCCTGCTACACCGAGCTGCAGGAGGTGCGCAGCCTGGCGGACATGCTGCAGGTGATCGACAATCCCATGCAGGACATGGCCCTCTATTCCACCCTGCGCTCGGACTGGTTCGGCTTTGCGGATGAGGAGCTGGCGGACATCCGGCTGAATCTCTCCGGGGGCGACGAGGCCTTCCACAAGGCCTTTGAAGCCTGCCTGACCGCGGACACGCCCCTGGGCGAAAAGTGCCGCCGGGTGATGGAGGTCATCCAAAGCTGGCGCATTCGTCTCGATCACGCCCGCCTCAGCGATTTCATCTGGACGCTGATGCATGAGAGCGGCTTTTACGCGGCCGAGGGCGCGCTGCCCGGCGGCGAGACCCGCATGGCCAACCTGCGCATGTTCTACGCCCAGGCCCAGCAGTTCGAGGAAAGCGGCGGCGTGACCCTCAGCGACTTCCTGCGGGTGAATCAGCTGCGCTCCGAGGCCGGGGATGCCCGGGCTGCCAGACTCTTAGGCGAAAACGAGGATCTGGTGCGGGTGATGACCATCCACAAGTCAAAGGGGCTGGAGTTCCCCGTGGTCATCTGCATGCGCTCCAGCCAGGGCATGGCGCACAGGGGCGAGGGCACCCTGCGCACGCACCCGGAGCTGGGCGCCTGCCTGCCGGTCATCCGCCGCACGGAGCACCTGACCCGGGAGAGCTTTGCGGCCGGCCTCTTCAACGAGCGCCGCACGGCGGACGAGCGGGCCGAGAGCTGCCGCCTGCTCTATGTGGCCATGACCCGCGCCAAGGAGCGGCTGATCCTCTCCGGCGCCCTGAGCGAGGTCAGCAGGGACACCCTCGCCCTGCCGCCGGGCAACAGCCGCGTGGCCGCCGCCAAGTCCATGATGGACTGGGTGCTCTCCGCCGCGGTGGATCTGAACGGTTCGCCCGAGCTGGCTGATTTTGACGCGCCGCCCTTCCGTCTGCGCATTGTCGAGCCGCCCCTGACCCCCGAGAAGCGCCGGGCTGCCGGCCAGACGCAGGGCGAGTGGATCACCCGCCTGGAGACCTGTCTTCCCGCCGAAGCCCCCCGCTGGCCCGGGGAGGAGACCCCCTCGCGCCTGCCCCGGAAGATCAGCGTCACCGCCCTGACGCATCAGCTCTCCGGCGATCCCCTGCCGCCCCCGGACGACGACGAGACCCCCGAGACCAAGCGCGGCGCGGACAATCCCATGATCGTCCTGAGCGGCGAGCTGCCCGACCGCCCGGCCTTCCTGATGGAGCAGCGCCGCTTCACCGCCGCGGAGCGGGGGTCTCTGGTGCACCGTTTCTTAGCCCTCTTCCCGCCTGAGTGCGTGCTGGGCCTCCCCTCTTCCGCCCTGGCGGAAGTCCTGCGGCAGATCCTTTCCGAGCAGACCGCCCAGGGCATCTGGACCCCGGAGGAGGCCGCGGCCATCCCCCTCAGCGCCGTCCGCACCTGGCTTGAAAGCGAGCTGGGCCGCCGCGCCCTCTCAAGCCCCACCCTGCGCCGCGAGCTGCCCTTCAACCTGGCCCTCCGGGAGGAGGACGCCCTCCTCCAGGGCGTGATCGACTGCTGCTTCATCGAGCGCGGCCGCTGGATCCTCATCGACTACAAGACCGACCACATCACCGACCTCGCCGCCTTCGCCCGCAAGCACCAGCCCCAGCTCGCCCTCTACGCCCGCGCCCTCGAAACCATCACCGGCCTCCCGGTTGCAGAGCAGTGGCTCTATGCGCTGGAGGTGGGGGAAGCGGTCAGAGTGATGGAGAGTGGAGAGCGGAGAGCGGAGTGAGGAGTGAGTTTCAAAAACGGACAACCATGATTCGGATGTCAAAAGGCCGCTTTCATGAACTGAGCCACGACTGGTTGTGGAAGGCAGCGGAAATCACCACAACCAGTCGTGGCTCTAAGGTTGAAAGCGCCCTTTTGTCACCCTTACCAGTATTGTATTCAACTTCAAGTGACCATCACACATCCCGACGCCGCCATCTCTACCTTGCCAACCTCAGCCGCATCGTGAAATCCCCCACCACCCAAAAGCTCCGGGTCGCACTTCACCCGCCCGGAGACTTTTTTGCAGCTCAGCCAAAACCTTCAACCTCCACCCTCATCCCTTCCTCAGCAGGAATTCCCCCCTTCCGCGGCGAAATCTTCATCAACCCCATTTCACCCGGCGACCGCGCAACGGAGGGAAAGCGAATGATCACCAACGACAAGGGCATTGTGGAGCTGAAGCACTTTATCCTGCGGGAGATCTGCCGCCTGGCCTGGGAGGGCCGGCTCACGGCGGAGGAGACGGAGAAGATCCCTTACCAGGTCAGCCCGGGGCCCAAGCCCCAGTACCGCTGCTGCATTTACAAGGAGCGGGAGATCGTCCGGGGGCGGGTACGGCTGGCGCTGGGCCAGAGCCCGGAGCCGGGGCGTCCCACGGAGAACGTGGTGGCGGTCATTCCCGCGGCCTGTGACGACTGCCCGATTCAGGACTATTTCGTCTCGGACATCTGCCGGTTCTGCCTGGGCAAGGCCTGCCTGAATTCCTGCCGCTTCGGCGCCATCAGCCCGGGCGACAATAAAATGCGCATCGACCCCAACAAGTGCAAGTCCTGCGGTCTGTGCGCCAAGGCCTGTCCCTTCGGCGCCATCATCCACCAGGAGCGCCCCTGCAAGAGGGCCTGCCCGGTCGGCGCGATCTCCTATGATGAGGCGGGCGTCTGCCGGATCGACGAGAACAAGTGCATCCACTGCGGGCACTGCATCCACAGCTGTCCCTTCGGCGCGATCGGCTCCAGGATCTTCGCCACCCAGGTCATCGAGGCCATCCTCGCGGGGAAGCGGGTCGTCGCCATGTGCGCCCCGGCCACGGAGGGCCAGTTCGGCCGGGAGGCGGGCATGGCCTCCATCCGCGCCGCGCTGAAAAGAGCCGGCTTTGCCGACATGGTGGAGGTGGGCCTCGGCGGCGACATGACCGCGGCTTCTGAGGCCAAAGAGTGGATTGAAGCCCGGAAGGAAGGCCGGATCATGACCACCTCCTGCTGCCCCGCCTTCATCTCCATGCTCCGCCACCACTTCCCCGAGCAGTACGAGAAAAACAAGTCCGCCACGGTGTCCCCCATGGTGGCGGTGTCCCGGTACCTGAAGTCCATCGATCCCGACTGCGTCACGGTCTTCATCGGCCCGTGCATCGCCAAAAAGGGCGAGACGCTGAATCCGCTGATCCGGGATTCGGCTGATTTCGCCCTGACCTACGGCGAGATCGTCGCCATGCTGGATGCCCGCGGCATCGCCATCGAGCCGGTGGAGGAGGACTACCAGGAAGCCTCCCTCTTCGGCAAGTGCTTCGCGGGCAGCGGCGGCGTGGCGGCGGCCGTGCTGGAGGTCATGCGGGAGATGGGCGAGGACACGGGAGATATCCGCCTGATGACCTGCGCCGGCGGCGAGGAGTGCAAGAAGGCCATGACCCTGCTGAAGGCCGGCAAGCTGAATGTGGACTTTGTGGAGGGCATGATCTGCCCCGGCGGCTGCGTCGGCGGCCCTTCCAAGCATCAGGCTGAAGCGCTGGTGCTGAAAGCCCGCACCGATCTCCTGGCCAAAGCCGACAGCCGCAAGATCCTGGACAACCTCAAAAACTACCCCATGGATCAGTTCTCCATGCAGCGTGACGGAGGCCGCGGGGAAAAGTAACCGAACAGCCATCGCCATACGCCTGCAGGAGCCGCCATGATTGATTCGGATGTCAAAAGGCCGCTTTCATGAACTGAGCCACGACTGGTTGTGGAAGACAGCGGAAATCACCACAACCAGTCGTGGCTCCAAGGTTGAAAGCGCCCTTTTGTCACCCTTACCATGATTGATGATTCATTCTTCATTGTACATTATACAAGGAAAGCCCGGAGTGCGCAGCCCCGGGCGTTTTTCATACCTTCAGTGATGATTCGGAT
>JAFXVR010000071.1 GCA_017534885.1 Clostridia bacterium | reverse complement strand
CCCCCTCGGGGGAGGCAATCAGGACGGATCCTCTCACGTTTCTGTCTCCCCATGAGACAGACTAATTGCAACACCTCCTGTTCGCCAGACTAAACGCAACAGTATGCACTGCTCCTGTTGCATTTACTTTGGCAATTCAGGCGGAATCCGGGGCTGACAAACGGGGTTTACAAAGCTCTTCCCATCAGCGCGGAAATATGGTATAATACAGCCTTGCAGGCGCGAAAGGGGGCGGAGCGGTGGAGCGGGTGGAGGTCACGGTGGTGGGCACGGTCTACCGCAACGAGGAGAACGGCTACTCCGTGCTGACGGTTCGCGACGGCCACCGGGAGCGGACGGTGGTGGGCATCCTGCCCAAGTTCGCGCCCGGTGAGCAGGCAGCCTTTACGGGCGAATGGACCGAGCACCCGAAGTACGGGCGTCAGCTGAACGCTACCGGCTGCGAGCCGCTGAAGCCGACCACCCTGCTGGGCATCGAGCGCTATCTGGCCAGCGGATTCATCAGCGGCATCGGGCCAAAGATGGCGCGGAAGATCGTCAGCTATTTCGGCGAGGAGACCCTGACGGTCATTTCCGAACACCCGGAGGAGCTTCGTAAAATCCCCGGCCTGGGCGGCAAAAAATGGCAGAAGATCGCCAAGAGCTACCACGAGCAGGTGGACGAGCGGGAAGCCCTGATCTTTCTGCAGTCCTATGGCGTGCCGGCGGAGCTGTCCGTGCGGATCAGCAAAAAGTACGGCGCGCGGACGGCGGATCTGATCCGCAGCAATCCCTATCGGCTCTGCGAAGAAGTGGAGGGCGTGGGCTTCCTGACCGCTGACCGCATCGGCATCACCATGGGCATCGCGCCGGAATCGGAATACCGGGTGCAGTCCGCGCTCAAGTATACGCTCCTGGACGCGGCGGTCAGCCTTGGGCATGTATACCTGCCCCGGGAGGAGCTGCTGGACCGGGCCGGGTACATGCTGAAGCTGCCCAGGGAGCTGCTGGAACACGGGCTGACCAGATTGGTGGTGAGCCGCCAGTTGCTGGGGCAGACCGCCGGCGGGGAAGAGCGGGTGTGGCTGCCCGCCTATGACCAGGCCGAGCGCGAGATCAGCAGACGCCTGATGGAACTGCTGACAGCTGTGCCGCCCTCGGAGGCGGAGGGGGCCAATCTGGCCATCGACCGCTTTGAGAAGCGCCACAGCATCGCCTTCAGCGCCAGACAGCGGGAAGCCATCACGGAGGCCATGGGCCACGGTGTGCTGGTGATCACTGGCGGGCCTGGCACGGGCAAGACCACCATCATCAACTGCATCATCTCCCTGCTGGCCGGGGAGGGCGAAGTGCTGCTTTGCGCGCCCACGGGCCGGGCGGCCAAGCGCATGACCGAGGCCACGGGCTATGAGAGCAAGACCATCCACCGCCTGCTGGAATATTCGGGCGAGACCCGGGACTTCCAGCGCAACGGCGACAATCCGCTGGAGGCGGGCTGTGTGATCGTGGATGAAGCCTCCATGATCGACCTGATGCTGATGCGCTCCCTCCTGCGGGCGGTGAAGCCGGGCACACGGCTGCTGATTGTGGGCGACGCGGATCAGCTGCCCTCGGTGGGCGCGGGGAACGTGCTGGGAGACATCCTCGCCAGCGGCGTGATCCCGGCGGTGCGGCTGACGGACATCTTCCGCCAGAGTGAGCACAGCCGGATTGTGGTCAACGCGCACCGCATCAACCACGGGGATATGCCCCTGCTGAACGAGAAGGGCACGGATTCCTTCTTCGAGCGGGCGGACGGGGTGGTGAGCGCGGCGGAGAAATGCGTCTCCCTGGCGACATCGCGGCTGCCGGGCTTTCTGCATCTGACCGACGGGGAGCGGGTGCGGGCTATCCAGGTGCTGTCTCCGGCGCGCAAGGGCGAGTGCGGCGTGATCCGGCTGAACCAGCTGCTGCAGGCGGCGCTGAACCCGCCGGCGGAAGACAAGCCTTTCCTGGCCTACGGCGATACGGACTTCCGCCTGGGCGACAAGGTGATGCAGACCGTCAACGACTACGAGCTGAGCTGGCGGCGGCCCGTCCGGAGGGGCTGGGAGACCGGCGCCGGCGTGTTCAACGGGGACGTGGGCTTCGTGACCGGGGTGGACGGCGAAGAGCACAGCCTGACGGTGACCTTTGAGGACGGCCGGGAAGCGGAATACGGAACCAGGATGCTGGACAGCCTGGAGCTGGCCTACTGCCTGAGCGTGCACAAGAGCCAGGGCAGCGAGTTCCGGGCGGTGGTGCTGCCGGTGGTGCAGGGGCCGAGGCTGCTGCAGACCCGCAACCTGTTCTACACCGCGCTGACCCGGGCCCGGGAGCTGGTGGTGCTGGTGGGCCAGGAGGAAATCATCCGGCAGATGGTGGAGAATGACTACATCCTGCGCCGGTACACCGCCCTGACCGAGCGCCTGCAGACGGCCAGCCGCATGATCGGCGCGGAGGAGGTGCCCGATGGCGCGGCTTTCTGAGCGAATGCACAGCGCTGTTGAAACGCTGAAGGACATCCTGTACCCGGCGGGCACCAATTGCCTGGTCTGCGGGGACTATCCCGGCAATCGGCTGATCTGCCGGGACTGCCTTGACGCGCTGGAGGGCTGCCGCATCCGGGAACCCCGCTGCGAAAACTGCGGCGGGCCCCTGGAGGGCCGGCTCTGCCCCCGGTGCGTCAGCGGCTGGCGGATTCCGGGCACTTCCCTCTGGTCCCACCGGGACGCGGCGAGAAAGCTGGTGGAACAGCTGAAATTCAACCGGGTGGAGCTGGCGGCGGAAGCCATGGGGCCGATGCTGGCGAAGGAAGCGGAACGCCTGCGTCTGCCGGAGGACACGGTGGTCACCTGGGTGCCCATGCGGCCGGACAGGCTGAAGCGCCGCGGCATCGACCACGCCGGGGAGCTGGCGGAGCAGACCGCGCGGGCGATGAACCTCAGGTGCGACTGTCTGCTGGACAACATGAGCCCGGAGAGCGCCAAGGCGGGCGGGCAGGTGCACCGGGGCCGGGAAGAGCGCATCAGCCGGGATCTGCGGTATGTGGCGAAGGGAGTAATGCCCGCCCACGTGCTGCTGGTGGACGATGTGATGACCACCGGCGCCACCTGCCTGGCCGCGGCCTCCGCGCTGCTGGCCGGAGGCGCGGAGGTGCGCTTCCTCACCGCCACGAGGACGCCCAAGTATTGATTCGGATGTCAAAAGGGCGCTTTCCTGAACCAAGCCACGACTGGTTGTGGAAAGCAGCGGAAATTACCACAACCAGTCGTGGCTCTAAGGTCGGAAGCGCCCTTTTGTCACCCTCAACAGTATTGATTTGTGACACGCAAAGGAGTACAGGTTTGAAACGCATTGCGATACTGCTGATCCTGCTGATGACGCTGGGAATGAGCGCCGCGGCGGAGGAGGGGAAGGATATCACCTCCGCCTGCAAACTGGCGGGCTCGGGGATGAACCGGGAGGAGCTGCACAAATGCCTGGACGGCCGGTACACCACCTGGAGCAGCCTGCGCAAGGACGGCACGCTGACCATCGACGGCGATGGCCGGGAGCTGGGCGGCCTCTTCCTGCGGATCTACGAGCGGGTGACGACTTTCCGGGTGGAGGCCTTTGACGGCACGGACTGGACCGCCTGCGGGGAGGGCACTGCCCACCTGACGGACTGGTATCCCCTGCCGGAAGGCACCCAGCAGGCGCGGCTGGTCAACACGGACAAGGGGCGGCTCTTCCTGGCGGAGCTGCAGGTCTACAGCCCGGGGGAGAAGCCGGAGGACGTCCACTCCTGGGTGGATCTGGAAAAGGCCGACCTGATGCTGGTCTCCTGCCATCCGGATGATGAGCTGCTCTGGTTCGGCGGGCTGCTGCCCACCTACGCCGGACAGAGAGGGCTCAGAGTGCAGCAGGTGACGGTGGTGCCCTCCACGCCCCAGCGTCGGCTGGAGCTGCTGGACGGGCTCTGGCACTGCGGGGTCACCGCCTACCCGGTTTTCCTCAATATGAAGGATTCCAGCACCCATACCCTAAGCGCCCAGTACAAGAAATGGAACAAGAGCACCCTGTATGAGCGCGTCACCGCGGTGATCCGCCGTTTCAAGCCGGAGGTGGTGGTAACCCACGACCTGTACGGAGAGTACGGCCACGGCGGACACCGGGCCACGGCGGACGCGGTGACCCACGCGGTGAGCCTCGCGGCGAACGCGGACAAGTACAAGGATTCCCTCCGGGAATACGGCACCTGGCAGGTGCTGAAATGCTACGTCCACCTGTACGATCAGGGCACGCTGCAGTTTGACTGGCATCAGCCGCTGGAGGCCTTCGGCGGGCGGGACGGCCTGAAGGTGGCCACCGAAGCCTTAGCCTTCCACCGCAGCCAGACCGCCCACGGCTGGGCGATGGAGGACGGCGGCGACAATAACAACGCGGTCTTCGGCCTGTACTATACGGCTGTCGGCCCGGACGAAGACAAAAACGACCTGATGGAGCACATCATCCTGGTGGAAGAGACTTCCGCCGAATAAAGGAGTCAGCGCATGGCAACCAAGACGATTGTAACCAAGTTCGGCGGTTCTTCCTTAGCTTCCGCCGAACAGTTCCGCAAGGTGAAGGATATCCTCGGCATGGACAGCGCCCGGCGGTATGTCGTGCCCTCGGCCCCGGGCAAGCGCTTCCCGGAGGACACCAAGGTGACCGACCTGCTGTACCGCTGCCATCGCAAGGCGCAGGCGGGGGAGGACTTTGAGGAGGACTTCGACCGGATCCGGGCGAGGTACGGGGAAATCAGGGATGAACTTGGGCTGAAGGCGGAACTGGACGCGGCCCTGGACAAGATTCACCGCAAGATCGCTGCCGGCGCGGACGCGGACTACTGCGCCTCCCGGGGCGAGTTTCTCAACGGCATGCTGCTGGCGGATTTCCTGGGCTGGCGCTTCCTGGACGCGGAGAAGGTCATCTTCTTCGACGAGCGCGGCGTGTTCGACTCCGAGAAGACCAATGTGGTCATGATGGCCCTCCTGGCCGACGGCGTGCCCACCGTGGTGCCGGGCTTTTACGGCTCCCTGCCGGACGGGCGGGTGCACACCTTCTCCCGGGGCGGCAGCGACATCACCGGCGCGATCGTCTCCCGGGCCGTGCGGGCGGACGCCTATGAGAACTGGACCGATGTGTCCGGCTTCCTGATGGCGGATCCCCGGATCGTGCAGAATCCCCGGGAAATCAGTGCCATCACCTACGCGGAGCTGCGGGAGCTGAGCTACATGGGCGCGTCCGTGCTGCATGAGGACGCCATGTTCCCGGTGCACAAGGTGGGCATCCCCACCATCATCCGCAACACCAACAATCCCCAGCACCCGGGCACCCTGATCTCCCAGAGCCTGCCCGTGGAGCCCACCGTGCCCACCATCACCGGCATCGCGGGACACAAGAACTTCTCCGTGGTGGCCATTGAAAAGGCCATGATGAACGCGGAGCTGGGCTTTGGCCGGCGCGCCCTGCAGGTGTTTGAGGAGTATGGGATCTCCTTTGAGCACATGCCCTCGGGCATCGACTCCATCTCGGTGGTGGTGTCCTCCGAAGCCCTGGCCCCGCACCGGGAGGAGATCGTGCGCCGCCTGGCGGACGTGACCCAGCCGGATGTGCTGACCATCCACGACAACATGTCCATCATCGCCACCGTCGGCCGGGGCATGGTCAGCAACTGCGGCACCGCGGCCAGGCTGTTCTCGGCCATGAGCCGGGCGGGCATCAACGTACGCATGATCGACCAGGGCTCCAGCGAGCTTTCGATCATCGTGGGTGTGGACGACCAGGACTTTGAGCGCACCATTCAGGCGATTTACGCCGAGTTCGTCGGCTGAGGGAGAGCATGGAACTGACCTGGCAGAGCTATGTGGTCGTCTGTCCGCTGATCTTCCTGGCGGGGCTGGTGGACGCGGTGGCGGGCGGGGGAGGCCTGATCTCCCTTCCGGCCTATTACGCTGCCGGTCTGCCGCCATACCTGGCCTCGGGCACCAATAAGCTGAGCGCCTGCATGGGAGCCACGGCGGCCACCGCGCGCTACCTGATCTCCGGGCGGGTGGCGCTGCTGACGGGCGTGCTGGCTGCGGCGGGAGCGCTGCCGGGCTCCTGGCTGGGCGCGGAAACCCAGCGGCTGATCCCGGAGCAGACCGTCCGGCTGATGATGCTCATCCTGATCCCGATGGTGGCGGTGCTGATGCTGCGCCGCCGGGGCGAGCTGAAGGAGAAGCGCCGTGTGCCGGAAAAGGCGGCGGCCCCGGTGAGCTTCGCCATCGGGCTGGTCATCGGCTTCTACGACGGACTGGTAGGCCCGGGCACAGGCACCTTCCTGATCCTGCTGTTCGTGTGCCTGTTGGGCATCGACCCGGTGAGCGCCAGCGGCACGGCAAGGGTGGTCAACCTGGCCAGCAACGTGGCGGCGCTGGTGAGCTACTGGGCCGGCGGTTATGTATTGTGGCAGCTGGCGATCCCGGCAGGCCTGTGCGCCGTGGCCGGCGGACTGACCGGCGCGGGTCTGACACTGAAAAAAGGCAGCGCCTTCATCCAGAAAATGCTGCTGGTGGTCCTGGCCCTCCTGCTGATCAAAATGGCCGCCGACACATTATCCGCCTGGATATGAAAGCTGAACCCCATCAAAGCACAAAAGAGAAAAACCATCATCCAAAGGATAAGGTCTCTTGGAAGAGGAAAAGGGGGTTTGGGGGAGAAAGGGAAACCTTCTCTTCCAAGAGAAGGTTTCCCCTTCTCCCCCAAGAACCGCAAAAAACACAAACCCAACAAAGGAGGGAGCCGCGTGGCGCTGTTCAGGAAGAGGCAGGACGGAGCTGGCGCGCAGGCAGGGCCGGTGCAGCAGCCCACGGGCTACGCGGCACTGAGCCAGCAGGCGGGGCAGCAGAGCCATTACGATCCGGCGTATTATCCGCCGAATCCGCCGCCCGGGCAGTACGGTTATCAGCCGCAGCCGGGGAACGGACAGCCGGCACAGGCTTATCCGCCCCAGCAGGGGTATGCCGGACAGCTGATGGGCTATGCCGGACAGCCTCAGCAGGGGTACGCCGGGCAGCCGATGGGCTATGCCGCACAGCCTCAGCCGGGACCTGCCGGTCAGCAGCCTTATGGTCCGGGCAATAATGCCCAGGGCGGCGCGCCGGCGCAGGGTGGTCAGCCGGTGTCCGGCGGGACGGCCTCCGGGTACGCGGCCATGAATCAGCCGCCCCGGCAGGAGGAGCCTGTGGATGAGGCGGCGCAGGAAGAGGTGCATTTTGGGCAGAATCAGCAGCTGCCGCCCCCGCCTCCCAAGACCAAAGGACTGGGCATCCTGCAGAAGCTGCTGATCGGCGCGGCGCTGGCGCTGGCCGTCTGGTACGGCTTCAACACGCTGATCCCCGAAAAGCCCATGTACGCCACGGTGCAGACCGGTACCCTCGGCGCGCATTACGAGGGCGACGCGCTGATCGTCCGCAAGGAGATCCCCTGGACGGCGGATGGCGTGACCACCATCAAATACGAGGCCCATGAGGGGCAGACGGTGATGCGGAACCAGCCCATCTGCCGGGTCTATTCCTCCGGCTACTCCACACGTGAGATGGCCACCATGCAGGAATTCCGCGACCAGATCCGGGATTATCAGAAATCCCTGCTGGAGAGCGAGACGACCACCGATTCCCGCATGGACCGGGTCAGCGGCGATGTGCTGGCCCGCAGCAAGGAAGTGCGGGACATCATCGGCGGCGCCCGGAGCAACCTGAGCAACCAGGAAACCCTGCTGGAAGCCGCCATCACCGCCCGGCAGAACTATATCCGGCAGAAGTACGCCTCTGACCAGCGGCTGAGCCGGCTGTACGACGAAGAGCTAAACCAGCAGCAGCGCATCGACTCCTGGACCAAGTCCTACGCGGCCAGCGAGGACACCATCGTCTCGGTGTATTCCGACGGCTATGAGTTCGGGCTGACCTTCGACAACGCGGAGAGCTTCAAGCCGGACGCCGTGCGCCGCATGATCAACGGCAGCCTGCCCGAGGGCGCGGAAATCAGCAAGAGCCGCACCACCATCTACCGCACCGTGACGGACGGGGAGTGGCTGGTGCTGATGCTGGTGGACGAGAAAAACTGGAATCCCATTGTGGGCGAGACCTACGAACTGCAGCTGGAGCGCTTTGAGTCCCTGCACGTCAACGCAAAGGTGCTGTCCTCGGAGCGCTCGGGCAACGAGCTGCTGCTGCGGCTGCACGTCACCGGCTCGGTGAACGATGTGCTGTATATGCGCACCTGCAGGGCCACCATCGGCGACTATGTGTCCACCTTCACGGTGCCCTCGGCCGCCATTTACCGCCAGGACGAAATGGACGGCGTGGTGCTGGTGGACGGCCAGACCAAGTCCTTCATCCCGGTGACGGTGGTGTACCGCGACGGCGCGAACGTCTATGTATCCCCCATCAACGCGGGCCTGCTCTATGAGGGCCTGACGGTGATGCTCTTCTATTGATACGGCTGTCAAACAAGCCAGGGAGGCGAAAACGTGGCTGACGAAGCGCTGCTGAAGCGGGTCTCGGAAGTGCGCCGCGTGCTGGAAACGGCGTCGGAGGGGCGTTATGCGCCGCCCCGGCTGATTGCGGTGACCAAAACCCACAGCGCCGAAGAGATTCTGCCGCTGCTGGAAGCCGGAATCACGGAGATCGGGGAAAACCGGGTGCAGGAGATTCTGGCCAAGCAGGAGGCGCTGGCAGGAAAATTTTCGATTCACCTGATTGGAAGCTTGCAAACCAACAAAGTAAAATATATAATGAAGGGTGTATGTTTGATCCAGTCTGTGGATCGGCTGAAACTCGCGGAGGAAATCAGCCGCCAGGCAGTCCGTCAGGAGACGGTGATGCCGGTGCTGGTGCAGGTTTCCCCTGTGGGTGAACAGCAGAAAGGCGGCGTGCTTCCCGAGGAGGTTCGTCCGCTGCTGCGCGCCATCAGCGGCATGGAAGGCCTGAAGGTGCGCGGCCTGATGGCGGTGATGCCCGCCTGGCAGGACCAGGAGGCGCTGGAGCCGCTCTTTGCACAGATGCGGACGCTCTATGACCACCTCCGGCAGGAGGCGCTGCCCGGCATCGAGATGGAGGAGCTGAGCATGGGCATGTCCGGGGACTACCCCCTGGCGGCCAGGTACGGCGCCACCATGGTGCGGGTGGGCAGCGCAATCATGGGCGCAAGAGATTATGGCAGGCGGATGGAGGACTTGAAATGACGATCAAAGCCAGATTGCAGCAGCTCAAGGAGATGATTCTCGGCGAGGCTGAGATGCAGGGCGCTTTCAGACGTGAGGCCATGTCCAACCTGCGCACGGGCGGCTATGCGGGCTACAAGCCCTCTCAGCAGGAGCCCAGGCGCAGGCGGGCCAGGCCGCAGCAGCAGGAGCAGCCCGCACCGGAATACGCCAGCCAGGAGCCCTGGGGACAGCAGCAGATGGCTTACCAGCAGCCGGATCCCTATCAGCAGGCCTACACCGGACCGCAGCAGGGTTTCGGCATGTCCCAGGGGAACTATGTCCCCCAGAGCTACGGGTATGTGCAGCCGGAGCAGATGCAGCCCCAGCCCGGCTATGGCTACTACCAGCCATACCAGCAGGGCCCGGCGGACAACGGCTATGTGGAAAGCCCCGCGGCCCAGCCCGCGCCGGACAATGTGATCATGATGCCTGGCGTGCAGCGGGACGAACAGGGGCAGACCTGGCGGCACCGGGAGATCGTGGCGCAGCCGGTGTCCACCGCCACCTGCTACAGGCTGATCGAATTCATGCGGCAGGGGATGACGGTCATCGTCAACACCGAGCTGATCAACGATCAGCGGGAAGTGCAGCGCTGCCTCGACCTGCTCTTCGGCGCGGCCTTCACCATGAACTGCGGCTTCCACCGCATTGCGGCCAGGAGCCTGTACATGATCACCCCGGCGGATGTGCAGGTGGACGCTTACGAGAACCTGCGCCAGGGGAGCAACGAGGATGTCCGGGAGCGCTGGAACGGCGCCCGTGAGATGCTCTACCCCGAGCGCCAGCGGAAAGCGGCGGCCGGCGGCTACCGTTCCCGCGAATCCTTCAGCGCTGACAGCATGTACGCCGCCCACGAGCGGTAAAGGAGGAGGCTGAGCGGAATGCTGCGCTATCTCGTCAACACGGCCTGTTCCCTCTATGAGCTGATCGTCTTCGCGTACTGCGTCCTGTCCTGGCTCCGCATCGCGGACAATCAGTGGACGACCATCATCAAGCAGCTGGTGGAGCCGCTGCTGACGCCCATCCGGCGCTTCCTGGACTCCGTGCTGCCGGCCTCCCTGCGGATGATTGACCTGTCACCCTGGGCGCTGATGCTGCTGGTGTCCATCCTCAGACGGATTCTGCTGAATCTGTTCTCGTTCTGATGCGGCTGACAGAGGAAACGGAACGGCTGCGGCTGACGCTGCGGCAGGGCGCGGAAAACGCGGCCAAACGGCAGCGCGCCTGCCCGGGACGCTTCATCAGCGCGGCGGACAAACCCCTGGCGGTGCATGAAGCCCGGGACTGCGGCGTGGAGGCCTTTATGGAGGGCGGCTGGCCCGGGGCCGAACGGATGCAGGTCTGCTTTGTGCCGGAAGGGGAGGAGCCGCTCTTCACTGCGGTATGGCTGCGGATTGACTGGGACCGGCGCTTTGACCAGGTCAGCCACCGGGATTTGCTGGGCTCCCTGCTGGGGCTGGGCATCGATCGGAGCTATACCGGCGACCTGATCCTGCAGGTCAAAAACGCCTGGCTCTTCGCCCTGCCCGAGCTGGCCCGGCGTCTGCCGGAGGAATGGCTTGAAGCCGGGCGGGTGCCCATCCGGGTCAGCCTCTGCGAAGAAAAGCCGGAGATCACGCCGCCCAGGGGCAGCCTCTGCCGGGAAACGGTGGCCTCCCTGCGGCTGGACGCGGTGCTTGCGGCGGGCATGAGGCTCTCCCGGGCCAGGACGGCTGAGCTGATCCGCGCCGGACGGGTGTCCGTCAACCACCAGATGGAGGAGCGGCCGGACGTGCTGCTGAATGCCGGCGACCTGCTGTCCATCCGCGGCGCGGGCCGGGTGAGGCTGACGGAGATCGGCGGCCGGACGCGCAAGGATCGGGTGAGCATCGAAATGGAGCGCTTCCTCCACAAAGACAATTGACTTCAACCGCAGCCGCCTGAGCGCGGACGCGGCAGCGCACAGTGAATCAGAAAGGATGTGTGTCACATGGATCAGAAGACGATTCAGGCGATGATTCAGGAGATCGAGAGCAAAGAGTTCCGCACCAAGGCGCGGGGCTATGACCCGGAGGAGGTTGACACCTTCCTGGATGACATCTGTGACGACCTGGAGCGCCAGGAGGGAACCATTGCCAGCCTGCAGCAGCAGCTCCGCGAAGCTCAGGCCAACGCATCCCGCAATCAGCAGGGCAGCCTGAAGCCCAGCCTGGACACGGCGGAAATGAGCCGCCTCCAGGGCATGGTCAAGAGCCTGCAGCAGCAGCTGAATGAGAGCCAGGCCACCCTGCAGAGCACCAGAACCGCCCTGCAGGCCGCCGAGGACGCCCGCCGTGAAGCGGAGCAGGCCAAGGCCCGCGCTGAGGAGGCGCTGGCCAGCAAGCCGGAAGCCGTGGAAGTCAAGCCCGCGGCGGCCCCCGTCGCGGCGGCCGCTGCTGTCGCTGCGCCTGCCGACGCCTTCCGCGAGATCCTCGAAACCGCTCAGCGCGTCAAGGACGAGACCATTGAGTCCGCCAAAAAGCAGGCGGAAGAGATTCTGACACAGGCCCGGGAGCAGGCCGCCGCCGGTCTGGCCGACCTGGCCGGTCAGCGCGACAGCCTGACCCAGCAGGTGGACAGCCTCCGTCAGACCGCTGCGGACTACCGCAGCCGCTTCAAGGAAATGATCCAGGCGCAGCAGGAAGCCCTGCAGGGCATCGCCGACATCTGAGTAGGCGAGGGCCTGTGCCGATCCGATGAACCGCATACGAACCCCCGGCTGGCATGGCGCTGGCCGGGGCTTTTACATCTGGGAATATGGGCGGACAGGCGCACAGGAAAAGCCCTTCCGAAGGGGAAGGACTTGGATCGGGCGATCAGCCGTCCTCGCTGACGTGCTCCATGCCCTGGCTCAGCAGGGTGCGGACGTGATCGTCGGCGAGGGAGTAGAAGACCGTGCGGCCGTCCCGGCGGTTTTTGATCAGCCGCATCTGCTTGAGGTAGCGCAGCTGGTGGGACACCGCGGACTGGGTCATGCCCAGGAGCTGGGCCAGGTCGCACACGCAGACCTCATCCTCAAACAGCACATACAGGATGCGCACCCTTGTGCCGTCCGCAAAGGCCTTGAAGAGGTCGGAGAGGCGGGCGAGAGTGTCGTCGTCTGGCATGAGCTGGCGCACCTGAGCCACCTTGTCCTGATGCACGTGCAGGAAGCCGCAGGTCTCCACGCCGGGATTATAGAGGGGTACCGAATTGCTCTTGCCGTCCATGCGCACCGTCCTCAGTCAGCCCTGACGCCGTCCTTTTCCATCTGCCAGGGCAGGATGGCCTCCCGCTGGCGGCGGAGGCAGTACCAGTAAAGCAGGGCCATGCCGGCCAGCGCCAGCGCCATCAGCCCATAGTTTGCCAGCAGCGGCACCTCGAAGGGCACCAGGGTGGGCTTGCCGATGACGAACTCCACCGCGATGATGATGCCTGCGCAGCCGAAGAGGCCGGCCACCGGCCAGAAGCGCCGCGGGACGGGCAGGCGAACCGGCGTGCGGACACAGACCCAGACCACCAGTGCCAGGATGATCAGCGCGCAGACCACCTGCTCAGCCCGCACAAAGCCCCACTTGATGCACTTGGTCCGGAGGCTTTCCAGCATGATCTGGGGCAGGGCCAGGGCGAAGGCGGTCTTCTGGAACATCAGCCCGGGCAGGCTCTTTTTGGATACCAGGAAGATCAGCGCGACGATGGCCGCGATAGCCGTCGCCCAGAGATACACCGCCCACTGGGTGCGCAGACGGCCGTTGCCGGCGTCAAAGACCACAGCGAAGGGGAAGACGGCCAGGGGGCTGTCCGGATCAGCGCGGCCGCCCAGTCCCAGGGAGCCCAGAAAGCCCTCGCCCAGGCGGAACACGGCGGTAAGCAGGGCGCCGGCCGGGGCAAAGGCGTCCAGCGCGTCGCCCAGGGAAAGGCCGGTCCAGCGGGCGCAGAGCCCCACGCCCAGACACACGCCCATGGCGCCAAAGACAAAGGAGAAGGCGTCCTCAGAAACGCGCCAGAAGGCGGAGATGCCGTAATACTCCAGCTCGTTGAGCGGCTGGAGAAGCACAAAGCCGAGCTTGGCGCAGACCAGCCCCAGCACAGCGGCCACGGGCAGGGTGATCAGCGCGCCAGTGAGGCGGCCGCCCTCCCTGCGCAGCCTCGCGGCATACAGCGCGAAGCACAGCAGGGTGCCCGCGGCCATGGCGGCGGGATAATTAGCCATGATGATTACTCCTGTTTGGATTTGCCGTTCCAGGCGGAGGCGAAGTACACGATGTCCATCAGGTCTCTCTGACGCTCAGCGGGCACGTCATTGACCAGCTCGCCGTGGAAATAGAGCATGGTGGAATCGCCGCCGTCCAGATTGTAGGCCTGGATCGCGCCCTGGCTCTGGCAGAAATTGGCGAAGGTTTCAAGGGTCATGCCCTTGCCCTTGCGGTTCATGGCCGAGCAGCAGATCACCTTGTACTCCAGCGGCCCGATCTGGCACAGCGCCATACGGGCGGAGCGGGCGTCCCTTGCCATGTCGCGCCACTCGTTCTGCTTCCAGTCGGTGGTGGCCACGCCGTCGATGACCAGCGCAGGCCCGAAGAAGAAGGAATTGATGACCAGCTTGCCGTTGATCTCCTTGCCCGCGTCGCCCACATTGGCCCGGCGGATCAGGTGGAAATCGCCGTCCTCATCGATCTGGAGGATGTCCCGCAGACCCTGCAGGTTGTCAATGTAGGTGATGGCCTGCCGGATGACCAGGCCGCGGCCGCGGAAATAGTTGTAGTAGTCGCCGTTAATGGCCACCACGGCGTTGACTTCCTTGGCCAGCTCCTTGCCGGGCCAGACCGAGTTGGTGTCGAAGGATTCCGCCGCCACCGTCCGCAGCTGGGAGGCGTCGCCGATCTTGATGGTGGCGCTCCACCACTGGGTCTGGGTGAAGTCGTCCAGGAAGCCGGTCTCGATCACCACGGAGATGGTGGGATCCTCATAGCTCTCCATGCCGTTGAACATCTTGGGGCGCAGGCGGGTGCCGCCGGAAAAGTCGATGGGCAGCTTGACGCTGTCCGCCAGGGCTGAGCCGGCCAGCATCAGCAGGCAGATGAGGATGGTCAGCAGTCTCTTCAGCATCGGGTTTCCTCCTTGGTCTGTTGTGATGAAAGGCGGCGGGGGAGACGGGTGCTCTGCCCTGCGCGCCGGATGGTCGTGGGGTATCGGACAGCGTCGCAGCGTCTGCCGGAATCTATCTTATTCGACAGGGGTGTCTCTGTTTCCTGCAACGCAGTTGTAAACTCAGCCCTCGGCCTCTAAGGCCTCCCAGGCCTGGTAGAGGCGGTCGATCTCGGCCTTCCTGGCCTGATAGGCCTTGGCCAGTTCGGCGGCTTTGGCGGGGTTCTGATAGGTGGCCGGGTCGGCCATGGCACTCTCGATCTCCGCTGCCTCAGCCTCCGCCCGGGTGATGGCCTCCTCAGCCGCCTTCAGCCGCAGCTTGCGCTCCTTGAGCTGCTGTTCTTCCTCGCGGCTGCGCCGTTTCAGCTTGTCCTGCTGGGTGCGGGTCATGGCGGGCTGGCTGCCGTCCGGCTCCTGCTCGCGGTTGATCTTCTCAAAGTAGTCGTCGTAATTGCCCAGGTATTCCAGGATGCCGCCCTCGGTCAGCACCATGACCTTCTCGGCGAATCGGTTGATGAAATACCGGTCGTGGCTGATGGCGAGGATCGTGCCCGGGAAGTCCTGCAGGGCCCGCTCCAGCACCTCGCGGCTGTCCATGTCCAGGTGGTTGCTGGGCTCGTCCAGGAGAAGCAGGTTGTCCTTGCGCAGCATCAGCTTGGTCAGGGCGACGCGGCCCTTTTCCCCGCCCGAGAGGGTGCGCACGGGCTCCAGCACCTCGTCCCCGGTGAAGAGGAAGAGGCCCAGCGCGCCGCGCACCTCCGTCTGATCCAGCCGCCGGAAATCGTCCCAGACCTCGTCCAGAACGGTCTTGTCCGGGTGCAGCCTGGCCTGATGCTGGTCGTAATACCCGATGTCCACGCCTGCGCCGAGACGGACAGTGCCCGCGTCGGCCTTGATTTCACCCACCAGGCAGCGCAAAAGGGTGGTCTTGCCCGTGCCGTTGTCGCCGATGAGCGCCACCCGGTCGCCGGCGCGCAGGTGCATTTTCACATGCTCGAAGAGGGTGCGGTCGCCGAAGCGCTTGGACAGCTCGTCCACCATCAGCACATCGTCGCCGGTGCGGCGGCGGGTCTCAAAGCGGAAGTGGATGGCGCTCTCGTCCGTGGGGCGCTCCAGCCTTTCCACCTTCTCCAGCCGCTTTTCCCGGCTCTCGGCGGCGCGGATGGACTTCTCCCGGTTGAACATCCGGTAGCGGGCGATGATGGCTTCCTGCCGCGCAATCTCCTTCTGCTGCAGCTCGTAGGCCTTGGTGCGGATCTCAAAGCGCTCCTGCCGCTGCTCCTGATAGCTGGTGTAGTTGCCGTTGTAGCACTCGATCCGCCCGAAGAGCAGCTCGGCCATCCGCCCGCAGACCCTGTCCATAAAGTAGCGGTCGTGGCTGATGAGCAGCACCGCGCCCCGGTAGCTCTCCAGATAGTTCTCCAACCAGGCGATGGACTTCAGATCCAGGTGGTTGGTGGGCTCGTCCAGCAGCAGCAGATCGGGCTCGGTCAGCAGCAGCCGGCCCAGGCAGAGCCGGGTCTTCTCGCCGCCGGACAGCAGCGCCGCCCGCTGGGATTGCTGCGCTTTGGTGAAACCCAAGCCGGCGAGCACGCCCTGCACGGCGCTCTTCCAGCCGTAGCCGTTGGCCTGCTCAAAGGCACGGGTCAGCTGGTCATACTGGCTGCCCAGCCGCCGGAGCCGCTGCTCGTCCGAGGCGGCCTCAGCCATCTGTGTTTCCAGAGAGCGGAGCTCCTGCTCCATGCGCATCACCGGCTCGAAGACGCTTTCCATCTCCTCCAGCACGGTGCGCTCAGGGCTGACCTCGCCCTGCTGGGCCAGATAGCCCATCCGGAGGCCGCGCTGCATGGTCATCACGCCGCTGTCCAGCGTCTCAAGACCCGCGATGATCTTCATCAGGGTCGACTTGCCGCTGCCGTTGACGCCCACCAGGCCCATGCGTTCCCCGTCCTGCAGGGTCAGCGAAGCGCCCCGGAGCACCTCATTGGTTCCGAAGCTCTTGCGGATGTCCTGCAGGGAGAGGATGATCATGCGGGCCTCCTGATGGTTTGATGGATGCGCGGGTCAGAGGGAGCGGAGAAAGGCGTTCCCGTCCCGGCGAAGCACGTAGACCTCGCCCACGCGATCGCGCCAGGCCAGGTCGATCTGGAGATCCCGGCCATTCTGCGCGCCGTCCCGGGCGGCCCGCCGCACAGCAGTATCCAGCGCCAGCGAGGGCGTATTGTTTTCTCCGGACAGGTGGCCGAGGATGAAGTGCCGCGTGCCGGACGCCGCGAGGGTCATCAGGGCATCGGCGGAAACATCATTGCAGAGGTGGCCTTTGTTGCCGAGAATGCGCCGCTTCAGGGCCGCGGAATAGTGGGGATTGGCCATAAGCATGTCCGGGTCATGGTTGCTCTCCAGCAGCACCAGGTCACAGCCCGTGATGGCACTCCGGACGGATTCGGGAAAGTAGCCCAGGTCGGTGCACGTTGCCAGGCTGACCTGCCCGCCCCAGAGCCGGAAGCCGCAGGGCTCGCAGGCATCATGGGGGATGGCGAAGGGCTGCACCCCCAGCTGACCCAGGTAGAAATCGCTGCCCCGCTCGATGGTGGCCTTCAGTTCCGGCGGAATGGCGCCGACCTTGCTGCCGATGCCCCGCCAGGTGCCCGCGGTGGCGTAGATGGGCACGCGGTACCTCCGGGCCAGGACGCCCAGGCCGGCGATGTGGTCGGAGTGCTCATGGGTGATGAGGATGGCGCTCAGGCTGGTGATGTCCACGCCGATGCTGTCGAGAGCTTCCTTGATCTGCTTGCCGGACTTTCCCGCGTCGATGAGCACCCGGGTGTCGCCGTACTGGGCGAAGAGCGCGTTGCCGCTGGAGCCGGAATACAGCGGGCAGAATACCATTTCCATCGCCATATCCGCCTCAGAGATCCAGGTGCTTGGCCACCCGCTCGCTCTCCGGGGGCGGCGTCATGTAATCCGGCCCGAAGAGGATGGTCAGCACCTCGTCCCAGCGCCTGGGGATCAGCACCTCCTGCCCCTCGAACAGGGCGGTCTCCTTTTCGGCGAACTGATCGGGATGCCAGATGTGGGTCATCAGCTCAAAGGCGCCGTTGCTCATGCACAGGTCATTACCGCCCTTCACCTCGGTGGAAATCGCCTCGTAGCGGCGGGTCTTCCACGCGGTGGAGAAGGGGAGGCCCAGCACATGGGTGCCGAAGAGCAGGATCTTCTGCTTCAGGCCGAAGCGGCTGTAGTCCACGTCACGCTTGAGCATGCCCTGCAGGGTGTGCAGGCGGAAGAACCACCATTTACGCCGGAAGCCCTCCGGGGGCACGGGATCGAGGATGAACAGATCGGTGAAGGCCAGCGCCTTGGCCGGGTCGCGGTTCATCACCCTCGGCGTCCAGGTGTTGAGGTAGGTCAGCTCAAAGCGGCGGTCGCACTCTCTGGGATAGATCTCCCGGAAGCGGGTGAAGGCCTCCCGGGTCATGAGCAGGTCGATGTCGTCGTCCCAGGGGATGAAGCCCTTGTGGCGCACCGTGCCCAGCAGGGAGCCGCACATCATGTTGTACTCGATGCCGTGCCGCTTGCATACGCCGGTGATGTCCCGCAGCTGCTCCAGCAGCTCGGCGTGGATTTCCGCCAGGCTCAGCTTGTTTTCTTCCATATTATTCATTCTCCAGCCAGGCTGCGGTTTTCGCACAGATGGCCTCGTCGTCCAGTCCGTAGGCGGAGCGCAGGTATTGTTGACTGCCCACGATTTCCGAATACACGTCCGGCATGCCGATGCGGTGCACCCGCACCCCGCTGCCGCCCTCCGCCACCGCCTCGCAGACGGCTGAACCGAAGCCGCCCACCACTGTGTGCTCCTCCACGGTCACCAGATGGCGGAACCGGCGGCAGAGCGCGTCGATCGCGTCCTGATCCAGGGGCTTGACGCAGGGGAAGGAGACCACCTCGGCGGATATGCCTTTCTGAGCCAGCAGACTGGCGGCGGAGACGGTCTGGGTGAGGATGCCGCCGGCGGAGAGCAGGGCGACGTCCGCGCCGGTGCGCAGGGTCAGAGCCTTCGGGGCTTCCCAGCCCGTGACCGGCTCCGGGTGAACGATCTTCTCGCCGCCCCGGCCCAGGCGGAGATAACAGGTGCCCGGGGTTTTCAGCATGACCGGTACCACGGCTTCCACCTCGGCGGGATCGCCCGGCGCGAAGACGGTCACCCCCGGCAGAGCCCGCATCACGGCGATATCCTCCGTCGCGTGGTGGCTCATGCCCAGGCTGCCGTATACAAAACCGCCGCCCACACAGACGATCTTCACATCCGCGCGGTGGTAGGCGCAGTCGTTGCGGATCTGCTCCAGGCAGCGCAGGGTGGGGAAGTTGCCGATGGAATAGGTCAGCACCGTGCGGCCCGTGCGGCTCAGGCCGGCCGCCAGGCCCGTCATGCTCTGCTCGGCGATGCCCGCGTTGATGAACTGGTCGGGATAGGTCTCCCAGAAGGGCTTCAGCACCCCGAAGCCCAGGTCGCCGGTGATGAGCACCAGACGGCTGTCCTTCGCGGCTTCCCGCATCAGACATCTGCAGAATGCGTCCCTCATGGCCTCTTCTCCTCCAGTTCCCTCAGCGCCGCCTCGTACTCCTCGCCCTGCGGGGTGCGGTAATGCCAGAGGATGTCGTTTTCCATAAAGCTCACGCCCTTGCCCTTGATGGTGCAGGCGATGATGACCGAGGGCTTTCCCCGGGCGGCTCGGCTCTGGGCGAAGGCCTGCTTCAGCGCGCCGGTGTCGTGTCCGTCCACGCTCAGGACGTTCCAGCCGAAGGCGCGCCACTTGTCCGCAAAGGGCTCCAGCGAAAGGGTGTTTTCCGTGAAGTCCAGCGACTGCATGCGGTTGCGGTCCACCACCACGGTCAGGTTATCCAGATGAAGATGGGCGGCCTGCAGGGCAGCTTCCCAGACCGCGCCTTCATCGCACTCGCCGTCGCCGAGAACCGCATAGGTACGCCAGGCGGCGCCGTCCATCTTTGCGCCCAAGGCCAGACCAACCGCCACGGAGAGCCCGTGCCCCAGAGAGCCGGTGGAAAACTCGACCCCGGGAATGCCCTTGTGGCTGACGTGGCCGGACAGGCGCGAACCGTTGGCGTAATGGGTTTTCAGCTCCTCCACGGGGAAGAAGCCGCGCTCGGCTAAAGCCGCGTAAACCGCCGCGCCCGCGTGACCCTTGGAGAGGATCAGCCGGTCGCGCTCGGGCCAGTCCGGCCGCACCGGGTCAACGCGGAGCACGCTGGTGTACAGCACCGCGATGATTTCCGCCAGGGAAAAAATCGCGCCTACATGGCTGCCCCGGCTCAGGTGGGTCATCTCCAGACCGTGGCGGCGGATCAGCCAGGCCAGCACCTCCGGGTTGCTGACATCCGGCGTCTGTCCGCCAAAAGCGGCATGGGTCCGCGCCGTGTAGTCCGCCGCGTTGTTGTCAGGCATGACTGCTCTCCTTCTTTTCTTCAGCGGCGCGCTTCGCCTTGTGGAAGATGCCCCAGAGGGTTTCCAGAAACAGCTCCGTATCCAGCATAAAGCTTTGGTTCTTCGCGTACTCGACCCGCAGCCGGTTCTTGTTGGGCAGGATGTACTTTTCATAGTGGGCGACGGGATCGGTCTCGCCCACCAGCTCGTCCTGGGCGATATAGATGATGCTGGAGCGGTCGGTGACGCCGGGCCTCACCCAGAGGATGCACTCCTCGTCTTTGGTGTACCGCATGGTGTACAGCAGCAGCTCGGGCCGGGGGCCCACAAAGGACATATCGCCCTTGAGAATGTTGAACACCTGGGGCAGCTCGTCCAGCTTCAGCTTCCGCATGATCCGGCCCGCCCGGGTGACACGGCTGTCATTGAGGGCGGTGGTGCCGCCGGACTTGTCCGCGTCCACCACCATGGAGCGGAACTTCAGGATATAAAAGGTCTTGTTGTGATAGCCGCCCCGGGGCGCGCGGTACAGAATCGGGCCGGGGGAGTCCAGCTTGACCCAGATGGCCAGCGGCAGCATGAGCACCACCGCGGGCACCAGCAGAATCAGCGCCAGGACAAAATCCAGCGCGCGCTTGACCACCTTGGAGTAAAAGGGATGCGACAGGGGCCCGTCCCAGCGGGGGAGATCGGGCAATGCTTGCTTCGCCATGCGCCTCAGCCCTCCGCCAGACGGTTCATCAGTTCACAGAGCTGATCCAGTTCCTCCCGGGAATAGTAGGTCAGCACAATACGGCCCTTCTTTTCACTGCCGGTCAGCACGGCGCGCATGCCGGTGGCCTCCCGCAGGCGGTCTTCCAGCTCGCTCAGCTCCGCTGTGAGTACCCGGCGGATCGGCCCCCGGCGCTCGGCGGGAGCTTTGCGGCCGGCGGCCAGCTGCTCCACTTCGCGCACGGAATAGCCTTTTTCGGCCGCTTCCCGGGCCAGGGCCAGCTGGGCTTCCGGATCTTCGATGCCCGCTAAGGCGCGCCCGTGCCCGGCGCTCAGCTGCCCATCGCGGATCAGATTGCGGATCTCCTCCGGCAGCGCCAGCAGCCGCAGCAGGTTGGCCACCGCGGGCCGGCTCATGCCCAGCCGTTTGGAGGCCATCTCCTGGGTGTAGCCGCCATCGTCCATCAGGGCGCGGATGCCCTCGGCGGCTTCCAGCGGGTTGAGATCCTCCCGCTGCAGGTTTTCGATCAGCGCAATCTCTTTTTCCTGCGCGTCATCCAGCTCCCGGATCAGGCAGGGCACGGTTTCCAGCCCGGCCTCCCGGGCCGCCCGCCAGCGCCGCTCGCCCGCCACGATGCGGTAGCGGCCGCCGCCGGTGTGCCTGACCAGGATCGGCTGCAGCACACCCTGATCCCGGATGGACTGCGCCAGCTCGCTGATGCGCTCCTCGCTGAAATCACGCCTCGGCTGCTGCGGATTGGGATCCAGCTCGCCGATGGCGATTTCCGTGACGGCTGCGCCCGCGCTGGCATCCTGTGGCAGGAGCGCGTCCAGCCCCCGGCCAAGGCCATGTACCTTTCTGGGCATTCCTCTACCGCCCTTTCTGTCGGTTCATATGCTCACTTTTTCTTCTTCTTGATCTTCTTGTCCGCTTTTTTGCCGGCCTTTTTGTCCGCTTTCTTCTCGACGGCCGCTTCGGGAGAGGGGACTGTCCGGCCGTTCATCCGGAACACTTCTCCGGCCAGCTGCCTGTAGGCGATGGCCCCGGCGGACTTGCCGTCGTAGATGTGGATGGGTTCACCGTGCGAAGGCGCTTCGCCCAGGCGCACACTGCGGGGGATCATCAGCGGATAGACCTGCCCGCGGAAATGCTTTTTGACCTCATCCACCACCTGCAGACCCAGGTTGGTGCGGCCGTCCAGCATGGTCAGCAGCACGCCCTCAATCTCCAGACGCGGGTTGATGCTGCGCTTCACGCGGCTGATGGTGTTCATCAGGCTGGTGACGCCTTCCAGCGCGTAATACTCGCACTGGATCGGGATCAGCACCGAGTCCGCCGCCGCCAGGGCGTTGACCGTCAGCAGACCCAGGGAGGGCGGACAGTCGATCAGGATGAAGTCAAAGCTGTCCCGCAGGGTCTCGATAGCTGTCTTCAGCCGGTACTCCCGGCGCTCCAGATCCACCAGCTCCAGCTCCGCGCCGGCCAGGCGGATGTCGCTGGCCGCTAAGGTCAGCCCCTTCCAGGGCGTCTCCTCCAGGCAGTCCCTGACCGGGATGCGTCCCACCAGCGCTTCGTAGATGCTCTCATCCCCGGCCTCCATGCCCAGGCCGGATGTGGCGTTGCCCTGAGGGTCCAGATCCACCAGCAGCGTGCGCGCCCCCAGTTCTCCCAGCAGCGCCGCCAGGTTGACCGCCGTGGTGGTCTTCCCCACGCCGCCCTTCTGGTTGGTGATCGTGATGACCTTGCCCATTCCCTCAGCCTCCCGTTGACTCGTTGCAACAAACTCCATTATAGCTTTTTTCCGGGAAAATGTAAAGCGAGTTTTCGAAACAAAGCCTTGCCAACGGGCGGCGGATCGGCTATAATTGCGATAGCAAGCGGGAGGTGTGCGCATGACGGACAACGAAATCGGCTCCAGGGCGGTGGCCCGGGCGGCAATCACCCTTTCCATGACGAACAGCCGGGAGGAAGAAAACGCATGGAAGAAGCAGATCGCCCAGCAGGGCATCCGCTCCGTCGCGGTGGATTACGGCGGGGAGCTGATGCCATCGGTGATGCGCATTGTGGAGCGGGCGGTGGTGGCGGCCAAAAGGGAGAGTGTCATCACGGACACACACCACGAGGAAGGCGCGGTGGCCGGAGCGGCCCACGAAGCCCTCAGCCAGGTCTTCAGCAAGGCGGCCGGGCTGTCCGTGGGCGGCAAGATCGCCGTGGCGCGCTCCGGCGAGCATGTGGCGGTCGCCCTGTTCTTTTCCATCGGGCTGATGCACTTCAACGAGGTGTGCATCGGCATGGGCCACCGCTCCCTCTGACAGCGGCTCAGCAAGGAGGAAGAAGCAAATGCCTTTGAATATCGCCATGGACGGCCCGGTGGGAGCCGGAAAATCAAGCATCGCCGACGCGGTGGCGAACCGCCTCGGCATCCTGCACCTGGACACCGGCGCCATGTACCGGGCTGTGGGTCTGGCCTGCCTGCGGGCGGGCGTCCGCCTGGAGGATGAGGCGGCAGTGACGGCGCATTGCGGGAAAATTCACATCGCGGTGGCCCACGGCGAAAACGGCCAGATCACCCTGCTGGACGGGGAGGATGTGAGCGGCCTGCTGCGCACCGAGGAGGTCAGCATGGCGGCGTCCGCGGTGGCGAAGTACGCCGGCGTGCGGCAGGCCATGGTGGCCTTGCAGCAGGCGCTGGCCCGGGAGACCGCCATGCTGGTGGACGGACGGGACATCGGCACCCGTGTGCTGCCCGACGCGCCGCTGAAGATTTACCTGACCGCCACCGCTGAGGAGCGGGCCCGCCGGCGCTGGCTTCAGCTGCAGGAGAAGGGCGGAAAGGACACCTATGAGGACGTGCTGGCCGACCTGAACCGCCGGGACGAGCAGGACATGAACCGCGCCGTCGATCCCCTGCGGCCGGCCCCGGACAGCGTGACCGTGGACACGACCCATATGTCCTTCGACGAGGTGGTTGACCACATCGCGGCTCTGGCGGAGGCGATGCGCGGATGAGTGAGAAGCAGACCGAGAGCAGGCACAGGAAGACCTTCGTCTTCACCCTTGCGCGGGGTGTATTCTGGCTGCTGAGCCACACCGTGACGCCTGTGCGCTATGAGGGCGCAGAAAAGCTGAACCGGGAGGGCCCCTGGATCCTGATTTCCAACCATGTTTCCGGCTGGGACCCGATGGTGGTGGGCAGCCCGGTCAAGTGCCAGGAGATCGTGTTTCTGGGCAAGAAGGAGCTGACGAGGAACCCCATCGGCGGCTGGGTCGTCAAAAAGCTGCACATGATCTCCGTGGACCGCCACAGCACGGACATGGAGGCCATGCGGGCCTGCATCCGCGCGCTGAAGGAGGGGGAGGTGCTGGGCTTCTTCCCCGAGGGCACCCGCCACCATGAGGGCGTGATGCAGACCGTGGAGAGCGGAATCGCGCTGATTGCGCTGCGGGCGAAGGTGCCCATGCGACCGGTCTATGTGGACAGGCCTCTGCGGCTTTTCCGGGTGACAAGGGTGCGGGTGGGGGATGAGATCCCGACCGCTGACCTGAGCGAGGCGGGCATCAATCAGGACACCATCAGCCAGCTGATCGCCCGGATTCAGGAAAGCTACCGCGGACTGACAGAAAAAACCTGAAAAATATCAGAAATTCTTTTATAAAATAGCAGGAATTCTTCTATATTACACGAATTGTAAAATGTGTAACCCTGAAAGCTGTGCCGGGAGGAGTGACCAATGCCGCTGACGGTGGCCGAACACGCGGGCTTCTGCATGGGGGTGCGCCGGGCGGTCAGGGCGGCTGAAGCCCTGGCGGCAGACGGGAAGAAAGCCTGCACCTTAGGCGAGCTGATCCACAATCCGGTGGTGGTGAACCGGCTGAAGGAAGCCGGGATTCCGCCGGTCAGGACGGTGGAGGAAGCGCAGGGGCGCTGTGTGCTGATCCGCAGCCATGGGGTGGCGCCCCGGGTGCTGGAGGAGCTGCAGCGATCCGGCTGCGAGGTGCTGGATCTGACCTGCCCCTTTGTGGAGCGGGTGCACCGCCTGGTGCGGGACGGCAGCGCGGACGGCACGCCGGTCATCCTGGCGGGTGAGCGCGAGCATCCGGAAACCGTCGGCACCGCGGGCTGGGCGCTGGCTGATGTGTATGTGATCAGCAGCGCGGAGGAGGCGAAAGCCCTTCCGCCCATGGATCGGGCTGTCGTCTGCGGACAGACCACCTTCTCGCCCGCCGTGTGGGAGGAGATCGCCAGCGTCCTCCGGGAGCGGATCCCCGGCGCGGACATCCACTGCACCATCTGCCCGGCCACCGAACAGCGTCAGCGCGAAGCCGCCGCCTTAGCGGAGAGAAGCGACGCGATGATCGTGGTGGGCGGCCGGAAAAGCGCCAACACCCGCAAGCTGTACGACAGCTGCAAGAAGCTTTGCCCGAGAACCATTCTGGTAGAGAGCGCGGCGGAGATTCCGCCTGCCTTTGCAAATATTCATCTCGAGGAGATCGGGATGACCGCCGGAGCGTCAACGCCCGACGATTCACTTAAGGAGGTAGTTACACTCATGACCGACATCGAGAACATCAACCAGGTTACCCCCGAGGAGCCGAAGGAAGAGGCCAAGAATGACTTCATGGCCGAAGTCGAAGCGACTCTTCAGACCAAGCCCCGCTCCGGTCAGGTTGTCACCGGCACTGTGGTTCAGGTCAACGACGAGGAAGTGTGCGTCAACATCAACTACAAGTCTGACGGCATTTGCAAGCGTTCCGACCTGAGCGATCAGGACGTGAAGGTGGGCGACCAGATCGAGGTTGAGGTCATCAAGGTCAACGACGGCGAGGGCAACGTGGTGCTGTCCCAGCGCAACATTGTCAACCGCAAGGCCTGGGAGGCCCTGATGGAGAAGTACAATGCCGGCGAGTATGTGGACGGCGTAGGCAAGGAGGCCGTGAAGGGCGGTCTGCTGGCCGATGTCGGCGGCGTGCGCGCCTTCGTCCCGGCTTCTCAGCTGGCCCCCCGTTACGTTGAGCACATCGAGGACTTCGTGGGCAAGAACATGCGCCTGAAGGTCATCGAGGTCAACGAGCAGAAGAAGCGCATCGTGGCCAGCCGCAAGCAGGTGATGCAGGAGGAGACCGCCGCCCGCAAGAAGGAAGCCTGGGATCGCCTGGAAGAGGGCATCGTGATCCACGGCATCGTCCGCCGCCTGACTGACTTCGGCGCCTTCGTGGACGTGGGCGGCGTGGACGGCCTGGTGCACATCACCGACCTGAGCTGGGGCCGCATCAAGCATCCCAATGAGGTTGTGAAGCCCAACCAGGAAATCGACGTGAAGGTGCTCAGCCTCGACCGCGAGCGCGAGCGCATTCAGCTGGGCTACAAGCAGCTGCTGCCGCGTCCCTGGGATAACGCCGCCGAGAAGTATCCGGTGGGCGCCATCGTTGAGGGCAAGGTGGTTCGTCTGGCGACCTTCGGCGCCTTCGTGGAGCTGGAGCCCGGTCTGGACGGCCTGGTGCACATCTCCCAGTGCGCCCTGACCAAGATCGCCAAGGTGGAAGACGCTGTGCAGGAAGGCCAGATTGTCCGCGTGAAGGTGATCAATGTGGACACCGAGGCCAAGCGCATCTCCCTGAGCATCCGCCAGGTGCTGGAAGACGAGGCCTTTGAGGCGGACGCCGGCGATTTCGACCTGCCCGCTGAGGACGAGGCCGTGGTGGCCATCAGCATTGACGCTCCCGCCGAGGAAGCCGCTGAGGCCGCGGCGGAGGCTGCTGAGGAAGCGACCGAAGCCGCCGCGGAAGTGGCCGAAGTGGCTGAGGAAGCCGTTGAGGCTGCCGCCGAAGCCGCAGAGGAGGCTGCTCCCGAGGCCTGAGCCAATCGGAAAAACCAGGACAGGGGTTCCGCGTGACAAGCGCGGGGCTCCTGTTTTTCTGCGGGCGGAGACTGAAGACGCAATTTGATAGGTTTGCGGTCGAATCTGCCCACGATTCCGGCAAATCCGCTATTCCTTTTCTGCGCGGTTTGTGTTATACTCATACCCGCGGGACAGCCGTGAACCATACGAATGACCGCCGGGAGCACCGGCGTACAAAGGGAGCGGACTCAAAATGAAGAAAATCGGTGTACTCACCAGCGGCGGCGACAGCCCGGGCATGAACGCGGCGGTCATGGCGGTAGCCAAGGCGGCCTCTCTTTATGGCATTCCCCTGGTGGGCATCAAGCGGGGATACAACGGCCTGCTGAGAAAGTCCCCCAGCCTGTTTGACGACATGGAGGAGCTGCATCTGGACACCGTGCTGGACATCGCGGACCGTCCGGGCACCTACCTGCGCACCGCCCGCTGCACGGAATTCCTCGATCCGGCCTGGCGCGAGGTGGCGGCCAACACCCTGAGGGCCATGGGCATCGACGGCCTGGTGGTCATCGGCGGCGACGGCTCCTTCCACGGCGCGGAATACCTGTGCGAGCTGGGCATCCACTGCATCGGCATCCCGGGCACCATCGACAACGACCTGGCCTACACCGAGATGACCTTGGGCTTTGACACCGCTGTCAACGTGTGCGTGGATGCGATCCGCTCCATCCGCGCCACCTCCCGGAGCCATGACCGCCCCCACGTGGTGGAAGTCATGGGCCGGCACTGCGGCGACATCGCCCTGACGGCCGCCGTGTCCACCGGCGCGGAGATCGTGCTCTGCCCGGAGGAGCACTGGGCGGTGGAGGAGGTGGCGGATCGCCTGAACCGCCAGATGGCCAAGGGCAACTACCGCGCCACCATCGTCATCGCTGAGGGCTGCTGGGATTCCATGGAGCCCTTCGACCTCTACACCTACCTGAACACCCACGGCAAGCGCTGCTACGAGGGCGAGCCCATGAGCGCCGGCCGCCTGGCCTCGGTGATGAAGCGCATGTGCAATATGGTGGAAGTGCGCTCCACGGTCATCGGCTACACCCAGCGCGGCGCCGAGCCCACCGCCCGGGATTCCGCCTTCGCCTTTGAGGCCGGACACCTAGCTGTGCGGCTGCTGCGGGACGGCATCTCCAACCAGGTGATCGGCATGCGGGAAGGCAAGGTCTTCTACATGGCCATCGACGAAGCCCTGCGGGAGGAGAAGTATTTCAACCACGAACTGTACAACCTGGTCAACGCCCTGTAAGACATCATCCGGAAGGCAGACACGGTACAGCCGCCGCGTCTGCCTTCCCTGTACCCGCGCACAGCGGGCCGGAGGAAAAACATGATCGCGGAAATCATCTGTGTGGGAACCGAATTGCTGATGGGCCAGGTGCTGAACACCAACGCCCAGTTTTTGTCCCGGGAGCTGGCGGGCCTGGGCATCACCCAGCGGCATCAGCAGGTGGTGGGCGACAACGCGGAACGGCTGGAGGCGGCTTACAGACTGGCGCTGAGCCGGGCGGATGTGGTCATCACCTCCGGCGGATTGGGCCCCACGGTGGACGACATCACCAAGCGGGTGGCGGCCAGGGTGGCCGGCCGGGAGCTGGTGCTGCGGCCCGAGGCGGAACAGATGGTGCGGGAGCGCTTCCGCCAGTACCACCGGGAAATGCTGCCCAACAACATGAGCCAGGCCATGTTCACCCCGGACAGCAAAGTGCTGCTGAATCCCTATGGCACCGCCCCGGGGGCGATTGTGCCGGTGGGGAACGGACAGTTTATCGTGCACCTGCCCGGCCCGCCCCGGGAGCTGCAGCCGCTGTTCCGGGAGCAGGTGAAGCCCTGGCTGGCGGAGCGCTCCGGGCGGACGCTGGTCAGCCGCTACATCCGCATATTCGGCCTGGGCGAGTCCGATGTGGACAACCGCCTGCGCCGCCTGGAGGAGGGCGGCAACCCCACCCTCTCCCCCTACTGCTCCACGGGCGAGGTCATGCTGCGGGCCACGGCCTCAGCGGAGACCGAAGCGGCAGCGGAAGCCCTGCTGACCCCGCTGGTCAGCGAGGTGCAGGCCGCCTTGGGCGATGCGATCTATGACATCCGCTCGGATGATTCCGGCTCCATGGCCCGCGCTGCGGTGGAGGCGCTCAGGGCTGGCGGCTTGAAGGTCTGCACGGCGGAGAGCCTCACCGGCGGGCTGATCGCGGCCACCATGGTGGAGGTGCCCGGCGCCAGCGAGGCGGTCAAGGGCGGCTTCGTGACCTACATGACCGAGAGCAAGACCGAGCTGCTGGGCGTGCCGGCGGAGGTCATCGAGAAGTACAATGTGGTCTCGGCGGAAGTGGCCGCGGCCATGGCCGAGGGGGCAAGAGCGCGGCTGGGCGTGGATATCGCCGTCAGCGCCACCGGACTGGCCGGCCCGGGCGGCGGCACTCCGGAGCGGCCGGTTGGCACTGTGTTTGTGGGCATCTGCAGCCCGCTGGGCACCCGAACGCTTCCGCTGCGGCTCTCGGGCGACCGGCCGCGCATCCGGGAACTGACCGTCAAGCACGCGCTGAACGCCGTCCGTCTGGAGGCGCTTCAGCTGAAGGGAAAACAGCAAAAATGAGGCCGGCTTCAGCCGGAACAAGGGGAGGATATCATGATCTATTATGTGAGCGCTCAGGCGGGACGCGACGGCGACGGCAGCAAGGCGCGGCCCTTCCGGCATATTGACGACGCGGCGAGGGTGGCCGTGGCCGGGGACGAGGTGATCGTGGCTCCGGGCATCTACCGGGAGTATGTGAATCCCCGGAACGCGGGCACGGAGGAAGCCCGCATCACCTACCGCTCGGAGCAGCCCCTCGGCGCGGTGATCACCGGCGCGGAGGAAATGAAGGGCTGGGAGAAATACGAGGGCGATGTGTGGAAGGCGCTGGTGGACAACGGCGTCTTCGGCGGCTATAACCCCTACACCACCTTCGTCTGCGGCGACTGGTACTTCGCCCCCACGGTGCGGCATACCGGCGCGGTCTTCCTGAACGACCGCATGATGTATGAGACCATGACCCTCGAGGAATGCTGCGCGGGCCAGCCCGATCCCTGCGCCTGGAATCAGGAGGAAGCCGGCTATCTCTGGTTTACCCGCCAGGAGAACGGCAAAACCGCCCTGTACGCCAACTTCCGGGGCAAGGATCCCAACGCGGAAAAGGTGGAAATCACCGTGCGGCGGAACTGCTTCATGCCCGACAAAACCGGGGTGGGGTACATCACCGTCAGCGGCTTCAAAATCGACAAGGCAGCCACCACCTGGGCGCCGCCCGCCGCCTACCAGGACGGCATGATCGGTCCGCACTGGTCCCGGGGCTGGATCATTGAGGACTGCGAAATCAGCAACAGCAAGTGCTGCGGCATCTCCTTGGGCAAGTACCGCGATCCCGAAAATGATATGTACTTCTACACGAAGCACGTTAAGAGCCCCACCCAGATGGAGCGGGACGCAGTCTGCCGGGGACAGTATCACGGATGGCTGAAGGAGAAGGTGGGCGGCCACATCATCCGCCGCTGCGAGGTGCACCACTGCGAGCAGACGGGCATTGTGGGGCGCATGGGCGGCGTGTTCTCCACCATTGAGGACTGCCACATCCACCACATCTGCAATTCCCAGCAGCTGGGCGGCGCGGAGACCGCGGGCATCAAGCTGCACGCCGCCATCGACGTGACGATCCGGCGGAATCACATCCACCACTGCATCATGGGCGTGTGGTGCGACTGGCAGGCCCAGGGCGCGCGCATCAGCCAGAACCTGATGCACGACAACATGCGGCCTGACTGGGCGCAGCCCGCCCAGGGCGCGATGTTCTCCACGGACGTGTTCATCGAGGTGGGTCACGGGCCGACGCTGATCGACAATAACCTGCTGCTTTCAAAGGTCTCCGTCACCATGCCCAGCGAGGGCATCGCCTGCGTGCACAACCTGATGACCGGCGCCTTCTCCCTGATCAACTCCGGCGTGGACAGCGTGGTCAACGGCCAGCGGGAACCCCGGTACACGCCCTACCACATCCGTCACCGCACCGAGGTGGCCGGCTTCATGACCATCCTCCACGGCGATGACCGCATTTACAACAACGTGTTTGTGCAGCGCTTTCCGGTCACCGATCCCGAGCGCAAGCCCACCGCCAGCGATTATGAGGCGGTCGGCACCGCGCCCTTTGATATCTTCCCCGAATATGATGAGTGGATTTCCCATTTCATGATGGACCGGGAGCCCGACATGGGTGCGCTGGCCACCTACCACTTTGGCCACCTGCCCGTGTGGGTCTCCGGCAACGCTTACTTCAACGGCGCCACGGTCAGCAAGCACGAGCGCGGCGGGATTCAGCCAGAGGAGAAAGCGGAGATCAGCCTGACCGAGGAGGATGGCAAAATCGTGCTGAAGTCCAACATCGGCCGCCTGCTGGGCGGCTTCCGGACGGGGCTCATCAGCAGCGATATCCTGGGCTGCGCCTTTGAGCCGGAACAGCGCTTTGAGAACCCGGACGGCACCGCCATCCTCTTCGACCGCGACTATGCCGGCACTCACCGCGGGCTGGAAGCCCTGCCCGGACCCTTTGCGGAGTGGGGGGAAGACACCGTAGTCGGCTGACGCGCCATCGAATGGGAGGAAGGCAGACAGTCTGAGCAAATCCTCCGGGGATTCTTAGACTGTTCTAATCATCGCTTGGGGCGGCTCAAAGAATGCTGTGCTATAGTATAGTCACCGCGAGGGACAAAGCCTGGCGGAATACAATGGAGGTGCACAGCCATGCTGAGCCTGATCTTCCTTCCCATTGACCTCATTCTCTCCCTCGCCCTGCTGCCCCTCCGGCTGATGTGCAAGCTCATCCGCAGCGGTGTCGGGCTGACCATATTTGCCGGGGTTGCCGCTGTTTCCCTGTTCTGCACCCTGCTGAATGTGATGCGCCCCCTGACGGGTCTGATCTTCCTGGTGGCCGGGCTGACGCTGCTCTATCACGCCTGGGTCAACAACGGCGGCGAGGAGCGCCTCCGTGAAATGATCACCAAGGTGAGGGCGCGCTGAGCGTGCCGCCCCGGGCCCTGGCGCAGCCGCGCCGATAGAAGCCTCTTCTGCGGAAGGGGCTTTTTCCTTGATAATTGCGCTTTGCCTGCGGACAATCCGGCACTTGACCCCTAACTCTCAACAAACAAGCAAAATAATTGCCTGAGAGCAAGAAAACATCTTGCTTTCAGGCAGTTTTTGTGGTAGAATAATATTGCGTGGCACGCAGTATTTTGGAGGGATGTATGATGGCATATCCAGATTGGGTTGAGAAGCAGCGCAGACCCGGAACGAGCATCCATTGCATCCGGGGGAAGTATTACCTGTATGAGGTGACGTCTGTCTACGACAAGGAGAAAAAGCGGGCCCGGGCAATCACAAAGGGGTATCTTGGACGGATTACAGAGGAGGGTCTGATTCCTCCAAAGAAGAAGACAGAGAGTAATGAAAGCAAATACAGTGTGAAAGAATACGGCGCCAGCTCTGTTCTGCTGGATATGGGCAAGGATCTTCACGCGAAGCTGAAAGAAGTGTTCCCGGATGAAGCGGACGAATTGATGTCGCTGGCCGTGCTTCGTCTGGTGGAGAGCTGCCCCTTCAAGCGGATCGGCTTGCTCTATGAACGCTCTTATCTGTCTGAAATGTTTCCGGGACTGCCGATGTCCAGTGCAAGTCTTTCCGGATTTCTACGTTCTGTGGGAAGCCGCCGCGAGAAGATTGTGCGCTTCATGAACCGTATGATCGACGGGAGCGAGCACATTCTTTTTGATGGCACCGGCATCATCACGAAGTCAGAGCATCTGGACATCAATCGTCTGGGATACAACAGCCATCGCCAGTTTGACCCGCAGATCAATCTGCTGTATGCGTTTTCAAGCGAACAGCACCAGCCTGTGTACTACCGGATCGTTCCCGGCAATGTTAGAGACGTTTCTTCCTTCAGGCAGGCGGTCAGTGAATCCGGGATTCAGGATGTAACCGTCATTGCAGACAAGGGGTTTGGCTCAGCGGCCAATTTCGGGATGCTGGAAGATGCGCAGATCCGGTATATTGTGCCTCTTCGGCGAAACAGCGGCGCTTTCGACCGGGCCAGGCTGAAGTCAGGAGACAAGGGAAGTTTCGATGGGCACTTCATCTTCCAGAAACGGGTCATCTGGTACTACGAATATGTCATTGACGGTGCAAGATACATTGTGTTTCAGGACAGCAGTCTTCGGACAGAGGAAGAGAAGGATTATCTCCAGCGCCTGGAAGCCCAGCACGAAGGCTACTCGATGGAAGGCTATCTGGAAAAGCAGTACGATTTCGGCACCATTCTTTTCCGCACCAACAGAACCGATCCTCCGGAAGAAATCTACAAGCTGTACAAGACCCGCATCGAGATCGAACAGACTTTTGACTTCCTGAAAAACCTTCTCGAAACCGATGTCATCTACCTTCAGGACAAATATGCCGTTGAGGGGTGGGCCTTTATCAATCACCTGTCCCTGCTTCTCGCTTACCTTGTTTACCAGAAGCTTCGCTCCACCGATCTGCTCTCCAAATTCTCAATCGCTGATTTCCTCTCCCATCTCAAATACATCCATCGCATCAAAACAAAAGGCTCCTGGGTCTTATCCGAAATCTCCGGCAAAACCAAGAAGCTCCTGAAGGCACTTGACTTGGATATTGGGTCAATTGCCAACCTAAACGCAACAAGGACAGAGTAAACGCAACGTTGCATTTAGACTGTCGAAGGGGGTGGACAGACTAAATGCAACGGCAAGAAAGGATCAGATCGAGGAGAGGATCGAGTGTTTGAGGATGATATG
>JAFXVR010000070.1 GCA_017534885.1 Clostridia bacterium | reverse complement strand
GTCTGCCCTTCTGGCCTGAATAAGGGCTCAAAGGGCCCTTTCACAGGCCGGATCGGCTGGAAATACAGCCCGAAGAGCCTTCCATTCAGCCTTGCAGAGGCTGTGGAGGGGTTCGGCAGGGTGGTTTTGACAGGCTAATCAGGAATTGCTGTGATGCCGCTGCTGGGATTCAACGGCTTGATTGTTCAGAAGAAAACTGGCGCTGAAGGACAAACGCTTCAGCGTCAGTTTTCTTTGTGTGCCGGGTATGGCCTTACTAATGCCTCGCATAGCAATACCAGTGGATTCCTTTTCCGTAACCGATCTTCTCATAGAATGGATCCCCGCCGCCAGTCATATGGGTTGCTCCCAGCGGTTTCAGGCGGCGGTAATGCTCTGTCAGCGCAGCTGATGCCAGTCCCATTCTGCGGTACCAGGGAACGGTGCAAAGCGGCTCCATATACGCCAGGTGATTCTGCGGAACCCACCACATTCCTGAATAGCAGGCATATTCTTCGTTTTCATCTGCAATAATGACTGCATACTCGTATGTCGAATGCGGCGGAGGATTCCGGAAATCTTCCAGGATTCCATGATAGGATGTCGCCGGTGTCCAACCCTGCGATTCGTCTATCGCTGTCCAGTTCTCAAACTCTCCTTTGTCCAGGTGATGGTCAAAACCATACCAGCAGCATTTGGCCAGTTTCAGTGGATCCACATCCGCCTGTTTCACAAAGTGGAAACCGGCTGGAAGCTCATAGTTCAGTTTCTTTGAAAAATCAAACTGCCTGTCTTCATAGTCATACTGCAGGGTGAAACCCCGCTTTTCCGCGATTTCCATGAGGTATTCCTGACCGTTGAAGAGCATAAAGCGCTGCTTGTCATCAAAATCTGACATGTGCTCCATGGCGTAATCTGTCATCTCTTCCGCCAGGAATTCATATCCCGGGCGGATTTTGAAATAGACATCCGTGACGGGAGCTTCATGGAAGACAAACCCAACAACCTTCCGGCCATCAAACCAGAGACGGTCAAGATGCACAAATGACTTATCCATCCAGCTTGAGAACAGGGCATACTCAAAGAACGGCGCAGCAACACCGCCGCCCTTCTCGCGGTCATAGATGTCCACCATGAAATCCCAGACCAGGTCTAGATCCGTTTCCTTCTGAAACTGTTTTGTTATAATTGTCATATGCATTATTTCCCTATATGTGTTGTTCATTGCATCCGGTCTTACTGAAAACTCCCGTACTTCGTGACCGCTTCATCCACGGTGATTTCACCTTTTCCCACCTGGAATGAGGCGATGCGGATCTGAACGGTGAGCGGATCCGTGATGCCGAGCACTTCCGGGGACAGGGTGCGCTCTGAGGGCACCTGACCGAAAGGCGCGTAAACCGAGTCAAACGACAGATCCGTGGTTGGCGTTACCAGGCGCTTCACCGAAGCCATCTCATTCAGTTCTTCGTTTGTAATCAGGAACCGCATGAATTCATTTGTCATCTCCAGATCATCGCAGCTCTTGTTGATGGAAAACTGCACGGAAGGGCTGTCGATGAAATACCCGCCGTCCTCTGTCAAAGGAATCGGAGAAAATGTGTATTTGAAAGGCGATTTGGTGAAGGCCTCGGACTGGCTTTCACGCTTCCTGGTTCCGGACACGGTATCACCGGCGCAGATCATCATCGGCACATCGCCTTCAAAGAAGCGCAGAATCACCTTGGTATAGTTATCCCCGATCTCGTCACACGCGCTGAGATCAACACAGCCATTCTGAATGAGCCGCTCCACGGTTTCCAGGGCAGGGCGCATGTATTGACCCGCGGCGGGATCCAGCTGATTGGCAAGCGCGAGCGCCTCCGTGTTTTGGGCCAGCGTAGCCAGGAACAGCGGATAGGCAACCGTGTTCATGAGACAGCTGGAGGACTTGAGGCTGTATCCCATCATTGGGCTGGTGTAACCCTTGCTGCGGAAGGCTTCACAAACGGCCATCAGCTCCGTCCATGTGGTCGGGACGCTGAGACCTTCCTTCTGAAACAGATCGTTGTTCACCAGCATACCGTAGGTTCTGGAGAAAACCGGCACCAAGAGCACGCGGCCTTCCGCGTCTTTCTTGAGCAATCCGGGACGGATGCAGCTCAGATCCAGTTTCAGGGCGGCGTCCGAAAGGATCTCCATCTGGTCGGCTACCGGCTGGTACTGTTCGTCACCGATCATCCATGTATAGGAGAAGAAAATGTTGGGTTTGTCATTGCCCACCAGCGCCGTGCCCAGCACGTTGTTATAATCGTCCAGTTTCACATAGCGCAGCTGGGCTTTCGGGTAAAACTTGTTGAAGCGGTCAAATTCAGCTTCCAGCGCCTCAAAGTTGTCATAGCTTCCAACCACGGTGATCTTGCAGCTTGTATTGGTGTCGAGGGCCGGCTTGAATCCGGCGGTTTCTTCCTGCTGCTTGCTGCCGCAGGCTGTCAGCAAACCAAGCATGCAGATGAGCAAAATGATACAGAGCAGCTTTTTCATGATCTTCCTTCCTCCTTGATCCTGCGTATTTCCTTGACGACAAGCTTGATGTCAATCGGTTTCGCGATATGTCCGTTCATGCCGGCGTTCAGGCACTCCGTGATGTTTTCCGAGAAGGCGTCCGCTGTCATGGCGATAATCGGAATGGAAGAAGCCCACGGATTATCCAGCGCACGGATCGCCCTTGTGGCTTCCAGCCCGTTCATCTCCGGCATCTGGATATCCATGAAGATCAGCGCGTAGCTTCCCTTTTTCGCCTGCGTCATTTTCTCTACGCACAGGCGTCCGTTTTCGGCGCGTTCCGCCGTGATTCCGAACATCCCGAGCATGGCGGAAATGATCTCCCAGTTGATGTCGTTGTCCTCCGCGATCAGGATGCTCATTCCCTGCAGATCGGAATAGTCATTCTCCGGCTCGACAGATTTTGCCTCGGTTCCGAGGAGAGCGTTGATTTTGTCGTAAAGGCTGGAGCGGAACAGCGGCTTGCTGACGAAACCGTTTGCCCCGGCTTCCTTCGCCATATCCTCAATATCTGACCAGTCATAGGCAGATATCAGCAGAATTGGCGTGTTTGAATCCGCTTCCGTGCGAATTCGGCGGATCGTTTCAAGACCGTCGGCATCCGGCATCTTCCAGTCAAGGATTACAACGCTGTAATCCTTACCCATTTCATGCCGGCGCCGGATCATGCCGAGCGCTTCCGGCCCGCTTCCGGCGCGGTCGGCTGTGACACCGAGAGACGCCAGCGTGTCCGCCGCGGTCTCCAGAAGCACTTCGTCGTCATCGACAATCAGGACATCCATCGGATCAAGCATCATATCCTCCCTTTGCCGATCCGCAACGGGAAGATCCAGTATAACGGTAAATGTCGTTCCTTTGCCCAGCTCACTCTGGCAGTCAATGGTGCCTCCCATCAGGTCGACCATCTGCTTGGTGATGGCCAGTCCCAGACCGGTACCCTGTATGCTGTTCACCCTGCTGTCAGTCTGCCGGGAAAAGGGCTGATACATCTGCGCCATGAACTCGGGGCTCATGCCGATACCGGTATCGGACACCCTGTAGGTCAGCCGTACGCAGCCGGGTTTCTCGCTCTTCTCCTCGCGCATGTCCACGCTGACGTGGCCGCCGGGCTCCGTGTATTTGATGGCGTTGGAAAGGATATTGATACAGATCTGATTCAGCCGGAGCTGATCGGCATAGAGGTACTCTATATCCATCTGGCTGACGCGGAAATTGAAGCCGATATTCTTCTCCTTGATCATCGGCTGAGAGAGGTTCACCAGATTTTCCACCGTTTCAACGATGGAGAACGTCAGCGGACTGAGGTTCAGCTTACCGCTCTCGACCTTCGAAATGTCAAGGATATCATTGATCAGCGTGAGCAGATGATTGCTGGCCATCGTGATCTTTCGCAGGAATTCTCCCACCGATTCCTTATCATCGAGGTTCTTTTCCGCAAGCAGCGTAAGGCCGATGATCGCATTCATCGGTGTGCGGATATCATGGGACATCGTCGAGAGAAACTCGGTTTTCGCCCTGCTGGCCGCCGCGGCTTCTGTGGCGGCCATCTGGAGCTTCTTGTTGAAATACAGCATAACGGCCAGATCAAACACGAACAGGATCAGGAGACCCGCGGAAACGAAGCCGATCAGAAGCCAGTTTTCGGTTTTCACGCTCAGATCCTTCGCCGGCATCAGGCTCAGAAGCGTCCAGCCTTCCGTCGCAGCGACCGGGGTATAAGCGAGGATGCTTTCCTCGCCGCGGGAGTTCATCATGGTGAAAGAGCCGGTCTGCGAGGTGATTTGATGGAAGAGTTCCTGGGCGGAAGCAGAGTTCGCCGTGTTGTAGGACCTGTAAAACTCAAAGAAACTGGAATTCTTGAAGGATGGGCCCTTGATGATATAATCGCCGTTTGCGTCGATCAGGGAGAGCTCGGCGTTTTCAAACTCTTCCTGCGGGAAAACCCATTTCTGCTCCAGCTCTGAGAGCGGCAGCACACGCAGCATCAAGGCCTCCCGGGGATTGCCGGTCTCCGGATCATGCAGCGTGACATAATTGCAGAAGGCAATGGACTGTTCACCGTTGACCGGATTCGTATAGGCTCGGGAAATGTTGATGGACACCCCAATCTCATTGATCCAGCTCACATCGTTCAGGAGATCCATCCGCCCATAGGAAACGGAATAATCATCGGGAGCATTGTGCCTCGCCCTCGTAGACAGCCCGGAGAGCGTGTCAAGATACACAATATGCGCGGAGGCGTTCGGCAGCACATGGGAGATCTGAATAAAGGAGGCGGCTTCCTCAATGGTCATGTCTTTGCTGTTGATATAGCGTGCCCATACATCGCAGATGCGCTGCTCGCCCTCCAGATAATTCTCGGTAACATGCTCCATGGTGATCGTGGTGTTTTCAAAATGCTCTGTCTGCCTTTGGGTTGTACGCCTGCTCTCAGAGCTGGAATACAAAACCACAAAGGTCAGCATGGCTATCATAATGAACACATTGACAATAATGACCGCGGTCTTTTTCATGGCGCTTTTCCACTCCCCCCTGCTTTCTCCCCGCGGGTTGTCCGCTTGCTGAAGCAACAGTACCAACAGATATATTGCATTATAACATAGGAGTGCGGTTAGCGCAAGATGAATTCAGCTGTTGAACGCGATTGACAATCATAAGCCTGTTGCGTATAATAACCTCAGAAAGAGCCGGGAGGTGAGATGAGTGGACGGTCATGACAGTACAGGCGACGTTACCGGGGCCGGGCCGTCTGCCCATCTCCTGCCGGGCTGACGATGGAACCGATAGGTTGCCCTACCTGCTGACCTGATGGTGTAAACCCGTATCAGGTGGTTTTGCGTGTGGCTTTTCATCGCGCAATGAAACAGAGGAGGGAATCATATGGATGAAATCCGCGAGGAGGAAACCCTGAAGGAAGAGGATAAGGAGAAGGAAGAGAACCAGGAAGAGCGCGAGGCGGTCTTCGAGCATCCTGATTACGAACATGAGCTGGTAGACATCATCCGGCGGGATATCCCGGACGAGGAGAAGCACGCCCTGCTGGATGATTATCACGATAACGACATCGCTTCCGTTCTGGGCGAGCTGACTCAGGAGGAGCGCCGCAAGCTGTACCGCCTGCTGGGCGCTGAAGAGGTCTCCGAGGTCTTCGCCTATCTGGATGACGCCAGCGAATACCTGGAGGAGCTGACCCCTGAGATCGCGGCCCGCATCGTCCAGGAGATGGACGCGGACGACGCCGTGGACGTGCTTGAAGACCTGGATCAGGAGCAGCAGCAGGCCATCATTGCTCGGATGGACGAGGAGAGCCGGCGGGACATCCGCATGATCCAGTCCTATCCGGAGGATGAAATCGGCAGCAAGATGACCACCAACTACATCGCCATCCGCCGGGGCGTGACCGTGAAGCAGGCCATGCGCTCCCTGGTGGAGCAGGCCGCGGACAACGACAACCTGCTGACGATCTATGTGGTGGAGGAGGACGAGACCTTCTACGGGGCTATCACCCTGCAGGATCTCATCATCGCCCGGGAATTCACCGATCTGGACTCCCTGATCATGACCTCCTATCCCTGCGTGTACGACCATGAGAGCGTCGCTGAAAGTATCGAGCAGCTCAAGGACTACTCCGAGGACTCCATCCCTGTGGTGGACAGCGACCATCGCCTGCTGGGCGTCATCACCTCCCAGGATCTGGTGGAAGTCGTGGACGAGGAGATGGGCGAGGACTATGCCAAGCTGGCCGGCCTGACCGCTGAGGAAGATTTGAACGAGCCCCTGACCCAGTCCATCCGCAAGCGCATTCCCTGGCTGATCACCCTGATGTTCCTGGGTCTGGTGGTCTCCAGCGTGGTGGGCACCTTTGAGGCGGTCATGGCCGCCCTGCCCATCGCGGTAGCCTTCCAGTCCATGATCCTCGATATGTCCGGCAACTCAGGCACCCAGTCCTTAGCTGTCACCATCCGCATCCTGACGGACGACGAACTGACCGGCGCACAGCGGATCAGGCTGATTTTCAAGGAAGCCCGGGTGGGCTTCACCAACGGCCTGATCCTCGGTTCGGTGTCCTTCCTCTTTGTGGGCCTGTTCGTGCACTTCATGAAGGGCAAGCCCTTCGGGCCGAGCTTTGCGATGAGTGGCTGCATCGGCATCGCCATGGTCATCGCCATGACGATCTCCAGCCTGAGCGGCACGCTGATCCCCATGTTCTTCAAAAAGGTCAAAATCGACCCCGCCGTCGCTTCCGGCCCGATGATCACCACCCTGAGCGACCTGGTGGCTGTGGTGACCTATTACAGCCTGGTGGGCCTGTTCCTGGTGCCTATGCAGCAGATGTTCCTGTAAAGCAGCGCTCATTTGGAAGGTTTTTGACTGCTGTACAGATCATCCCGCCTTATGAGAGCGCCTCAGCGGGCATGCGGGTCACACACATTATCCCTGTTCTCTGTTTTCTGTTCACTGTTCTCCAAAACCATGCCCCCATATCAGAAGCTTTTGATACTGATTTGCGCGCTGGCCTGCGCCGTACCAAAAAAGTATGTATAACAAAAACGGAGGAAGCATTATGGCTGAAACCCTGCCCAAGCGTTCGGAAATCGCGGAAAAGGACAAATGGAAGCTCGAACACATTTTCGCCTCGGAGGCCGATTGGGAACAAGCCCTTGCGGCGGTCCTGGCCCGGGGCGGGACTTACCCCCAGCGGATGGGCCATGTGGCTGAGGATCCCTGCGGGGCGATCAGAGAGAAGTTCGCGCTGATGGAAGCGATGCTGCCTGTGGGCGAATACGCCTTCCTCGGCCGGGAAGCGGACAACGGCGACAGCGCCTGCCAGGCCCGGGCGGACAAGGCGATGCAGGCCTGGGTGGCCCTCGAAACCCAGACTGCATTCCTGGAGCCCGAGCTGCTGGAAATGGACGACCAGGCGTTAGCTGCCATTGCCGGTGACCCGGCCATGGCGGACTACAGCGAGTACATCCGCAACCTGCGCCGCGAGAAACCCCACACCCTGCCCAAGGAGCAGGAACAGCTGCTGGCCATGCTCGGCGAGGTCACCGGCGCGCCGGGAAACATCTTTGATATGCTGACCAATGTGGACATTAAGTTCCCGGATATGGTCTTTGAGGACGGCCACACCGAGCCGTTGAGCGAGAACAACTTCGGCCAGTACCGCGAGTCAGACAACCGGTCCGTGCGCCGCCAGGCTTTTGAACACCTGTTTGAAACCTACGGCAAATTCGGCACGACCATCGCGGCCGCCTATTCCGCGTCCGTCAAAAAGGATGTGGTCATGGCAAAAGCCAGGAATTACCCCACCGCGCTGGCCGCCGCCATGGATCCGCTGGAGATCCCCCGGGAGGTGTATGACAACCTGATCCAGGTCATGCACGAGTCCCTGCCCATCCTGCAGCGCTATCTCAGGCTCCGCCGGGAGATGCTGGGGCTGGACGAGCTGCACATGTACGACCTCTACTGCCCCATCACGCGGGACGCAGACATGAGCCTTTCCTATGAAAAGGCCTTTGACCTGGTGCTGGAAGGTCTGAAGCCGATGGGCGAGGACTATATCGCCAAGCTGAAGGAAGCCCGGGACGGCGGCTGGATCGACGTCTTCCCCGCGGAAAACAAGTCCAGCGGCGCCTTCTCGGCGGGCAGCCTGGCGGAGGTGCACCCCTATGTGCTGCTCAACCACAACGACACCTTAGACAGCGCCTTCACCATCGCCCATGAACTGGGCCACAGCATGCACTCCTACTTCAGCAACATCAGTCAACCTATGCCCAAGCGGGATTACAGCCTGTTTGTGGCGGAGGTGGCCTCCACCTGCAACGAGGCGACCATGATGCGCTACCTGCTGGAACGCTTCCCGGAAAAGAAGACCCAGGCCTACCTGCTCAACTACTTCCTGGAGCAGTTCCGCACCACCTGCTTCCGCCAGACCATGTTCGCCGAGTTTGAGCGGGCGACCCATGAAATGGCGCAGAACGGCGAGCCGCTGACCCGCGAAGCCCTGAGCAAGGTGTACTATGATCTGAACAAGGTCTATTACGGTGAGAGCTGCGCGGTGGACGAATGGATTGCCGACGAGTGGATGCGCATCCCGCACTTCTACAACGCCTTCTACGTCTATGTGTACGCCACCGGCCTGTGCGCCGCCGTATCCCTGAGCGAGCGCATCCTCACGGAAGGGGAGGCTGCGGTGAAGGATTACCGCAAGTTCCTCTCCGCGGGCTGCTCCCTGCCGCCCATCGAGGCGCTGAAGCTCGCCGGCGTTGACATGAGCAGCCCCGAGCCCCTGCGCAAGGCCATGAAGGTGTTTGAGGACACCCTGAACCGGTTCGAGGAGGCGATCAGAGCATGATGAACGGATACGACCGGGAGGAAGCCATCAGCTATATCCTGCCGCGGATCCGGAAGCAGGATCATCTCGAGCTGGAGGACAGGATCGAAACACTGATCGGTCAGGCCATCGACGCGGACATGGACTTTATGCATGAAACCGGCGTGCTGGACGAGGAAGGCAATGCCGGCGGAGAATATTATGAGGACGATGACGCCTTTGAATACATGGTGGAAGCGCTGGTCGCCCAGAATGAGCTGACCCCGGAGGAGGCCGTCAAGGTAGCCTCCCTGGTGGACGACTTCATGGATGCCCAGGAATCTTATATGGAATACAAAGGACTGGTGCAGTGGGAGTGAAACCCACAGGCACCGCAGATAAATGAAAGGAGCGCCCGGCGGTCAATAGCCGGACGCCCCTTTTTTACTGTTCGAAGATCAGTCTTTTCCGGGTCTGGCGATCTCTGTTTGATACACGACGCCTTTGCGCAGGAAGAGCATCACGGCGCTCTTGCCGGCTTTGATGTAGGACGCTGCGCGTACCAGCGAGGAGGCGCCAAAGATGCGTACGTTGCCGATGGCCAGCAGCACGTCGCCCTTCTTGAGACCGGCCTTGGCGGCGGGGGAATCGGCAGCGACCTTGGTCACATAGAGACCCTCACGCAGATTGTAGGCCTCGGCGGTTTCCGCGTCCACATAGCTGCCGGTGATACCGGTATCCCAACCCTTGGCCAGGCTGATTTCCTTGTCGGTCAGCGGGGTTACCACACGGCCGGCATAACTGCCCTGCTTTCCTTTCTCAAAGCTGTACCAGTTGAGCTGGTCGTCGTCAATGCGCACGGTTTTGCCGTCCTGGGTGTGATAGGCTGTGATGGCCACCTGTCCCCTGGGAATGGCCGAACTGCCCAAGTTGAAGCTGAAAGAGATGCTCTGGCCCTTGGACAAGGTGACCCGCTCCTCGGAGAAATCCAGAAGAGTCAGCTCTTCGGTGATCTTGGCTTTGCTGTCGGAAGTCTTCAGCAGATAGCGCTCGCCATAAGTATTCCAGAAGCGGAAGCGGAAGTCAAAGGCGTCAATCTTCTCCGCGGAATTGCCCTTGATCATGAAAGTGATGGTGCCGCCCGAGTTGTTGATAACCGCCTGAGCCCGGGTGAAGATGATGGCGTCTGAGTTAAACGGATTGCCCGTGTTGTCAATGACATCGGATGAGAAGAGCTTCAGCTGAAGCTTTTTGCTGATGACACCGTCTATCTCCAAACCGTTGTTCCGCTGGAAGCTCCGGATCGCGGTAATGTCCTGATTGCTGATGGCCCCATCTGTGCGGTTGCTGGGGAGATAGCCCAGTTCAGCCAGCCTGACCTTCAGTTTTTCCACACGCTTGCCAGAATCGCCCATCTTCAGTTCCTTATAATCGGAAAGTTTGGGCGCGCCCTGAAGCTTGGCCGGATCCACATTGCCCGTGGCTGTCAGCACGGGGAAGTCATCCTCGTTGCTGACCTTGGTGGGCGTGACGGGCTCGCTGGCCGCGGGTTCCTCGGTTGCCTCGGGAGCGGGTTCGGGGGCAGCTTCCCCGGCGGGCTCAGGGGTGGCCTCGGCGACGGCTTCTTCCTGACCCAGACGCTTGGCCACGGCCAGATCGACGTCCTCTCCCTTCATCCAGCCGGTTTCCTTGCTGGCGATCAGCGTGACCTTGTACCAGAGCGCGCCGTCAGCCTCGGTCTCCTCTTCAATGCGCACCTGTGCGCCCAAGCTCACGGTCGCCTTCACCTCCGCGTCAGCTGAGGCGCTGGCGTACAGACTGGTATCAATGTTGACGTAACCGTACTGCACGCCCTCTGCCGTCACCGGATATGCCGCGCAAAGCAGCGCCATGGTCAGCAGCAGCGCAAACAGACGTTTTTTCATGTAATTCACTCCTTCCGTATTCGGCTGGCTGAGGTGATGTGAACACTTCAGCTCATCCATATACTGGCTATATTATACCGCTGAAACCCTTATGTGTCAATGAATTTCGTCAAATTCAAATATATATATATATATATAACGAACAATCGTTATACAAACCATCGAAAAACCCTCTCCCGTAAGCTGGGAGAGGGCGCATATCAAGCAGAATAGATGACCTTAAGGTGTTACTCCGCCTTGGGGCCGGCGGCGACCACGTCAGCGGGCATCTTGGTGTACTTCCTGAAGTTCTCCGCGAAGGACTTGGCGAGCTTCCTGCAGGCAGCCTGGTAGGCGGCCTTGTCTTCCCAGGTGTTTTCGGGGATCAGCAGCTCGGAGGGCACGCCCTCGACGGTGGTGGGCACCTGCACGCCGAAGGTGGGATCGGTCACGAACTCGGCCTTTTCGATCTCGCCGGTCAGGGCTGCGGTTACCATGGCGCGGGTGTAGCTCAGCTTCATGCGCTTGCCGGTGCCGTTCCAGCCGGTGTTGACCAGGTAGACATTGGCGCCGGATTTCTGCACCTTGTCCTCCAGCATGGCCGCGTACACGGAGGGATCCATGGGCATGAAGGGCTCGCCGAAGCAGGTGGAGAAGGTGGGCACGGGCTCGGTCACGCCGATCTCGGTGCCGGCCACCTTGGAGGTGAAGCCGGACACGAAGTAGTACATGGCCTGCTTCTCGTTCAGCTTGGAGATGGGCGGCAGCACGCCGTAAGCGTCGGCGGTCAGGAAGATAACGGTCTTCGGCACGCTGTCAGACTTGCCGGAGAGTACCGCGTTGGGGATGAAGTCGATGGGGTAGCCCACGCGGCTGTTGACGGCTAAGGAGTCATCATCAAAGTCGAACTCGCGGGTGTCGGGATCCATGACTACGTTCTCCACCAGTGCGCCGAAGCGGATGGCGTTGTAGATCTCGGGCTCGCCTTCCTTGGACAGGTTGATGCACTTGGCATAGCAGCCGCCCTCAAAGTTGAACACAGAGTCGTCCGCCCAGCCGTGTTCGTCATCGCCGATCAGGGAACGGCGGGGATCCGCGGACAGGGTGGTCTTGCCGGTGCCGCTCAGGCCGAAGAACACGGCGCTGTCGCCATTGGCGCCCACGTTGGCGGAGCAGTGCATCGGGAAGATGCCTTCCTTGGGCAGGAGATAGTTCATCACGGTGAACACGGATTTCTTGATTTCGCCGGCGTACTGGGTGCCGCAGATCAGCACCCTGCGGGCGTCAAAGTCCACCAGGATGGCGGCTTCGCTGTTGGTGCCGTCGGTAGCGGGCACGCACTTGAAGCCGGGCACGGCGATGATGACATAATCCTCGCTGAAGGCTTCCAGCTCTTCCGCGGTGGGGCGGCGGAGCAGCTGATGGATGAAGAGGTTCTGGCTGGCCAGCTCATTGACAATGCGGAACTTCTTCACATACTTGGGATCTGCGCCGGCCATGCCGTCGAAGACAAAAATGTCGCGTTTCTGCAGGTAGGCGACCGCCTTGGCCCACAGGGCGTTGAACTTCTCACGGCTGATGGGACGGTTGACCTTGCCCCAGGCGATCTCGTCATGCACGGCGGGCACGTCCACGATGAACTTATCATTGGCGCTGCGGCCGGTGTACTTGCCGGTCTTGACCACCAGCGCGCCGGTGTTGGACAGGGTGCCCTCGCCGCGGAACAGGGCATGCTCCGTCAGCTGCGCGGGGGTCAGATTGCGGTATACGGCGGTCGGGTTGACGATTCCCAGATACTCCAGATTGAGACTCATGCGGTAAACCTCCATCTTGTGCCGGTCAGCCGGTACAATCAATCACTCGGGAGCAGATTTCCAACTTACTCCCAATTCTGTATTCTACACGCAAATTGTTTCTCCTGCAAGCTTGACAAAAAAATAATTATCTCTGCCAAAGGAGGCGCTCCCGCTTCACTGGGGAGAAGGCAGGTTCATCCTGATTCATTACAAATTTAGAAAAGGCCGTTACAGAATTTGGACAAATCACAGATGACCTCCATTGTTGACGTTTTTTGGAACTTAGCCTCTTTTCAAACGGCGGATGATTTGGTATAATACCCTCGGCATAAGGAATGCCGAACGAATAGTAAGGAGGCGTGTTCCAATGAAAAAGGTTCTTGCGATGCTCCTCGCGATGGCCATGCTGCTGGTCTGCTTCGCTGCGAGCGCTGAAGTGAATCCGGACGAAGTGCCGGACACTGTGACCTCTGCGGACGGCACCTACGAAGTGGCTTTCGTCACGGACGTCGGCCAGCTGAAGGATGGCTCCTTCAACGAAGGCACCTGGAATGGTGTGAAGGGCTACGCTGCTGCGAATGGCCTGACCTACAAGTATTATCAGCCCGCCAACGGCGACAAGGCCACTGACGATGACCGCTACGACGCCATGAAGGCTGCCGTGGACGGCGGCGCCAAGGTCGTTGTGTGCGCCGGCTTCATGCAGGGCACCGCGCTGACCAAGGCCGCCATCGAGTTCACCGGCGTGAACTTCGTCTTCATCGATGGCTGGGCCTTGACCGACGAGGCTGGCAACGTGCTGAACAACGTGGCCGGCATCGCGTTCAAGGAAGAGCAGGCCGGTTATCTGGCTGGCTTCGCCGTGGTCAAGGAAGGCTTCACCAAGCTGGGTTTCTCCGGCGGCGGCGGCGGCACCAACCCCGCTTGCGACCGTTATGGCTACGGCTTTGTGCAGGGCGCGAACGCTGCGGCTGCTGAAATGGGCGCGCAGGTCGAAGTGAAGTACACTTGGCAGTATGGCGGCAGCTTCAGCCCCTCCGCTGAGCTCCAGACCATGATGTCCGGCTGGTACTCCACCGGCACCGAGGTCGTCTTCTCCTGCGGCGGCAACATCTTCGATTCCATCTCCGCTGCTGCTTCCGCCAACGACGCTTTCGTGGTCGGCGTTGACGTGGACCAGTCCCGCGCTGTGGATTCCGCCACCGGCACCGTGATCACCCGCGACTATGTGATCACCTCCGCCATGAAGGGCATCCGCGAAGCCACTGAGATCGCCATCGGCAAGTCCTATGACGGCACCTGGGCTGAGATCGGCGGCCAGAACACTTCTTACGGCATCAACGACGACGCTGTGGGTCTGCCCGTGGGCACCTGGAGCCTCGAGAACTACTCCGTGGAGGAGTACGAGGCGCTGGTTGCTGCCATGAAGGCCGGCGAGGTCGCGGTGGACGACACCAACTATGAGGCTGACTCCATCACCACCGTCGAATTCAGCAACGTCACCGTGCTGTACGAGTAAGCCATTCATCGGACATCGGCAGGGGAGGGAAACCTCCCCTGTTTTTATACGCGCAAAAACCCCATCAGCCGCGCAGGCTCATGGGGCGTTGCCTGGTTTCTTACTCCCGGATGGCGATCAGCTCGCCGTCCGCGTCCGCGCCAATGTTGACTTTGAGCCTGAAGGTCAGGCCGTGAGGGAGGAAGCGGATGCGGATCATGTTCTCAAAGGGTGTTTCCGTGAAGCAGAAGTGGAGCAGCAGTTCATCCTCCTGCCGCGCGGCCCGCAGGCTGGCGATAGCAAAGAAGTCATGGGCTGAGGCCTCCGGCTCAGGTACGGCGGAAAGCCGCACGCGCTGCCACACATCCGGGGAGAGCGGCAGACGGGCGGTATACCCCTTCCGGGTCAGGCTGAGGCCGTCCTCGGTCACCGCCAGCCTTTCGATTCCCATATCGCTATACTGAAAGCGGTAAGTCCCCAGCCAGGCAGGGTCGATGGCTGGCGCGGTGACGACCGCAAGCCCCTCCTCCTCCCAGAAGGCGGGCGTCACGGGGGCGGCCAGCGCGGCACGCAGGTCTTCAGCGGCGTCCACGGACTGAGGCTGATCGACCGTCGGCAGCACCCGATCCCAGATGGACTGCAGCACCGCCTGCATATCCTTCAGGCCGCCGGTGATGGCGATCACCATATCCTGCTCCGGCAGAATCACGCAGTACTGGCCGTAAGCGCCGTCGCCCCGGAAGACCTTCTCCGGGCGGCACATCCAGAACTGGTAGCCGTATCCCACGTTCCAGTCGGTCACGCCCTCACGGATATGGCTGTTGTCCGACCAGGGCGTCTGCGCATCCCTGATCCACTTTTCATTCAGCAGCTGTCTGCCTTCCCATTTTCCGCCCTGCAGATAGAACTGGCCGAGCTTGGCGATGTCGTCAATGCGGACATTCAGACCATAGCCGCCGGTGGCCACACCGGAAGGGGACTCTTCAAACCAGATATCCGGACTCATGCCCAGCGGATCCATCAGCTTCTCCCGCAGGTAGCTGAGGAGCTTCCGTCCGGTCACCTTCTGCAGCACAGCGGAAAGCATGTAGGTGGCGAAGGTGTTGTAGAGGAAGTGCGTCCCGGGCTCGCGGGGCACATAGGTGCGCAGGAAGGTTTCCTCCCAGCTGCTGCCGGTACGCATTGGTTCGATTTCGTGGCCGGTATTCATGGTGAGCAGATGGCGGATGCGCATCTTCTGCGTGTTTTCGCAGGGAGGAGAAGGCAGCAGCTCGGGGAAGAAATCCACCAGGCGATCCTCCACCGTCAGCAGACCATCCTGCACCGCAAAGCCCACAGCGGTGGAGGTAAAGCTCTTGCTGAGGGAAAAGAGCATGTGCCTGTCCTCCGCGTTCCAGGGCGCGAAGGCGCAGCGGGCCAGCTCCTGACCGTGGCGCAGGATCAGCAGGCTGTGCAGGTGCAGGTGCTGCTCCCGCATATCGCCGAGAAAGCGCAGAATGCCGCCGCTGGACACGCCGACAGCCTCGGGCGTCGTTACCGGAAAGGCCATATTCGATACCTCCTTCAAAACAAATGAGGCCCCGGACAGAACGGCGCTTCCGCAAAGGAGTCCGCCCGTCCCGGGGCCATGGGTTTGACAGGTTATACCAGCCGCATGCCGCTGTCCGTCTGTTCCTGATTGTACTTTTCCAGCAGTTTGTTGATCCGCTTGGAAGGATTCAGCAGCTTCGACAGGGAGCGGTTGTGGTTGAGGGTGGCGATGATATAGGAGATATACTTGCTCATGTCCGCCTGGATGAACCAGGGAGATCCCCGGAGCTCCGGCGTGCAGTAGGTGAGGTTGGTGGAAATGACCCGGTCAATGATGCCCTCTTCATATGCCTTGCTGTAGCTGTCGATGCCGTTGGTGAACAGGGCGAAGGTCGCAGCAGCAAAGATGCGGTTGGCCTTGCGCTTCTTGAGCTCCCGGGCTAGGTCGATCACGGACTCACCGGAGGAGATGATGTCGTCCGCCACAAAGACGTCCTTGCCCTCCACGCTGTCACCCAGGTATTCGTGAGCGACGATGGGATTCCGGCCGTTCTCAATGCGGGAATAGTCGCGGCGCTTGTAGAACAGGCCCATGTCCAGCCCCAGAACAGAGGCATAGAAGATGTTCCGGTCGATCGCACCCTCGTCGGGGGAGACAATCATCAGGTGCTGCTTGTCAATGCGCAGGGTCTTGTCCTTGCGGAGCAGCGCCTTGAAGATCTGATAGCTGGGCATGATGCTCTCGAAGCCCATGGTGGGCACAGCGTTCTGCACCCGGGGATCGTGGGCGTCAAAGGTGATGAGGTTCTCCACGCCGAGCTGCTCCAGCTCCTGCAGCATCATGGCGCAGTCCAGGCTTTCCCGGGAGGAGCGCCTGTGCTGCCGGCCTTCGTAGAGCATGGGCATGATGACGTTGATGCGCTTGGCCTTGCCGCTCATGGCCGCGATGATGCGCTTCAGGTCAGCAAAGTGCTCGTCAGGGCTCATGGGCACTTCCCGGCCATACATCTTGTAGGTACAGTTGTAGGCGCCCACGTCGCAGAGGATGTAAATGTCGTAGCCGCGCACGGTTTCCTTCAGCATGCCCTTGCCCTCGCCGTTGCCGAAACGGGGGCAGGAAGTCTTGATGAGGAAGTCCGGGTGCTCGCCGGGGGTCGTCCGCATGTCGCCGTCGTCAGTATAGCCCTCAATGTTGTCGCGCCAGCGGATCAGCCACTTGTTCACTTTTTCGCCGAGCTCCTCGGTCCCCTGCATGGCAATCAGTCCGAGAGGCCCCACCGGGTAGGTCAGGAAGGTGTCGTTGTTCCAGGTGTTCACAAAGTCCGTCATCGACTGTCCCCCTTTGGCCGGTCGGGTAAGGTGGTACATATCCATTATATCATGAAAGCGCTAAACGTAAAGTCCCTTTTTCAAATATCCGAATGTATACAAACAAAGTGAAAATAATGTTTGTGTATTTTGGACGGTATCCGGCCGGTTTTTCAAGGCGCGTTTTCCCGGTTGATACAGCGCACAAAAAAACCGGCATCAAGCCGGTGAAGGGTGTCAGCTCTGACCGCCCAGGTAATTGCGCAGGAGCTCCTCGATCAGCTCATCGCGCTCGATGCTGCAGATGATGCTACGGGCCCCGCGGTGATTGGTGATGTATGTCGGGTCGCCGGAAAGGAGATAGCCCTCGATCTGGATGATCGGGTCATAGCCCTTTTCCCGAAGCGCCTGATAGACATAGGTGAGCACCGAACGAGGATCGACATTCCCGCTGGAGGTATTAAACCGGAAATGAATTGTATTCTGAGTCGGCTCCTGATAGTATCCTTCCATTCAGCGCTGCCTCCTTTCACAAAAATCCATTATTATTGTACATGATTTCTTCTCATTTCGCAAGGCTTTTTTGCGGATTTTGTGAAATTTGGCATCACATTTTTATCAACAGGCGCTATTCAGCCCAGCAGTAGGGCTCGTCTCCCGATTTGGCCAGATGCCAGGTGTGCGTTCCGCTGCAGGCCAGTTCGGCATGGCAGAGGGCGATGCCGATATCCAGGGCGGTGCGCGGGTTGTGTTCCCGGGCGTCTAAGATCAGCCGGTCAGGCTCTAAGGCGAGCTGCCAGGGCTGGAGATTCATCGCGGAGGGCGCCTGCATCACGAGTTCAGCCATGTGCCGCGGCCCCTCAGCCCATTCCGCGGGATCGGCTGTGCAGATGCTCCGCAGCGGTTTGCGGCGCCGGGCTGATTTTTTGGTGTCCGGGTAACCGACGGCGATCAGCCCCTGGAGCTTGCAGCCCGTGCCGGGGCGGGCTTTCTCCTCGGCGAGGTTTTTGCGGTAGGTGCCGGTGACCCAGCAGGTGCCCAGATGGATGGCCGTCAGCTCAAGCACCAGCAGTTCACCGCTGAAGCCCGCGTAAATCAGCGCGTCGCGGCTGTCGTTTTCGGTGACGACGGCAGCGCAGGTCATCACCCCGCGGATGACAGGCACCCGCATCAGCGGCAGAGAAAACAGGCCTTCGTTGCAGCGCAGGGGAATAAGCCTCACGCCGGGCAGCGCGCATTTGCCGCAGAGGTAGGCCAGCGCCGACCAGTCCCCCGGCTCAAGATCCCGCGCCTGATACTTCCGGCAGGAAAAACGCTGGGATACGGCTTCGCTCAGCGCTTCCTTCCGGGCGTCCGGGATCATGGCTTCAGGCGTCAGCATCGGAATCCTCCTCAGGCGCGGTGACCTTGATGCTGGACAGCACCTGGCCTACCTTCTCGTGCAGCACCAGCTCCGCCAGATGATCCATGGGCGTGGGGTCGCGGTTGATGAGCACCAGATGCCGGCCGTTGAAATAGCGCAGCAGGCCTGCCGCGGGGTACACCGTGAGGCTTGTGCCAGCTACGATCACCATGTCCGCTCTGCGCAGGTCGTGCACCGCCCCGGACAGCACGTCCTCATCCAGGCCCTCCTCATAGAGCACCACATCGGGCTTGATGATGCCGCCGCATTCGCATTTCGGCACGCCCTTGCTGTCCCGGATGTACTCCGGCCCATAGGCCTTGCCGCAGCGCATGCAGTAGTTGCGCCACACCGAGCCGTGCAGTTCCCAGACCCGGTGGCTCCCGGCCTTGGTGTGCAGGCCGTCGATGTTCTGGGTAACGACAGAGGTCAGTCGGCCCGCCTTCTCCAGTTCCGCCAGCTTCAAATGCGCCGCGTTGGGCTTGGCTTCCAGCGGGAGCATCTTGGCGCGGTAAAAGCGGTAGAAATCCTCCGGGCGCTCATCAAAGAAGCTGCGGCTGAGGATGGTCTCCGGCGGCCAGGGCCACTGCTCATGATAGAGCCCGTCCACACTGCGGAAATCCGGGATGCCGCTCTCCGTGGAGACGCCTGCGCCGCCGAAGAATACGATGCGCCGGCTCTCATTGATCATTTCCTGCAGGGTCATTCAAAAGCCCCCTTCTCACTTGGATCCAGCATTCTTATGCGCTGCGGATGCTTATTCCTTCGGATTGGGTTCATCGCCCACACACCAGCCCCGCAGCTTGTTGACGGTGCGCGGCACGGCGTCCTGGCTGTTTTTCCAGGGCTCGGCGCTGTAGCGGTAATCAAACTTCTTGATGAACCAGGAGACATCCTCCTGGATCCGGTCCAGGTTGCTGTTGGTCAGGCTGGTCAGCAGCTCGCAGAAGGGGGCGAACTCCTTGGGCGACAGCTCCTCCCGGCCTGTGCGCACCAGATCGGCCAGATGCGGCAGACACACGCCCTTGCTCTGGGAAAAGCGCTTGCGGAACTCGGTATCGTTCTGATACAGGTGGAAGAAGGTGTGCAGGTAGCGCTCCATGTTCTCATGGATGGAATCGCACATGATGCAGGAGGAGACCTCTTTGGTCATCTCCGCCGTCACCTGATCCAGCCTTTCGGAGGCCCCTCTTCCTGCCCGGCTCATCTTGCCCAGAGGAGCCTCCGCCCAGGCTTTGGCGGCCTTGTTGAGGTCATCACAGGTTTTGCGGATGCGTTGACGGGTTTCTGCGGTGTGGGATTCCAGCATCAGCGCATGACCAAGCCGGTTGCTCATGCCAAAGAGCATGGCGTGATGCTGCGGGCAGAAGCCCAGCTTGTTCACCTGGATGCGCGTGTCCGGCTCCATCACCGAGGCGCCGAGATAACGCTCCGCCTCGCCCAGCTCCGTTTTGCGCCGCAGAGCGCAGAGCGGACATTCGCTGTCCAGCTTCAGGGCATCCCACACAGGGATGGTATCAATATGATACTTCATGGCAACCTCCTGTTTCTTTGGCCTGAGAACGCCGGGAGCGCATTATTGCTGCGCGCCGACCAGGCAGAGCAGCACCTCTACCATCTTTTCCATGGCGGGGACGGGAATCAGCTCTTTGCGTCCGTGGAAGTTGTAGCCGCCGGTGGAGAGATTGGGACAGAGCAAGCCCATGTAGGAGAGCCTTGCGCCGTCCGTGCCGCCGCGGATGGGCTGCCGGACAGGCTTCACACCGGCACTTTCAAAGGCGGCGGCGGCGCGGTCCACAATATCCATGCGCTGCTCCAGCACCTCGCGCATGTTGTAATAGCTGTCATTGATCTCACAATGCACGGTGTCCTCGCCATAGCGGGCGTTGATAAAGGCCGTAATCCGGCGGCAGGTTTCCTTGCGCTCCTCAAAGCGCTGTTTGCTGTGGTCGCGGATGATGTACTTCAGCGTGGCGTTCTCCTCATCTCCCTCCATGGAGGAAAGGTGAAAGAAGCCTTCATACTTCTCGGTGTGGGCGGGAATCTCAGCGGGCGGCAGCAGACTGTTCCACTCCATGGCGATCAGGGCAGCGTTCTTCATCTGATTCTTGGCCGAGCCCGGATGAATGTTGACGCCCCGCACCGTCACCCTGCAGGAGGCGGCGTTGAAATTCTCGTACTCCAGCTCGCCCAGGGCGCCGCCGTCCACGGTGTAGGCCCAGTCCGCGCTGAAGCCCGGAATGTCAAACAGGTCGGCGCCGCGCCCAATTTCCTCGTCCGGGGTGAAGCCGATGCAGACGGTGCAATGCTCCGGCGCGTCCGGCGCGGTCAGGATCTGGGCCAGCTGCATGATTTCCGCCACACCGGCCTTGTCGTCCGCCCCCAGCACACTGGTGCCGTCGGTGACGATCAGCTCCTGGCCCGCCAGGGAAGGGAGAAAGTCAAAACCGTCGATAATCACGCCGTTTAGAAGGGTGATGGGCCCGCCCTCGTAGCAGGGAATCACCTGGGGATGCGTCGCGCCCTTCACCGCGTCAGAGGTGTCCATGTGGGCGATCAGGCCGATGCGCTCGGGATGGTCGCCCTTGGCGGGAATCGTGCCATAGACATAGCAGTTTCCGTCCACCCGGGCGTCCGCAACGCCCATAGCCTGCAGTTCAGCCACCAGCTGCCGGGCGACATTCCACTGGCCGGGGGTGGAGGGGCACTCGGGGCAGGCTTCATCAGAAGTGCTCTCGATCTGGATATAGCGCAGGAACTTCTCCTTGACGGTGCTCATGGCAAACCTCCTGTCAAAAGTCAGACGGATGATTGATTTCACTGATCAGGCGCATGAAGGCATGCAGGTCAGGCAAGAGATGGTCGATGGCCGGCTGAATGGACTCGGTATACGGGATAACGTCCGGGATCATGACGCTGAGCATTCCGGCGGCGCGTACAGCCTGAATGCCGGTGGGGGAGTCCTCCACCCCTGCGCATTCACCGGGCGTGAGCCCCATGAGCGCCGCGGCTTTCAGATAGCAGTCCGGGGCGGGCTTGGGCCGGTCAATCATCAGCCTGGTGACCACCGGCCGAAAGGTGTGCTCCCAGCCTGTCAGCCGCAGATAGGTCTCCACCACATCCGGATCGTTGGAGGTGCACAGGGACAGGCGGATGCCCTCAGCCTGAAGAGTTTCGAGGGCTTCAGCCGCGCCGGGTTTCAGGGGAACACCGTTCCGGCTGACCCAGTCCAGCTGTTCCCGCTTCCAGTCGCGGATGAACTGCTCCGCGTCCAGCCGGGGAAACCAGACGTTTAGCTGTGCCACGGTCTGCTGCATGGTACTGCCGATGAGGGCGCGCCAATGCCTGTCCGTCATTTCCTCCCCCTGAAGGGAGGCGGCGACGCACATGATGCGGCTGCCCAGGCGCTCGGTGTCGAAGAGCACACCGTCCATATCAAAGCAGACTCCGCGAATCACAGCAATACACTCCTCTCCATGGCGGCGATGGCGGCCCGGATGCCGTCCACCGCGGCGCTGACGATTCCGCCGGCATAACCCGCGCCTTCACCGGCCGGGAAGAGGCCGTCCAGTCCTTCCGCCTGGCAGTCCGCGCCCCGGGGCAGGCGAACCGGCGAGGAGGAGCGGGACTCGATGCCCGTCAGCACTGCGTCGGGATGAGCAAAGCCTTTCAGCTGCTGATCCATGCGCCGCAGGCCAAAGGCCAGGTTGCCGGTGATATACTCCGGCAGGAAGCTGTGCAGGTCACAGGGGGTGACGCCCGGACAGTAGCTGGGCAGCACATCCCCGAAGCCCGTACTGGGCCGGCTCGCCAGGAAGTCCTCCACCCGCTGGGCCGGGGCCCGGAAATCCCCGCCGCCTGCCCGGAAGGCTGCCTGCTCCAGAGAGCGCTGCAGCACAAAGCCGGAGAGCGGATGATCGTCGCCGAAGTCCTCAGGCCGCACGCCCACCAGCAGAGCTGCGTTGGCGTTGATCCCATCCCGGGCATAGTTGCTCATGCCGTTGGTCACCACACCGCCCGGCTGGGAAGCGGCCGCGACCACCTCACCGCCGGGACACATGCAGAAGGTATAGACGCCGCGCCCGTCCGCTGTGGGCACATGCAGCTTGTAGGGGGCTGCACCAAGGACAGGATGCCCGGCCATCGTGCCATACTGCGCCTGGTTGACAGCGCTCTGCAGGTGTTCGATGCGCACGCCCATGGCGAAGGGTTTCGCCACCATGCGCACACCCTGATTGAACAGACGCTGTGCGGTATCGCGGGCGCTGTGGCCGATGCACAGCAGTACCGCGTCCGTCTGCAACTCTGCCTCGCCTTCAGGCGCCTTAAGCTGAAGGCCGGTCACTCTGCTGCCCTTCAGCAGCAAGCTGGTCAGGCGTGTGGAGAAGCGCACGGTTCCGCCCGCGGCGATGATCTCCCGGCGCATGGCCGCGACCACCTGCCGCAGCCGGTCGGTGCCGATATGGGGCAGCTGGTCGATCAGGATGTCTTCCGGGCCGCCGCAGGCCACAAAGGTTTCCAGCACAAAGCGGCTCCACGGCGATTTGATGCCCGTGTTCAGCTTGCCATCGGAGAAGGTGCCCGCGCCGCCCTCGCCGAACTGGACGTTGCTCTCCGGGTTGAGGACGCCCGTTTCCCGCATCGCGGCGACATCGGCCATCCGCTCCTCCACCGGCCGTCCCCGCTCAATCAGGACAGGTTTTGCGCCGGCGCGGGCCAGGGTCAGCGCCGCAAAGAGACCTGCCGGGCCTGCGCCGACCACAACGGGCGGCTGTTCAAAGCGGCAGGGGGGCAGAGTGGGGAGTTTCTCCGGACTTACAGGCTGAGCCTGCGCTGCCTTCAGCCTGCGCCGGACACCGCTTTCGTCCGCAAGAGTCACGTCCACGGAGAGGTTGAAGTGGATATCGCGCTTATCCCGGGCGTCGATGGAGCGACGGTGAAGCTTGAGGCTGCGGAGCTGCTTTGGCGGCACCCGCAGCCGGTTCAGCACTGCCTTTCGCAGGGCTTCGCGGTCATAATCCAGGGGAAGGGACAGGTTTGTCAGGCGAAGCATGCTCGTCCTTTCTGTTTGCGCGGTCAGTCGTCCGCTTCAGGCTGATGCCAGCGCAGGCTTTCCGGGTCGGTGAAGGCGGCGTCCGGGTAGCGCACCTCGGTCAGCTCCAGCCCATGTGCCGGAGCCGTCGGGCCGAGCGCCAGCCGGTCGAGGGTCGCAAAGGCGTTCAGGAAAGCGCCCTCGCCCAGGCGGCCATGGCCGATGTCAATCAGCGTGCCTGCAATGATGCGCACCATATTGTACAGGAAGGCGTTGCCGGAGATCACCAGCGTCAGGCTGTCTCCCTCCCGGGTCAGCGCCGCCTGATGGATCGTGCGCACCGTGGTCTTCGCCGTCCCGCCGCTGGCCTGGAAAGCCGCGAAATCGTGGGTGCCAGTCAGGCTGGACGCAGCGCTTTGCATGGGGTCAAGATTCAGGGGAACGGGCACATGCGCGTGGTTGAGCCGGCGGATGGCGCTGCCATGGCGGCTGTTGAGGATGCGGTAGGTATAGGTCTTTCCGGCGGAGAGAAAGCGGGCGTGAAAGCCGGCGGGCACTTCCCGGCCTGTGTGCACCCGGATGTCCGGCGGCAGCATGGTGTTCAGCACAAAGGGATACTTCTCCGGCGGAATGGAGCTGTCCGTATCAAAGTGTACCGCTTGAGCCAGGGCGTGCACCCCGGCGTCGGTTCGGCTGGCTCCGGTCACCCGGATGGGCGCTCCGCACGCCCTTTCGAGAGCCTCCTCCAGTACCTGCTGCACCGCCAGCCCGTTCAGCTGCCGCTGCCAGCCCGCGTAGGCTGTGCCGTCGTACTCCACCGTCAGCAGGATGCGTTTCACAGCCAGCCCTCCGGGATCAGCAGACCTTCCGCCACAATCAGCGCGATCAGCCCGGCCACACAGAGGCAGGCGATCCAGTCATTGCGCGTCACCTTCAGCACCCGCAGCCGCGTGCGGCCTTCACCGCCGTGATAGCAGCGGGATTCCATGGCCATGGCCAGATCGCCCGCCCGGCGGAAGGCGCTGACAAAGAGCGGTACCAGCAGGGGGATCATGGCCTTGGCCCGGGCAATCAGATTGCCGGACTCAAAGTCCGCGCCGCGGGCCATCTGGGCCTTCATGATTTTGTCCGTTTCCTCCAGCAGTGTGGGGATGAAGCGCAGGGCGATGGACATCATCATGGCCAGCTCGTGCGCCGGGAAATGGATGACCTTCAGCGGCGAGAGCAGCAGCTCAAGGCCGTCCGAGAGCATGATGGGCGAGGTGGTCAGCGTCAGCAGGGAGGTGCTGATGACCAGAAACACCAGCCGCAGAGAGAAATGCACCGCCTGGTGCAGGCCGTCGTCGGTGACCGTCAGGAACTGCCAGCTGAACAGCACCTGACCGGTGGTGGTGAAGAACAGGTTGAGCAGGAAGGTCAGCGCCAGAATGAAGCGCAGCGGCTTGACACCCTTGGCCAGGGTTTTGAAAGGAATGCGGGCAAGGGACGAGGTGATAAACAGAAAGATGAGAATAAGGCCGTAGCCAATCAGCGAGTGCACCAGAAAGACCGCCACGATCATGGCAATCGTCAGCACAATCTTGATGCGGGGATCCAGGCGGTGCACCGGGCTGTCCACCGGATAATACTGCCCCAAGGTGATGTCCTTCAGCACAGTCCCGCCTCCTTTCCCAGGCGCAGCAAGTGCGTCAGCAGTTCCTCCTGGGTGTAGAGCGCCTCAGGCAGGTCAAGGCCTTTCTCCCTGAGCGCCTGGTTCAGCCGCGCCGCCTCGGGCACACCCAGTCCGATAGACTCCATCAGCGCGCGCTGACGGAAGATCTCCCTGGGCGCACCGCTGGCCGCGATCTCGCCCTGGCTCATCACCACAATGCGCGTGGCCAGGGGGGCGACATCATCCATGCTGTGGCTGACCATCACCACGGTGGTGCCGCTGCGGTGCAGTTCTTTCACAATGCCGAGAATGCGGTCGCGGCCCCGGGGATCCAATCCGGCGGTGGGTTCATCCAGCACCAGCACCTTGGGCTCCATAGCCAAAACACCCGCGATGGCCACCCGCCGCATCTGTCCGCCGGAGAGCTCGAAGGGACTGCGCTGGGACAGGGTGTCGTAGTTCAGATGCATATGCGCCATGGCCCGGTGGACGCGGCTGTCGATCTCGCTGTCGCTCAGTCCCTGATTTCTGGGGCCGAAGGCGATATCCCTGGCTACTGTTTCCTCAAAAAGCTGATACTCCGGATACTGGAACACCAGACCCACCTGCTGGCGGAGCTTCCGGCGGTCCACATTCTCCCCGTGCAGATCCTGTCCGTCGATGAGCACCTGGCCGGAGGAAGGCTTGAGCAGACCGTTCAGGTGCTGCACCAGGGTGGACTTGCCACAGCCTGTATGCCCCACAAGCGCGATGAATTCGCCGTCATGGATGGTGAGATTGACATTCTTCAGCGCGGTGGACTGAAAGGCGCTGCCTTCCGAATAGGTGTAAGTGACATCCCTCAGTTCGATGGACATAAGCGCCTGGCCACCTCCTCCGCCATCTCCTCAACCGTCAGCACATCCGCCCGGATGTCAAAGCCCTTTTCCCGCAGGTCATGGGCGAGGGCAGTCATGCGCGGCACGTCCAGGTGCAGCTTCCGCAGAGTCTCTACCTGCTGGAATACTTCCCGGGGAGTGCCCTGCAGGGCGATCTCCCCGTCAGACACCACAATCACACGATCCGCCGTGGCGGCCTCCTCCATGTAATGGGTGATCCAGATGACCGTGATGCCCTTCTCGGTATTCAGCTTGCGCACAGTCTCCAGCACATCCCGGCGTCCGGCCGGATCCAGCATGGCGGTAGCCTCATCGGCGATGATGCAGGAGGGCTGCATGGCTAAAATGCCCGCGATGGCCACCCGCTGCTTCTGTCCGCCGGAGAGCATGTGGGGTGCGGAAGCGGCATACTTGGTCATGTGCACCGCCTGCAGCGCTTCATCAACTCGGCGGACCATCTCGTCATGGGGCACGCCCAGGTTTTCCAGCCCGAAAGCCACATCCTCCTGCACCACGGTCGCCACAATCTGGTTGTCAGGGTTCTGGAAGATCATGCCGGCTTCCCGGCGGATGTCCCAGATGCGATCCTCATCAGCCGTGTTCATGCCGCAGACCAGAACAGTGCCGCTGTCGGGCAGATACAGGGCGTTGAGCAGCTTGGCCAGGGTAGACTTGCCGGAGCCGTTATGCCCCAGCACGGCGATAAACTCACCGGCCCTGGCTTCCAGGCTGATACCGCTCAGGGCCGGCTTGGAGTCTTCCTCATAAGTATAGGCAACATCCGCTGCCGAAATCCGTACCGTGTCGCTCATCACGTTTCCTCCATGGGTTTGCGTACCAAATAATTGTAACATAATCAGGGAACAGGCGCAAGGGCTGACAGGCAGGGAAATGCGCACAGGCGCTGATTTGGGATGGTTTTTCTTTTTGCCTGCAGGCCTGCGCTGAATTCTCCCGGCTGTATTCGGCAGTAAGAAGACAGCAAGAAAGCCCGCTGTTCGCGCCGGAAAACACGGGCAGAGAACAGCGGGCAGAGTATTGGGCTGTGAATGACCTTATCTGATAAAGAGGCTGCCGTCCGGCTGCGTGTCGATCACCAGCTCTTCACCCGGACGCACGTCGCCGCGGATGAGCCGCCGGGCCACAAGGGTTTCCACATGGGACTGCAGATAGCGCTTCAGCGGACGTGCACCGTACACCGGATCAAAGCCCTGGTCGATCACAGCCTCCATGGCTTCCTCTGTCAGGCGGACGGAAATGCGGCGGTCGCTGAGCCGCTGATTCAAACCGGCCACCAGCAGCGCCACAATGCGGGTGATCTGCTCGCGCTGCAGCGGCTGGAAGCAGACAATCTCATCGATCCGGTTCAGGAATTCCGGACGGAAATGGGTCTTCAGCAGCTGATTGACCAGATTCCTGGCGCTCTCGCTGATCTGGCCGTCCTGAATGCCCTCCAGCAGGTATTCAGAGCCCAGATTGCTGGTCATGATGAGGATGGTGTTCTTGAAATCCACTGTCCGGCCCTGGCTGTCCGTGATGCGTCCGTCGTCCAGCACCTGCAGGAGCACGTTGAACACGTCCGGATGCGCCTTTTCCACCTCGTCAAAGAGGACGACGGAATAGGGATGACGGCGCACGGCCTCAGTCAGCTGGCCGCCCTCGTCATAGCCCACGTATCCGGGAGGCGCGCCGATCAGGCGGGAGACGCTGAACTTCTCCATGTACTCGCTCATGTCGATGCGCACCATGTTCTTCTCGTCGTCAAACAGCGCCTGGGCCAGGGTCTTGGCCAGCTCGGTTTTGCCCACGCCGGTGGGGCCGAGGAAGAGGAAGGAGCCCAGCGGCCGGTTGGGATCCTGAATACCAGCGCGGCTGCGCAGGATGGCCTCGGAGACCTTGGTGACCGCCTCGTCCTGGCCGATGACCCGCTCGTGCAGGATGTCCGGCAGGCGCAGGAGCTTCTCCCGCTCGCTTTCCATCAGCTTTGATACCGGGATGCCCGTCCATCTGGCGATAATCCGGGCAATTTCGTCATCAGTCACCTTGTCATGCAGCAGACTGTCTTCTCCCTTGCTTTTTTCTGCGAGGGCTTCCGTTTCGGCCAGCTCCTTTTCCAGTGCGGGCAGCACACTGTACCCCAGCTCGCTGGCGCGGGCGAGGTCATAATCCCGCTTGGCCTTCTCGATGTCAGCCTTGGTTTGCTCGATCTGGCTCCGGAGGCTGCTCACCCGGTCGATGGCCTGGCGCTCGGCTTCCCAGCGCGCCTTCATGGCGTTGAAATGGTCGCGCTTGTCAGCCAGTTCTTTGCGGACGTTCTCCAGATGCTCCCGGGCAGCCGGATCCTCGTCCTTCTTCAGGGCGGTCTCCTCAATCTCCAGCTGCATGATCTTGCGGCTGACCTCATCCAGCTCGGTGGGCATGGAATCGATCTCGGTGCGGATCATGGCGCAGGCCTCATCCACCAGATCGATGGCCTTGTCCGGCAGGAAGCGGTCCGTGATATAGCGATTGGAGAGGGTGGCCGCGGCGATCAGCGCGCTGTCCTGAATCTTCACGCCGTGGAAGACCTCATAGCGCTCCTTCAGGCCGCGCAGAATAGCGATGGTGTCCTCCACCGTCGGTTCAGCCACCATTACGGGCTGGAAGCGCCGTTCAAGGGCTGCGTCCTTCTCGATATACTGCCGGTATTCATTCAGGGTGGTCGCGCCGATGCAGTGCAGCTCACCCCGAGCTAACATGGGCTTGAGCAGGTTGCCGGCGTCCATTGCGCCTTCCGCCTTGCCAGCGCCGACGATGGTGTGCAGCTCGTCGATGAAGAGGATGATCCGGCCCTCGCTTTTCTTGATTTCCGCCAGCACCGCCTTCAGCCGCTCCTCAAACTCGCCGCGGAACTTCGCGCCGGCGATCAGGCTGCCCATGTCCAGGGAGAAGATCGTCTTTTCCTTCAGGGAATCCGGCACGTCTCCGCGCACGATGCGCTGGGCGAGACCTTCCGCGATGGCTGTCTTGCCCACGCCTGGTTCGCCGATCAGCACAGGGTTGTTCTTGGTTTTACGCGAGAGGATGCGGATGACGTTGCGGATCTCGGAATCGCGGCCGATCACTGGATCCAGCTTCTGGTTGCGGGCCATGGCCACCAGATCGGTGCCGTACTTTTTCAGCGCGTCGTAGGTTTCCTCGGGGTTATCGGTGGTCACGCGGGTGGCGCCGCGGACGCTGCTGAGGGCTTTCAGGAAGGCATCAGGCTGATAGCCGAGCCGGCTCAGGATGCCCTTCATGCGGGCGTTGGGCTTCTCTGCGATGCCCATCCAGAGGTGCTCGACGGAGATGTACTCGTCCTTCATCTGCTTCGCCTTTTCTGAGGCGGCATGCAAGGACTTCTCCATCTCATTGGTCAGATAGATCTGATCAGGCTGATGCCCGGAGCCGGATACGTGGGCTGTCCTTTCCAGGGAATCCTGAGCGGCGGCTTTCAGGCTCTCGATGGACAGGCCCGCTTTGGTCAGCAGCTGGGGAATCAGCTCCTGACCTTCCTCAATCAATGCCAGAACAAGGTGCTCCTGATCCACCTGCGGATGCTGATATTCAATGGCGATTTGCTGGGCGCGGCGGATCGCATCAAGGGATTTCTGCGTATAATTCGGAAGCGCTGCCATAGGCGTCCACTCCTTTCGGAAAGGTCTGACTTTCTTTGACCTTTACAAGGTTATTGTACACCAATTTGGGCGGCTGTCAAGGGGGATTCACCTCTTTTTTCAAGATTTTGCCGTGGCATGGCGAAAAAGGGGAGGTATACCCATCGCCTGAATCAACTTGCCCTTGCGCAGGCGGTGCAGGTATGATATATTGGCCTCATGGGAAGCTGACAATGCGCCAAACAAAAAAGCTTACGCGGCAGCACCGGGAGGCCTGTTCATGTTTGACAGAAGGCAAAAACTGATCGAAGTGTTTGAAGACACCCTGGACTATACCTCTGAAAACGCGCAGCTGTCCGCGGCTGCGGAGGCGAGCTGCAGGGAGACGTCCATTTTCAGCGCTGACGCTTATCCTCCGCTGCCGGAAAAGCGGGAGAGGCCAGCGGTGATTGCGGTGACTGGAAAGAAGAGCTTTCAGGCCGCCAGCGATCGCCGGCATGCTCATGGAGAAGAGCGAATCGCCGTGCTGAACTTTGCTTCCGCCGTGAATCCGGGCGGCGGCGTGAAGCACGGCAGCAGCGCTCAGGAGGAAAGCCTCTGCCGCTGCTCAACGCTCTATCCCACGCTGAACCAGCGCTTTCTGTGGGAAGCTTATTACCTGCCGAACCGCGCCGCGGAGAATCCCCTGCACACGGACGCCTGCATCTGGTCACCTGATGTGGTGATCTGCAAGACGGACGAGAGCCTGCCACAGCGGCTCGATGCCGGCGAATGGGTGAAGGTGGACGTGATCACCTGCGCCGCGCCGAACCTGCGGGAGCTCCCCGGGAACATCCACAATCCGGAGGCTGCTGATGCCGTCCGTCTGTCAGCGGATGAACAGTACGCAATTCACCTGAAGCGCGCCCGGCATATCCTGCACATATCCGCGTCAAAACGCGCCGACGCGCTCATCCTCGGAGCCTTTGGATGCGGCGCTTTTGCCAACGATCCGTGGGCGGTGGCCAGGGCATACCGGGACGCCCTGACCGAGTATGCACAGTATTTCAGCTATATTGAATTCGCGGTGTACTGCCGCGGCTATGAGACAGAGAACTACGATGCCTTCAGGGAGACGCTGCTGGCCGCACAAGCCTGATCACTCCTGAACACTTGTGTTGTTGTACGGCGGAAGACCAAGCCGCCGGATCCTCAGCCGGTTGAGGCAGCAGCCGTCTTCTTCCGTTCCGGCGCAGTAAGCCAGGAGCACGGCGTCCCGCTGAGGAAGCATGGCTGTGTAACAGTAACCCGCGTTCGGATTGTCCTCAACAACGACAGGGGCGCTCCAGTCCGTGCCGTTGTTTTTGCTGAGCGCATACACCAGCGGCGTGCGGCAGTCCGTCACCCTGCTTTTGTGAATCAGGTTGGTGACGGGCACTGGATTCCAGATGGCCATCAGCTGACGATTCTGCAGCCGTCGGATGGACATGGGGGAGAGGGGAGAGGTGAAGCGCGAGGGCACAGCTTCCGTCCAGTGAAGGCCATCGTCTGCGGAGTGAAACTCGTACTGACGGCCAAGATCTGTGCGCGCCCATCCGTACAGCTGTCCCGGATGAAGTTCCACAGCACCTGGCTCCTGCAGCCCGGAACGGCACACGGGATAGCTGAGCCTCAGCTCCGTTTCCGCCTCGTTCCACGTCATGCCGTCGTCGTCCGAAAAGAAGAAGGTGGCGGAGGCCGGGGCCAGCTTCACCCGCCCCTGCGCGTCGAGGCTGTTTTTGTGCTCCGCCGCCGGAATGAGGATTCGCCCTGACGAAGTCCGGATCACCCGGTCGTTGTTCATCACAAAATACCCCGTGCGGGTGGAGCAGCGCACGGGTTCGCTCCAGGTGAGGCCGTCATCACCGGAGCACTGCAGAGCGATGTACATGTCCGTCCAGCTTTTGCGCACGAGATAAAACAGGCCGATGTCCCCGTTGAGCATCCGGAGCAGGGAAACGCTCATCACATTCATGGCCTGCAAGGTGTCCGCCCGGACTATGCGCACCGGTTTGCTCCAGCCGATGCCGCCGTCAAACGAGCGAACAAGGCAGATGTCCGCGGGCGTGTGATCCTGCGCTCTGTCCCCGCTGAAGCAGGAGTAGGCGAAAAGGATTTCATCCTCTCCGCGCTGCAGAAAAGAGCCCTCGCTGTTTCTCGGGTTGCCTCTGCCGATGGGGAAGTCAAATACAGACATGGGTCTATCGTCTCCCTCCTGAAAACTGATGCGAAAGCCATGCAAATCACGCCTGTACATACAGCAAGGGAGAGCCAGCATCAACCGGCTCTCCCCTTTGCTGCGCCTGTCTGTCAGTCGTCAAACTCCTCAAAACCGTCCAGGTCGTCATCCAGCTCGTCTTCCGTTTCCTCTTCAGCGCTCAGGGATGCGCCGACGATGGCCAGGCCCCAGGTGGAGTGCTCTTCGATGTCGTAATCCTTCAGCGCGCCAATGTAGAAGTCAAAGTAGACATTGGAGTAGAGCGGCAGCACGGGCAGGATCTCGTTGAAGCGCTCCTGGAAAGCGACCCACTTCTGCATGTATTCCAGCACATTGCCGGGTTCGGTCTCGCGCATGGCCAGGGCCAGCTCGTAAAGCTCCTCGTCCGCCTGTTTGCTGGACGCCCAGTTCGGCCTGCCGCTTTCATCCACAATGAAATGGATGGCCGGGTCAAAGATGATGTCAAAGTTGGTGGCCATGTAAATCATGTCCGCGTCGCGGTCGCTCTGGCCATACCAGCGCTCCAGCAGCTCGGTCATGGGCACGATCTCGATGCTCAGCCGGATGCCGACAGACGCCAGGTCGGGAATCAGGTGCGCCTCAAGCCACTCGTTGATGTTGTTGCCTTCCGGGCATAGCAGGGTCAGGTCCATCACCACCCGCTCGCCCTCGATCTCCTTTTCCAGCAGACCGTCCTGGTTGAGCTCCCAGCCGTCAGAGGCCAGCAGGGCGCGGGCCTGATCCAGGTCAAGGGTGTAGGCGGTCAGGCCGTCCAGGGACAGCGCTTCATACTCCTCCAGCAGACGCTCATACTCATTCATGGCGTTGCGGTCATTCTCGTTTTCAGGCGGATCGACTGGCGGCGCCGTGGTGCCGTTGATAATGCCGTACATCCACTGGCCGAGGCCGTAATAACCGTCCACGCGCAGGCCGAAGCTGCCGGTGTATTCAGTGGTCAGCTGATCCCGGTCGATGCACCAGGCGATGGCCTGGCGGACAGCCTGGGATGCCATGGCAGGCCGCTCGCAGGCAAAGCAGATGGAACTCAGCCCAATTCGCGGGTAGGTCTTCATCCGGTAATTGTCTTCGCCGATCAGGTTGAAGCCCTCCATGATGCTGTCGGAACGCACCACCTTGTTGAGCAGATCGAAACGGCCTTCCTCCAGCTCGTCCACCATGGTATCGTTGACCGCCAAGGTGTAGGAAAGCGTGGGTATGGAAGGAATCTCACCGGCGCTGTTGCCCTTGAAATAGGGGTTGATGGCAAAATCTGCAGTTTCGCCGTCCCAGGAAGTCAGGGTATAGGGTCCGCTGACCACAGAGGGATGGGACAGATAGCCGGTTTCCGGATCCATCACTGTTTTCTGGAGCAGCTCGGCGGTAAACAGAGGCTCCGTCACGTCGGGATCCAAATTGGCCAAATACACGCCCATGCCGTCGTCCCTGACCTCAACACCGGGAGCGATGATGTGAATGGGGAAGGGGTTGCATTCCAGAAGCCCCAGCTCATAGAAGAAGGGCAGGTACTCATGCCGCACGGTGATCATCAGGGTGTCATCAGACAGGACGCGCACGCCGGAGAGATACAGCGAGGTGCCATCCAGATAAGCCTGATACCCCAACAGCTGCTCGTAACGCACCGGGGTGCCGCCGATCTCTTCCACTTCAGGCGCCATGCGGAACAGGAAGGAGAAGGCGTAGTCCCATGCGGTAATCTGCATGCCATCAGAGTAGTACAGATCATCGTACAGCGCCAGCACATAGCTGCGGTCGCCCTGTGCGTTTTCCAGCACACCGATGCCGCTGACAACGGAGGGATCCACAGTGAACATGCCCTGTTCGCCATCCCACATCACCAGGTTATATCCGTGCAGCAGGCTGCGGACGTCAATATCGCTGGTGGCATTGCCCCAGAGATCGGTAAAGAAGTCACCTTTCATCGGGGTGGGATTGCCCACTGACAGATGATCATACACGCTCTCCTGCTGATCTTCAGGCTCCGCGCCCTCCATATGGGCGGCAAGGCAGGTCAGCAGCATCAGCACGGCGAGGATCAAGGCGCTGAATCTCTTCATACGTGGATCATCCTTTCTCGGACAAGCTGAGATCTTGTCAGTCTTTCGGGCGCAGAGCCGGAAGATGGCAACAGGGGAGTGGGGAAGGAGAGCTTCTCATTGCGCAAGACTCTCCTTCCCCACAGGACTTCAAAGCCGCTTACTCAAGGCAGTCGCCCACGTTGATGAAGACCTGGCCAAGGCCCAAAGGCGTCTCGAAGTCATCGATAATGATGAACGGATTGTTGGGATCGTTGTTCGGAATGTAGATGACGACGTACTCGATGTCGCGGTTGGGCTGGATGCCCGTGACCCGCAGGATCGTGGCTGTGTAACCGTCGATGTGCGGCGACACCACGTCGTAGGGATCGCCCTCGTGATGGGTCTGAATGACGGTGGGCGCGGCGGGCCTGCCATCCAGGTAACGGTAGTAGATGGTCAGCGTGTAAACCGTGTCGTTCTCTTCAGGCGGCACGCGCGTGTTGGTGATGGTCGTCACCGTGTCATTGGTCACGTAGTTGGTCTGCGTGTAGCCGGTCACATCAGACTCGCGCCAGGTGTAGACAATCTCCACACCGTCGCGGTACTTGGGCAGACCGGTTACGGTAGCCTGCCAGTTGTTGGCCTCGTTCAGGGTGACTGTGATGGGCAGGTCGCCGCCGAAGAGGATCATGGTCAGACTGGCGGGACGCGCGGGATAACCGTTATCCACCCAGACCTTCACAATGGTGCGCTCCACCGTCTCAGGCACATGGGTGTTGGTGAGGGTGGTAGTGTTGACCACGGTGTTGCGGTTGGTCAGCGTATAGCCCGGGATGTCCGGCTCGGTCCAGGTGTACTGGATGGGCTTGCCGTTCTCGTTGACGGGCAGATTGTTGATGGTCGCTGTCCAGTTGTTGGCATCGCTGAGGGTGACGGTGTTGAGCCTCACGTTGTTGGCCAGCAGCGTCACGGTCAGGCTTTCAGGCCTCAGCCCGTCGCGGTTGTTGTCGTCGTTCCAGACCTTCACTACCGTCAGCGCCGTGGTAGCCGGCACGTGGGTGTTGGTCAGCACGATCACGCCGTTGTCATCGGTGGTGATCAGCGTGTAGCCCTCAATCTCAGGCTCAACCCAGGTGTAGCTGATGGCGGAGCCTGCCTTGTTGGCCGGGAGCTCGTTGATGGTCGCACTCCAGCCGTTCTCCTCGTTCAGGGTGACGGTGATGCCGGTGGGTTCGCCATCCGCATAGAGCTCAACAACCAGCTCAGTGGGCCGCAGGCCGTCACGGTTGTTGTCGTCATTCCAGACCTTCCGGACAGACAGCGCTGTTGTCGCAGACACATGCCTGTTGGTGAAGGTGGTAACGCCGTTCTCTTCGACAACGGAGATCAGCTCGTACTCGGGAATGTCTTCCTCGGTCCAGGTGTACTCGATGGGCTCGCGGCTGTCCTTGTACTTCGGCAGGTTGGAGACTGTTGCTCTCCAGTTGCCGTTCTCATCCAGGTAGATGACCGTGCCGTCGGAGAGGGTGACCGCCAGGCGATCGGGCCGGACGCCGTCGCGGTTGTCATCGTCAATCCAGACCTTCACCACAGCGATGTCCTGATACTCCTGATTGAGGGTGTTGGTGAAGTTGTACCCATCCTGCTCGGTGGTGTAGCCGACGATGGGAGACTCGGTCACGGTGTAAACGTACTCGTAGCCGTTCTCGTCGTACTTCTCCAGGTTGGAATAGGTGTAGGTGCTGCCATCCCAGACCGGCGTGACGTTCACGGTCTCGGTCTTGCCGTTGGCTGTGCGGGTCAGGGTCAGGACGATCTCATCTGCGTTGTAGTGTTCCTTGTCGCCGTCGATCCAGGTCTTGGTGCCGCTGATGGTCACATCCTCGGGATCGTGGATCGGGTTGGTGAAGTTGAACCCATCCTGCATCGGTGCGTCGTAGCCGTTGATCTGGACTTCGGTGACGGTGTAGGTGTACTCGTAGCCGTCGTCGTCATACTTGTCCAGGCCGGTGTAGGTGTAGGTGTTCCCGTTCCAGGTCGGGGTGGCTTCAACGGTCTCCGTCTTGCCGTTG
>JAFXVR010000069.1 GCA_017534885.1 Clostridia bacterium | reverse complement strand
GAGCAGCCATTACCACGATATCATCCGTCATCAGGTGATTTCTCCCCGCTGGCAAACGGCCAAACGGCCTGTGCTGATCAACAGCTGGGAAGCGGCGTATTTTGATTTTGACGCCGAAAAAATCCTGCGCTTTGCCCACTCAGCCAAAGAAATGGGCATGGAAATGCTGGTGCTGGACGACGGCTGGTTTGGCAAACGGGACGACGACAACGCAGGTCTGGGCGATTGGGCGGTCAACGAAAAGAAACTGGGCTGCTCTATACAGGAATTGTCCAACCAAATTCATGCGCTTGGCTTAGAATTCGGCCTGTGGTTTGAGCCGGAGATGGTTAACGAGGATTCCGACCTGTACCGGGCCCATCCCGATTGGGCGCTCGCCGATCCGGACCGAAAGCCCATGCTGGCCCGGAATCAATTGGTGCTGGATATGTCCCGGCAGGACGTGGTGGATTACTTGTTCGATGCCATGTGCGCCGTGCTGGATCACGCAAAGATCGAGTATGTGAAGTGGGATTTCAACCGTTCCATCGCCAACTGCTATTCCCATGCCCTGCCTGCTGACCGGCAGGGCGAGGTGGCTCATCGGTTTATGCTGGGCACCTATCAGCTCTTGGACCGGCTACTGACACGCTATCCCGATCTGATGATCGAGGGCTGTTCCGGCGGCGGCGGGCGTTTTGATGCGGGCATGCTGTATTACTGCCCGCAGATCTGGTGTTCCGATGATTCGGATGCTGTAGAACGCCTGGAAATCCAACGCGGCACCTCTTATGGCTATCCGGCGTCCACCATGGGAGCGCATGTTTCTGCTTCACCCAATCACCAGACAGGCCGTATGACGCCTCTTTCCACCCGGAGCATCGTTGCCCAGTCGGGAACGTTTGGGTATGAGCTGAACCCGGAAAAGCTGACCGACGCAGAAAAAGAGGAGATCAAAAAACAGATCAGCGATTATCACCGCTTTGAATTGCTGATTGCTAAAGGCAGCTACTACCGCCTGACGGAACTGGACGAAAACAAGGATTTTGAGGCCTGGATGTTTGTATCGCCCGATCAAAAGGAAGCGCTTGTCAATCTGGTAATGACGCATGTTCGCGCCAATGGGCCCTTCCCACATGTCCGTCTGCAAGGGCTCAATCCCCAATATCGCTATCGCCTGGAAGGAGAAAACATCGCCCATTCCGGCTTGGCGCTGGTGAACGGCGGTTTTGCGTTTCCGCAAATGCACAGGGATTATCCAGCGGCGCAGCTGCATTTGGTCGCAATAGATGGGGCCTAATCGGTGCTGTGCTTATATCAATAGGGAGCTTACGTCATTTGCACAGAAAAATCGACCGTGACGGTTTTCAAGTATTCTTGAGGCTCGCCGTTCAGAATCAGTTCTGCGTATGTCGTTGGATCGTTCCAGCTCAGGTAATCCAGTTCTGACCTTTGATACAGATTATCGGCCTCCACATTTTCCACCGCGGTGCAATCGATGGCAACAATTTTCATAGTCTTCATACCAAAAGAAAAAGTCCTGTGAGGAATGATTCTCCCCACAGGATTCTTTACGTTTTATCAGGCGCTGGTTTTTCCCAGGTACTGTTCCAGCGAAATCCTGAATTTGATGTGCACCTTGTAGCCGGTTCTGACCTCCACCCGCTCGATCAGCCGGGCGACGATCATGTGCCTGGTTTCAATATCGGCCTTGTCGAAGCACTCCGCCCAGGAGAGCAGCTCGTCGATCCGGGCCTTGGTCTCCTTGGCGTTGGCCGTCTCCGCTTCCATCTTGGCTTTCGTCTCGGCCATGATCTTCTGGGCGGCTTCCAACCTAGCCCGGTGCTTGACCAGCATCTGTTTGAGGATCATACCGGAGAGGCGCTCTTTTCCTTTGCAGACGCGGAACTACAAGGGTGCACTAATCTGATGGCAGATTATATTCGCAGCAGAATCAATGTGGAAAAGCTGGAATGCGTGGTGCCGGAGGAAGATCTTCTCCCTGGTTTGTACGATGCATTGTGTGCAGTCCATCCATTTTTCAAATACGCCGATCCTGCGGCCGTGCTGCCGGATATTCTGGGTGCTACACTGAATCTGCTAATGAAAGGTATAGATGTATCAGAGGAGAAATACAACGTCCTTCTCTTTTACCTGCTGGACCCGGTCGTCTCTTTTGCCTCCGCTTTGGGAAACGATGGGTACACGCTCGCCGATGAGATTCATTTCCGCGAGCGGCTCTACCATGAATATACGCTCGCTGATGACCCGGATGTCGTAAGCGATTTAAAGAAACGAAGTATCACCGCTTTCGCCTCCCTGCAGAGATACACAAAGGCATACCTCCACTGGGTGTTGGACGCCAGCGCGGTGCGCTATACTCCGGCGCTTGACCTGAATGACGCAACCGCGTCATAGCCGCACGGAAACTCAAGGCAAAACATCGTTGAAAACACGAATGGAATGTGATAGAATATGTTTGCAGACAAATTCGGATCACATCGTTGAGGAGGACAGCCCCATGACAGATCTTCTCCGCATCAATCCGCAGGACAATGTCGCCGTGGCGCTCCGGGCGCTTCAGTCCGGAGAGACGGCAGCCCTGAACGACTGTGCGCTGACTGTGCTCAGCGACGTGCCGGCGGGACATAAGATCGCCCTGGAGGACATTCCTGAGGGCGGACGGGTCATCAAGTACGGCTTCCCTATCGGTGCGGCCAAAGCTGAGATCAAGGCTGGCCAGCATGTACATGTGCACAACCTGCGCACCCTGCTCTCCGGTGAGCTGACCTACACCTGGCAGCCCACCCATCCCCAGGTCACGCCTGCTGCGCCGCGCACCTTCTTGGGCTACCCGCGGGCCAACGGCCAGGTGGGTATCCGCAATGAGCTGTGGATCATCCCCACTGTGGGCTGTGTCAACGATGTGGCCCGCTCCCTTGAGATAGCGGCTCAGGAACTGGTGGGCGACGGGGTGGAAGCGGTGATCGCCTTCCGCCACCCCTACGGTTGCTCTCAGATGAGTGAAGATCAGGAGAACACCCGGGACGTCCTGGCGGATCTGGCCACCCATCCCAACGCAGGCGGTGTGCTGCTGCTGGGGCTGGGCTGTGAAAACAGCGGCATCGGCGAGATCCTGCCGCGGATGGGCGATTATGACCGCAGCCGGGTTCGCACGCTGATCTGCCAGCAGGTGGAGGATGAGCACGAGGAAGGCCTGCGCCTGCTCCGGGAGTTGGCTGAAACCATGCGCGCCGATCTGCGCGTCCCATGCCCGGCCGACAAGCTGGTGGTCGGATTGAAGTGCGGCGGCTCGGACGGCTTCTCGGGCATCACGGCCAATCCGGTGATCGGCGGCTTCTCCGACCGGCTTGGTGCCATGGGTGGCACCACGATCCTGACCGAGGTGCCGGAGATGTTCGGCGCGGAGACCATCCTGATGAACCGCTGTGAGGACGAGGCCACCTTTGAGAAGACCGTCCGGCTGATCAATGACTTCAAGGAATACTTTGAGTCCCACCACCAGACCATCTATGAGAATCCCTCCCCCGGCAACAAGGCCGGCGGCATTTCCACACTGGAGGACAAGGCGCTGGGCTGCACCCAGAAGAGCGGCTTTGCCCCTGTGCGGGATGTGCTCCGCTATGCGCAGAAGGCCAGTGTTCACGGGCTGAACCTGCTCTCCGCCCCCGGCAACGACCTGGTGGCCGCCACAGCGCTGTCCGTCTCCGGCGCGCATCTGGTGCTCTTTTCCACAGGCCGGGGCACTCCCTTTGCCTGCCCGGTGCCCACCGTCAAGATCGCTTCCAATACGCCTCTGGCGCAGAAAAAGCGCGGCTGGATCGACTTTGACGCCGGACGGATGCTCTCCGAGGGCCGCTCCCTTGACAGCCTTGCCGATGAGCTGCTGGGCTTTGTCCTCGCCGTGGCTTCCGGCCAGCAGGTGAACTCGGAGAAGAGCGGCTTCCACGATCTGGCCATCTTCAAAACCGGCGTGACGCTGTAAGCGCCAACCGGATGATTCCCCGCATCCAATCCAAAAGCCTGGCCTTCACATGGGTCAGGCTCTTTCTATGGAGTCAGCTGGCGCTGTTATCTGGGAGACCAGTTCAGCAGGATGCGGTTGGCTTCCTTGCCATAGGTGCAGTAGCCCGGGTTCTGAGGCCCGTCCGCCTCGGGATACAGGCGGAGAGCCGGCCAGTCCCACCAGACGCTTCCCCGCACAAAGGGATGCCGGCTGAGGGCCTGCGTGAAGGCGCAGTACCAGTCAGCCTGGGCTTTTTCGCTGACTGCGCCGCCGAAGCGCCAGTCGTTGGGGCGGTGTTCACTGCCGTAGCGGCTCGGGCAGCCTGCTTCCATAAACAGGAAAGGCTTGCCCTCCCGGCGGGACACGGCTTCGATCCGACGCAGGTTGTCATCGATCTCATCCATCGGATAATACCCGGATGAGGAAATCACGTCCACCGCGTCCCACCAGGAGACGTGATCCTCCTGGTATTTGTCGCAGTTGTAGGTCACCGGGCCAGGGTACACCCCGCGCACATCGCTGATGAGCCTCCGCCAGCGGTCGGCCTGCCCGTCCGCGCCGACCATCTCGCAGCCCACACAGAGCATATCAGCGCGGTTCTCCGCCGCCATCTCCGCCACCCGCGCCACATGCCGCCCGTAGGATAAAAACCAGGCGTCCCAGCCGGGCTCGGTGGGCACGTCGTGATCGAAAAAGCGAATGTAGGCGCGCCAATAGCCGTCCCGGCAGTTGACCATCGCCTTCATGCAGATTTGCAGCCCCAGCTCCCGGGCCGCTTCGCACACCCTCGACACGTCATCAGATGACATCACGTCCGGCGTGTCCGTGTCAACCTCCGTGGAATAGGCATGCTCCTGCAGGCCGCAGACCGGCAGCACCAGCGCATTGCAGCCTGTAGTGCGCACCATCTCCCTCAGGCTCTCCCGCCAGATGCCTTTTTCCGTGAAACCCCTGCGGGCACAGAAGCCGAAAGTATAGCCGTTGAAAAAGCTCTGAACATCCCATGCCGACATATTGCATCCCTCCAGCCGCAGTATAGGCTTTGCCCCGTATCTTGTCAAGGCAGAAGCGCTGTTCAGGGTCGTCTCAAATCGCCGAAATCTTTATGAGATCTTTATACCGACGCTTACATTTCTAATGCCATCATTACAGTTCTTCATGTACAATACAGATGATGGCAGGGAGGGCTGTTTGATGAGCATTTGGGGAAAGTTCAGGATATCCTCTTTTCAGATCATCGCCTTTGGCTTCTTCACTGCGATCCTCATCGGTACACTGCTCCTGATGCTTCCGGTCGCCAGTGTTCAGCAAGGCGGAGCGTGTTTCGCGGATTGTCTGTTCACCGCGACTTCAGCGGTGTGCGTAACAGGGCTCGTGGTACAGGATACCGCAACCTTCTGGTCCACATTTGGACAGGCCGTTATTCTGGTCCTGATTCAGATCGGCGGAATGGGGGTTGTCACAGCCGCTGTCTCGATGGCGTTTGTCACAAAGCGCAGGATTGGCCTGATGCAGCGCAGTGTGATGCAGGAGTCCATCTCCGCGCCGCAGGTCGGCGGAATCGTTCGGCTCACAAGATTCATCGTTCTGACCGCCCTGGCCATTGAAACGCTTGGCGCATTCCTTCTGCTTCCTGTTTTCATCCCGGAGTTCGGAATCGGCAAGGGAATCTGGTATGCCGTGTTTCACTCCATATCCGCGTTCTGCAACGCCGGTTTCGATCTGATGGGCATCCGCGGCGCATTCTCGTCCATGACCGGATACAGTCAGCAAGCTCTGGTGAATATCGTCCTGATCCTGCTGATCACCGTCGGAGGGATCGGTTTCCTGGTCTGGAACGATATCCGCCAGTATGGGATCCACCTGAAACGGTACCGATTGCAGAGCAAACTGGTTCTGGTCACATCTGCCGTTATGATCCTGATACCATTTCTCTGGTTCCTGCTGCTCGAGATGAAAGAAATGCCGGTATCAGAGCGCATCCTCCCATCACTGTTTCAGTCCGTCACCCTCCGGACAGCCGGATTCAATACCGTGGATCTCACCCGGATGAGCGGCGGCGGACAGGGACTGATGATTCTCTGGATGCTTGTGGGCGGATCCCCCGGTTCCACTGCAGGCGGTATGAAAACAACAACGATGGCCGTCCTGTTCCTGACGGCCTTGTCGGTATTCCGCAGGAAGGATGATGTATCATGCTTTGGCAGGCGGATCGGCCTGGATCCCGTACGGAACGCAGTCGCCATTCTGATGATGTACCTGTCGCTGTTCTTTGCAGGAGGCATGATCATCAGCATCACAGAGGGGCTCCCGCTGCTGACCTGTCTGTTTGAGACCGCATCGGCGCTGGGCACTGTGGGGCTTAGCATGGGCATCACGGGCAGGATGGGGCTTCTCTCCCGCGGGATACTGATTGTCCTGATGTTCCTCGGGCGGGTCGGCGGCCTGACATTGATCTACGCGGCGCAGTCTGTAAAGAAAGCATCCTGCAGCACGCTGCCGCTGGAAAAACTGACAGTCGGATGAGAGGTGTTTGATAATGAAATCGGTATTGCTGATCGGATTGGGCCGCTTCGGGCGCAGTGTTGCTGAAAAGCTGAATGAACTGAACCATCAGATCATGGCTGTGGACATCAGCGAAGCGCGCGTCAATGAAATCCTTCCGCTGGTGACAGACGCCCAGATCGGAGACGCGACCAATGAGGCTTTTCTCAGGTCGCTGGGCGTAGACAATTATGATGTCTGCATAGTCACGATAGGAGAAAACTTCCAGTGCTCTCTTGAAACCACATCCCTGCTGAAAGAGCTCGGCGCGCGGAAAGTCGTATCCCGCGCTTCCAGCGAGGTCCAGCGCAAATTCCTCCTTCGCAACGGAGCGGATGATGTGGTCTATCCGGAGGGTCAGCTTGCGGCGTGGACGGCCATCCGGCACACAACGGATCATGTGCTGGATTACATTGCGCTGGACAGCGAGTATTCCATTTACGATCTGTCGGTTCCGCCCGAATGGCAGGGAAAAACCGTTGGAGCGCTGGATATCCGCAAGAAATACGGCCTGAACCTCCTGGCTGTACGGGAGAACGGAAATTCCAGCATCGTGGTAACAAGTGACACCTTGCTTCGGGCGAATCAAACCATTCTGGTCCTGGGCAAGTGGAAGGATATTCAGAAGTGTTTCCGAATTTAATGACTGTTCCTTCATGACGTGCCGCGCGGATTGCGAATGAGAATGGAGGGATCATCATGGCAATTGCAATCATCCTGACCTTTGCCCTATGTGCTGTCATGGGCTACCTGCTGATGGGGAGGATGGACGATTATATCAGTCACCATGTCATCAGCTGGAGCGAATGCGAACCGGAGGAACAGCAAAATGAGTCACCAGGAAAATGCAAATGGACAAACCAGACATATACTCGTATGCCTGTCTTCGTCCACCTCCAACGCAAAGGTTATTCACGCTGCATCCAAAGTCGCTGCAGCATTTCAGGGAACGATGACCGCCTTGTTTGTCGAAACACCGGCATACGCACTTATGTCGGACGAGGACAAGAAGCGCCTGCGCAGCAATATGAATCTGGCTGAAAAGCTTGGCGCGACACTGGAAACGGTGACCGGAGACGATGTGCCCTATCAGATTGCTGAATATGCAAGGGTCTCTGATGCCTCCTGTATTGTGATCGGGCAGACCAAAACCGTTGGCGGCTGGCTGCGCCGGAAAAAGTCGCTGACGGATCGTCTCGTCGCCTATGCGCCTGATCTGGATTACTTCATCATTCCTGATCATGGGACGAAAACATATGTCGCGAAAAAGCCCGTGGAGGGCAACCGGAAGCAGATCCTGATGGACAGCGCTGTGTTTGTGCTTTCGCTGCTGGCCTGCACACTGATCGGCTTCCTGTTTTCTCACTTGGGCTTTACGGATGCCAATATCATCATGGTGTACCTGCTCGGCCTCCTGATGGTATCCATCAATACCACGCACCGCGCTTTCAGCATGGTGTGGTCGGTCATCAGTGTCCTGCTGTTCGATCTGCTCTTTACCAAGCCGCAGTTTTCTATCTATGCCTATGGAACCGGTTATCCCGTGACGTTCCTGATCATGCTGATTGCCGCATTCATCATCAGTACGCTGGCGATTCGGCTGAAAAAGAACGCCAGGCAATCGGCAAAAGCAGCACAGCGAATGAGCGTCGTCCTTGAAACGGACCGACAGCTGACGAAAGCAAAGACAAAAGAGGAAATCCTTTCAGTTCTCGCAAACCAGCTGACACAGCTGCTCAGACGCAGCCTGGTCATTTATCCGGCGGAAAACGGCCATCTTGGTGACCCGGTGTTCTATCCCGCCGCCGATGACACGGTGCCGTATCGGACCAATGAAGAAAGGCAGGCGGTGGAGTGGTCGTTTTCTCATCACAAGCGGGCTGGAGCGACGACCGACACCTATCCCCAGGCAGCTTACCTGTATTACAGCCTTCGGGTGCAGGAAAAGGCTTATGGTGTGGTCGGTGTGGCTGTTCACGGATCGCTTCTGGACGCCTCTGAACAGAGCATGCTCGGTTCGGTTGTCGGCGAGTGCTCTCTGGCACTGGAAAACGTCCGGAACGCGAAGGAAAAAGAAGAATCGCTGGTTCTGGCTGAAAACGAACGCCTGCGAGCAAATCTTTTGCGCGCCGTATCCCACGACCTGCGCACACCGCTGACTTCCATCATGGGGAATGCTGACAACCTGCTCTCCTGCGGCGATACGCTGGATCGGGAAACCCGGCTGCAGCTCTATACTGACATCTACACGGACGCGCAGTGGCTGACCGGCATGGTGGAGAATCTGCTCTCCGCCAGCCGAATGAGCGGCGATGGCCTGAACCTGAAGATGACGACGGAACTGATGGATGATATGATCAGTGAGGCTGTGCAGCACATGGGACGGCGGCTTGACGGTTATCGTTTTGATTTCCGGAAACCCGATGAATTGCTGTTCGTCAAGGCAGATCCGCGGCTGATCGTTCAGGTGATTGTCAACCTTCTGGACAATGCGATCAAATATACGCCGCCAGGCGCTCAGATAGCCATTGATACAACTGCGGACGCCGCCGAGGTGAGGGTGCGTGTCTCGGATGACGGGCCAGGCATTCCGGACGATCAGAAGGAACATATCTTTGATCTTTTTTATACCAGCAGCAATCCGACCGGCGACAGCCGCAGGGGTCTGGGGGTTGGCCTTGCGCTCTGCCAATCCATCATCAAAGCGCATCACGGCGCCATCTCCGTTTCCGATCAGATCCCGCATGGCGCTGTATTTGAATTCACGCTGCCCAGATCCGAGGTGAACATGAATGAATAAACCGCTGATTTTGATCGTAGAGGATGACGCGCCCATCCGCAACCTGATCGCTGTCACACTGGAGGCGCATGACTACAGGTTCATCACCGCCCAGAATGCAGGCAACGCGCTGATGGAAGCCACTTCTCACAACCCGGACATCATGCTTCTGGATCTTGGTCTGCCGGATATGGATGGGGTGGCTGTGATCCAGAAGATTCGTACCTGGTCAAACATCCCGATTATCGTGATCAGCGCGCGCAGTGATGATGCCGACAAAATCGAAGCGCTTGACGCCGGGGCTGATGATTACCTGACCAAACCTTTTTCCGTGGATGAACTGCTCGCCCGGCTGCGCGTCACCATCCGCCGTCTGAATCAGACGCAGAGTGACAATTCGGACAGCCCGGTCTTCACCAACGGAAGCCTCCGCATCGACTATGCGGCAGGCTGTGCCTGGCTGGACGAACAGGAACTGCATCTGACTCCGATCGAATACAAACTGCTTTGCGTGCTGGCCCGCAACTGCGGCAAGGTATTGACGCACAAATACATCACGCAGCAGGTCTGGGGTACAACCTGGGAGAACAACATTGCCTCTCTTCGGGTCTTCATGGCGACGCTGCGGAAAAAGCTGGAGAATGATCCGAATGGCCTCCCTTTCATTCAGACACATGTCGGGATTGGCTACAGAATGATGAAAGTCGATCATCCCGTCTGTTCATGATGAATCAGCCTGGAACGATGAGCCATCCTGACTGGCCGGCAAGATCTGCTTCTCATCTCTTGCTGAACCGTGAGAGTACAGGAAAAAAACAGCTTCTTTCCTATCCAGACGCTTGACAGATAAATAACATGTGGTAGGATAAGCCTTGGCATCCTGTCCGGAATGGGCTGGAGCCACAAAGTGTAAGGAGGCCCTGCCATGAACCGTGTATATAACTTTGCCCCCGGTCCGTCCGCCCTGCCCCTGCCCGTGCTGGAAAAGGCTGCCGCTGAGCTGGCCTGTTACGGCGATACCGGCATGTCCGTGATGGAAATGAGCCACCGCTCCTCCATGTATCTGGACATCTACCGCCATGCCGAAGCCCTGCTGCGCGAAGTGATGGGCGTGCCCGAGGACTATGCTGTGCTCTTCCTGCCCGGCGGCGCCACCGCCCAGTTCGCGGCCATCCCCATGAACCTGATGGGCGAAGACGGCTCCGCGGACTATATCGACTCCGGCAACTTCGCCCACGGCGCGCTGGTGGAAGCCAAGAAGTTCGGCAAGGTTCGGGTGGTCGCTTCCTCCCGCGAGGAAAACTATATGCGCATCCCCTCCTGGAACGAGGCCGATTTCGATCCCAACGCGAAGTACTTCCATATCACCACCAACAACACCATCTTCGGCACCCGCTATACCGAGCTGCCCAAGACCGGCAAGGTGCCGCTGGCGGCGGACATGTCCTCCAACATCCTGTCTGAGCGCTACAATGTCAGCGATTTTGGCGTGATCTATGCCGGCGCGCAGAAGAACATCGGCCCGGCCGGCATGGCCATCGTCATCGTGCGCAAGGATCTGCTGGGACAGGCGCAGGCTTCCACGCCCAAGATCTACGACTGGGCGAAGCAGGCGGAAGCGGAGTCCATGGTCAATACCCCGCCCACCTACACCATCTATATGGCCGGTCTCTGCCTGGAGTGGCTGAAGGCCCAGGGCGGCGTCGAGGCCATTGAGAAGGTGAACATCGAGAAGGCGAAGCTGCTCTATGACTTCCTGGACGAGAGCAAGCTCTTCAAGGGGACTGCCGATCCTGCTTTCCGCTCCCGGATGAACGTGACCTACGTCACCGGCGACAAGGATCGGGACGCGGATTTCGTGAAGCAGGCCGCCAAGGCTGGTCTGGTCAACCTGAAGGGTCACCGCCTGGTGGGCGGCATCCGCGCCAGCATTTACAACGCCATGCCCATGGAGGGCGTTCAGGCCCTCGTCAGCTTTATGAAGGAGTATGAAGCGCATGTTTAAGGTCAAAACGCTCAACAGCATCGCCCCCGTCTGGCAGGGCATCCTGAACAAGGACAATTATGAAGTCGGCGCTGATGTCAGCAGCGAAGACGCCGTTATCGTGCGCAGCGCTGACATGCACGGCATGGAGCTGCCCCGCAGCCTGAAGTGCATTGCCCGCGCCGGCGCAGGCACCAACAACATCCCCTCCGCCGAGCTGGTGGAAAAGGGCGTGGTGGTGTTCAACACCCCCGGCGCCAATTCCAACGCCGTAAAAGAGCTGACTGTCGCCGGCCTGCTGCTGGCCTGCCGCGATCTCTCCGGCGGCATGAGCTGGGCGCAGAGTCTGCAGGGCCAGGGCGATCAGGTGCCCAAGCTGGTGGAAAAGGGCAAGTCCCGCTTCACCGGCCCCGAACTGCAGGGCAAGACCTTGGGCGTCATCGGCCTTGGCGTCATCGGCGTACAGGTGGCCAACACCGCGGTTTCCCTGGGCATGAAAGTGCTGGGCTACGATCCCTACATCTCTGTTGAGAACGCCTGGCACATGAGCCGCTCGGTCACCCATGTGACAGATGAAAAGGAACTGCTCACCGCGAGCGACTTCGTCACCATTCACATCCCGCTGACCGACAAGACCCGCTCCTCCTTCGGCGCCGGTGAGTTCGCCGCCATGAAGCAGGGCGCCGCGCTGCTGAACTTCGCCCGCGGCGAGATTGTGGACGCCGAAGCCCTGGACGAAGCCCTGTCCTCCGGCAAGCTGCGCCGCTATGTCACCGACTTCCCGAACGAGAATCTCCTGGGCCGGGAGCAGGTCATCGCCCTCCCCCACCTGGGCGCTTCCACCCCCGAGAGCGAGAACAACTGCGTGGACATGGCCGCCCGCGAGATCGACAGCTATCTTCGCACCGGCGCCATCAGCCATTCGGTGAACTATCCGGACTGCGCGCTTCCCGCTTCCTTCATCTGCCGCGTGGCAGTGCTCCACGCCAACATTCCCAACACCATCAACCGCATCACCGCGGTCATCTCCGGCAAGGGCTTCAACATCGAGAGCATGGTGAACGCTTCCCGCGGCCCCGCCGCCTACACGGTGCTGGATGTGGATGCCCCGGCGGATGAGAGCATCGTCTCTGAAATCGAATCCCAGGAAGGCGTCTACCGCGTCCGCCTGATTGGCTGATCTGGTTTGCCCAGAAGCCCCCTCTTTGCGAGGGGGTTTTTCATACGCCCAAATCCCTGTATATCTGCAATATGTGCTGTGAGTCCTTCTTCAAATTGCGCTGTCTGCGCATTTTGTCCGGATCAAGTTTGTTGCGCTTTTGCGCACAACAGAGCAATTGATCTTCAATTCTTGTTCTATATGTCAGAATAGCAACCGGATTCTATGTTCGCATTTAAAAACAGGAGAACCATGAAAGCCTTGATTTATAAGGCTTTTGCAGTGTTTTACAAAGATGTGTATATGTGCTTATGTTTGATTCGCAACAAATGAGAATATCGATCGCAATCGATGAAAAGAGATGACCAATTTTGACATTGCGTGTTATTGTGATCGATTGTATGATATATGCAACGGGCATGTGATTGCCCACGAATAATGAAGGAGGATTCAGTCATGAAGAAACTCGTTGCTTCCATGCTGGTGCTGGCGATGCTGGTATCCATGGTCTCCCTGCTTCCCATCGCGGCCTCCGCTGATGCGCTGGAGCCCATCACCCTGACCGTGTTCCGCGGCGATCCCGGCGATCAGCCCACGGACGACAACAAGATCTACAAGCTGATCGAAGAGAAGTTCGGCGTGAAGTTCCAGTTTGAGTATCTCGCCGGCGATCTGGACGAGAAGCTGGGCATGATGATTGCTGGCGAAGATTATCCGGATCTGTTCGACGGCGGCAACAGCGCGGACCTGATCATCAGCAATGGCGCTCTGATCAACCTGCTGGACTATGTCAGCCCCGAAAAGACCCCCCGTCTGTGGGCGCACATTGAGCCCCAGAAGGCTCGCCTGATCGACAAGGATGAGGACGGCAACGACGTGCTCTACATCATCCCCAACTATGGTCTGCCGGATGGCCCCCAGATCGCTCTGAGCGTCGGCGGCCCCGCCTTCTTCCTCCAGAAGCAGGTTCTGGCTGACGCCGGTTATCCCGACGTGAAGAACCTCACGATTGATCAGTACTTTGATCTGATCGAGGGCTTCCTCGCCAACCATCCCACCAACGCGGACGGCACCCCCTACACCGGCTTCGCCATCCTGTGCGAAGACTGGCGTCACTTCTGCCTGATCAACCCCGTGCAGCACCTGATGGGCCGCCCCAATGACGGCGAAGTGCTGATCGACGTCTCCACCAACGATTTCCACACCGAGACCTTCATTGACAAGCCCTATGCCAAGGCCTACTACAAGAAGCTGAACGAAGAGTTCCACAAGGGCCTGATCAACAAGGACACCTTCGTCATGAACTATGACCAGTATATCGCTGCTCTGTCCAGCGGTACGATCCTGGGCATGTTCGACCAGGCTTGGGACTTCGGCGGCGCGACTTCCGCCCTGAACGACGCCAAGATGTATGAGAACACCTATGTGGCTCTGGGCCCGGTGTATCCCGACGACGTCGAAGGCAAGCCCGAGGGCTGGACGATTGAGGAGCATTATCTGAACGGTTCTCTGCCGAACGTCCGCCGCGGCTTCGGTATCTCCGTGAAGTGCGAGTGCCCCGAGCGCATTGTGGCCATGTGGGAAGAGATGATGTCTGACGAATGGCAGATCATCTTCAACTGGGGCATCAAGGACGAAGACTACTATGTGGAAAACGGCCGTCTGCTGATGACCGAAGAGCAGTATGCTCAGCTGAACGACGCCAACTGGAAGCTCGCCAACAAGGCTGAGGGCTTCTTCCAGAGCAGCCCCAAGAAGCAGGGCTGGATCATGAACGACATCACCCTCGAGGACGGCACCGTGATCACCGAGGGCAACTGCTGGGAGCCCGGCAACCAGAATGAGATCGTTCTCGGTCTGATGAACGACTACGACAAGGAATTCCTGGGCCACTACGGCTATTCCAAGTGGGCCGACTTCGTGAATCCCCCGATCGATCTGGCCCCCTACGGAGAAGCCTGGCAGATCGATTACACCCCCGTTGACGTTGAGCATCAGGACTTCTGCGACATCCAGGATCGGATGCTGCCTGAGCTGATCATGTGCGATCCCGCCGAATTCGACGCCAAGTGGGATGCTTTCGTCGCCGAGATCGGACCTTCCGCCAAGGCGTTTGAAGACTACATGCAGGAGCATGTGCTGATCGAAGCCCAGAAGGTTCTTGGCAAGTAATTCTGACTGAGCGATGTGGGGAGAGAGCTGATCCTCTCTCCCCACGTTTTTTCCAGGGACTTTTCATAGGTTCAAAAGGGAGGGTTGGCCATGACCAGCGTATCACCGGATTTGCGGAAAGAACAACTGAAACCGGTTCGGAGGAAGGGCTTTTTCCCCACACTCGGGAAACAGTGGCAGCTTGTTCTGATGTCCGTACCGATTTTCCTGTATGTTCTTTTCTTCAACTATTATCCGATGTACTTCTGGGTCACCGCATTCCAGGATTACAAGCCGAAGCTTGGCGTATTGGGCAGCAAATGGGTGGGTTGGAAGAATTTCGAATGGCTTTTCAGCCGTGCGGACTTCATCAACAGCATCCGCAATACGCTGGCCATGAGCGTGATCAACCTGGTTTTCGGCACTGTCTCTGCAGTTCTTCTTGCAGTGCTGCTCAATGAGGTGAAAAACCGGAAATTCAAGCGCACTGTGCAGACAGTGACCTACCTGCCCCACTTCCTCAGTATGGTCATCGTGGTCGGCATGGCGCAGAACATCTTTGCGAGCAACGGCGCCGTCAACGAACTGCTGATGGGCCTTGGGCTGGTCAGGGAGCCTGTGTTCTTCCTTGGAGAAGGCAAGTACTTCTGGTGGCTTGTGGGCGTGATCAACGTGTGGAAGGAAGTCGGCTGGGGCACAATCATCTACATCTCAGCCATGACTGCCATTGATCCCTGCCTGTACGAAGCCGCTGCCATCGACGGCGCAGGCCGTTTCCAGCGGATCCTGCACGTCACGCTTCCGGGCATCAAGTCAACCTTCGTGATCCTCCTCATCATGAACATCGGCCATCTGATGGAAGCCGGGTTTGAGATCCAGTATCTGCTTGGTTCTTCCGTCGTGATGGATTGGAGCCAGACCATCGACATCTTCGTGCTGAAATACGGCATTTCCAAGCAGCAGTATGGCGTGGCTACAGCAGCCGGCATGTTCAAGAGCGTTGTTGCCATCATCCTGCTGGTCGCGGCCAATCTGACCGCCAAGAAGCTTGATGAAGACACTTTGATCTGAAAGGAGGAGAACGACATGACAACCACAGCGATGAGCAGAGCCAGAAGCAGAAAAGGCAATGGCATCTTTCCCTATGTGAATGGCGTGATCCTCTGCCTGCTGATGTTCCTCACGCTTTATCCCGTCATCAACACAGTGGCCTATTCCTTCAACGACGGAACAGACGCCCTCCGCGGCGGCATTGGCCTGTGGCCGCGCGTATACAGCCTGAAGAGTTACGTTTCCATTCTTTCAGATAAGTCTGTATACCAGGCCGCGTTCATCTCTGCATCGAAAACCATTGTCACCACCCTGCTGAATCTGTTCTGGACCGGCATGATCGCCTACGCCCTGAGCCGCAGGGAATTCGTGCTGCGCAAAGTAATCACCACCGTTCTGGTGCTGACCATGTATGTCAACGCCGGCATGATTCCGAACTACCTTCTCATTTCAAAAACGCTTGGACTGAGAAACACGTTCCTGGTCTACATCATTCCCACCATGTTCTCCTGCTTCAACATGATCGTGATCCGGACTTACATCGGCGGCCTGCCGGACGCCCTGGTGGAATCCGCACGGATTGACGGCGCCGGCGATATCCGGATTTTCTGGCAGATCATCTTCCCGCTGTGCACGCCTGTGCTGGCAACAGTTGCTCTGTTCGTCGCTGTCGGCGCCTGGAACAGCTGGTTTGACACCTATCTGTACTGCGGAAGCGACAAGAACCTTTATACGCTGCAGTACCTGCTGAAGATGAAGCTCGCCACTACACAGGCCAGCTCCAACGCGGCAAAGACCTCTGCAGACGCATTAAAGACCACCACGCTGACCACACCGGTGACCATCCGCTGTGCCATCACCGTGATCTCCACCGTGCCGATCCTGGTGGTCTATCCCTTCCTGCAGAAGTACTTTGTGACCGGCATGGCGCTGGGCAGCGTGAAGGGCTGATCCGCACCTCCCCTACCGATTCATTCTCTCACGAAAGGAGGGTTGCACATGGCAGAGCCGCAGGCAGAGCGGGCCAGCCGGTTTCCGGACGGATTCCGTATCCTGCAGGGCAAGCAGGAATACATCACCTATCCCGAGCACGCTTCTGTGCGGATATGGCCCTCCGATGTCGCTGCGCACTTTGATTCGCATGTGCACACCGCCATTGAGATCATCCTGCCGAGCAAGGGTGTGTCCGTGTACCAGCTTCCGGACGCCATTTACCGGGTGGGCCCGGGCGAGACACTGATCATTCCGGCGGGAACCGTGCATTCTCTGACCGAGGGCGAAGGCATCATGCGCCATCTCTTCCTGTTTGAGCCTGAGCCCCTGACCGCCCTGCTGGATCTGGGCATGCTCAGCGCAGTGCTGACAAAGCCGATCTACGTGCATGACGACCCCGAGCTTCAGGAGAAGGCCGCCGCGCTGCTGCAGGAGGTTGTGGAGATCTACGACCGGCGTGAACCGCTGTGGAACACCCTGTGCTACGCTAGCCTGATGAAACTCTACGCCTGCCTGGGCGAGCGTTACATCAGCAGCCACACAACCCAGACGGCCCCGGCCCGCCGTGCGGACGCCGCCATCATGAACAGCGCCCTGTCCTACATCAACGAGCACTTCCGGGAGACCCTGTCGCTGGATGATGTCGCGGCCTTCGCCGGCTTCTCCCGCTACTACTTCTCCCGCCTGTTCAAGCAGTTCTGCGGCATGTCCTTCCCCGAGTACCTGACCCAGAAGCGGCTCAAGGCCGCCACAGGCCTGCTCATCGGCACGGACAAGTCCATGCAGTCTGTCGCCAGGGAAGCCGGTTTCGGCAGTGTCGCCACCTTCAACCGCGTCTTCCAGAAGCTGAAAAGCTGCACCCCCACGCAGTTCCGCGCCATCTACGGAACAGCGCCGCTGCTGTAAGCTGCGTACATCAAGAAAAGGGAAAGCCCCCAGATATGAGGGTTTTCCCTTTTCCTGATGCGCTAGCAGCCTTATCCCTGCTTCCAATGATTCAGCGCTCCGAGATGTTCCCTGTAGTACACCCGGGCCTGTTCCGGCGGAAACTGTTCACTGGCAAAGTGCTCCACCAGATAGTCGATCAGCGAATCAATGGTGGGATAGGCGAACGCTCCGTCCGTGTAGCACCACTTGCAGTACTCCTCGTTCATCGTGCCGTCGATCTCACGGCTGATGTTCTCATCCTCCAGCGGCATGCCGCAGCACTGGCAGAAGAGCTGCCGGGGCGAGCCCAGCAGGGTATTGATGGATACCTCGAAGAAGCGGGACAGCGCCTTGAGCGTATCCGTGTTGGGAATGGTCTCACCGGTTTCCCACCGGGAGACCGCCTGCCGGGTCACATAGACCGCCTGAGCCAGCTCCTCCTGGGAGAGGCCGCGCTTGCTGCGCAGGGAAAGGATAACGTCCTTGGGTTCCATGATCATCACCTCGCTGAAAGCATAGCACAGGCTTGCCGATTCCGCAAGCAACGCGCCGTTGCTTCAGCCGGGGACGGATGGTTTTTGACGATGAGATATCCTTCCCTCTTCGTATTCAGTCGTCCACGCCCACCATGACCGAGGTGGCTTTGATGACCGCGTAAGCTGTCTTGCCGACCTCAAGCTCCAGTTCCCTGATGGCGTTCTTGGAGATGGTGGCGCTGATGACGTTGCCGCCGCCGATGTCAATCTTGACGATGCCGTTGACCGCGCCTTCCTGAATGCCGACGACGATGCCCTTGAGCTGGTTCCTTGCGCTGAGTTTCATGAAAGCATGACCTTCCTGTTTTGTTGGCTGCGGCGGTTAGTCTGCCGCAGATCAATTGAACAGCTGCTGTCTGGGCTTCAGGTGCTTCAGCTGTCAGTTGGCGAAAAAGGTATGGCTGACCTTCCACTTCTTCAGCTTGATGCCCACCCAGAATCCGTAGATGCCGAGGGTGATGACCGTCAGAATCAGCCAGAGAATCCACTTGCCGAAGAGCTGCAGCGCTGTGCCATCAAAGACCAGCCTGTGCCCGTTGATGACGGTATGCTTCGCCTCCCAGCGATAGATCATGCAGTAGGCCCAGGGCAGGCAGATACCGAGGGTCAGCACGGTGACAAGCATACCCAGCAGCGTCCAGCCGATCATCTGCAGCAGACCCCCCGTCGAAATAGGAGTCTCCGCCAAGGCCGCCGCCGGCGGTGACGTTGATGTTGATGGTTTGGTTCTGCATGGCGCATCTTCCTTTCGACTTGTTCGCAATGCTGGTTTCTGTGGATGTCTTGCTGAACCGGGTCACTAATAGCCTTGGGGGATCATCTGCCGAAGTTCATCGGCTCGCTCCTCTATATCATAAATGATGATGACCATTTCACCTTCAGAAATCGCGTGTAATCGGCAAGAACAGTTCTCTGCTTCCAGCACTTGATTCATATAATCCAATATGCCAGGGTTTATCCAGTCGAGCCAGCTTTCCAGCTCGATGGTATAGGGATGTCCGTTGCAATTGAATGAAACGGAGCGACGACCGTCTGTCCATGTGGAAAAGTCATCATCAGGCATGACCCAATCTTCTGTTATTCCTGACAGGTCTTCGGAAACATCCGAAATGACAACATCCGGTACGATGGCCTGCACGACCTGCAGGAAGAATGTGTACATCAGCGTGATATCAAAGACTTCTGCGTCAAAGGCGTAGACCTGACTGGATGATGGTATCCAACCCCATTCTCCATCGTCATAAGTGGTTTTCCCGATTCCCATCGCCATCAGAACATCGTACAGGGTTTTTTCTTCGGAATTGGGATCGGAAAACCATACGCGTTCCCTCACACTGTCATCGATCTCAAAGCCAAATTCTCGAAGGTGAAGAATGGCTGAATCCATAGTACTTTCATCCTGCGCGTAAACCGGTGTCAGCATCAGCATGGCGACAATGAACGCTATCAGTTGCCTGACTATGTACCTCATTTGATTCCCTCTTGCGAGCTTGAAAATGAAGGATAAAGCACACTGTAACAGCACCCAGGTAGGAGGCACCAATCACAAGCGCCCATTCACCCAAGCCTGAAAAATATGCGATCAACCCGATGACGGCTATGATCAGTCCGACAATGTTATGAATCAGGTATTGATTTGTTCCAGGGACGGGTGCAAGCGTTTTTTTCAGTGAAAGCAGCCATTTGCGTTTCATGTCCTGTCTCCTCAAAAGGGCACGATACTCGGTCAGAATCGTGCCCTATCAGATTGCTTCCCAAAGCGCTTCTTCAGCAGCCAGGAGAACGTCTTGCCGCAGGATGTCATTCTTTGCAGGACAGGGTATACAGCGTTTTGGGCTGCAAATCGGCAAGCAGCTGTCGGAGATCCACCTCGGAGCGTTTCAGCGACTGTTCGCGCTTGCAGCGATCGGTTCTCCATGTTTTGCAGAAGGACAGAGTCCTGGCTCCGTCCAAAGCGCAGGCTTCCCCGATCAGGGCAGCCATGTCCAATACTTCCTCAGCATTCGGGTCGTGCATACCGATGGCGCTGTTGCAGTCGCACCAGCCATCATTTACGCGATAATCCATGCTTTCGTCCAGTATCGCCATCTTCATCGCGTGCCGGGTGCCCTGCGTTATTCGGCAGTCATGCCTGCTGTTGACGGCGTTTAAGGCTTCTGCTTCCACATCACCCTGCAACGCGCCATAAATGAGCCAACACATGGCAGTACCTCCTGAAACAGCTGACTCAAGAAGTATTACTTCCCAAAGCACCTCTTCAGCAGCCCGGCGAACGCCTTGCCGTGCCTGGCTTCATCGATGCTCAAGCTGCGTATCAGCAGATAAATGGTGATTGACAAGCCGACTATGATCGCCAACATCTCAGCGCCAATCGTTTCATCATCGGGATTGCCGTGATATACATAGGTGCTCCACAGCCACTGAAACAGCAAATGAGCGCATAAGGTGGATACAATATGCGCAATGCCCAGCACCCAGCATTCATGGTGAGTTTTCCCAATGCATTCATTCAACCGGCCCAGGAAAAGGTGACTCATGATGAACAGGGGCATAACAAGCAGGGCGCCGCGTCTCCAGAGTAGGCATATCATCAGCGGCAGTAAAAGGTCTGCGAGAATCGTAACGGTAAAAAGCAGCTTGTGCTTCAACCAGAAGTCCTCCCAAATGAAACCAAGGGGCAAGCACAAGCTCGCCCCCCGCATGCTTGTTACTTCCCGAAGTACCTCTCCAGCAGGCCCTTGAATGCCTTGCCGTGACGGGCTTCGTCTCTGGCCATCTCGTGCACCGTGTCATGGATGGCGTCCAGGTTCAGGGCCTTGGCCCTCTTGGCCAGGTCGGTCTTGCCGGCGGTGGCGCCGTTTTCGGCTTCCACGCGCATCTTGAGGTTCTTCTCGGTGGAGTCGGTCAGGACTTCACCCAGCAGCTCGGCGAACTTGGCGGCGTGCTCGGCTTCCTCGAAGGCGGCGGTCTTCCAGTATTCGCCGATTTCCGGATAGCCCTCGCGATAGGCCACGCGGCTCATGGCCAGGTACATGCCCACCTCAGAGCACTCGCCGTTGAAGTTGGAGCGGAGATCCGCGATGATGTCTTCCGGAGCGCCCTGCGCCACGCCGACCACATGCTCGGCGGCCCAGGTCAATTCGCCTTCCTGCTTGGTAAACTTGCTGGCCGGCGCCTTGCACTGGGGGCACCGCTCCGGGGGCTGTTCGCCTTCAAACACGTAACCGCATACACTGCAAACCCACTTAGCCATATGTATATCCTCCTTATTCGGAACGTTTCCCGTTCCACTGTGTCCATCATACATGATTTCACGCTGAAAAGCAAGAGGCTGAAAACGATACATACACGGCTGAGGATCCGGCTTTGTTCCGCCGGCAGTCTCTCAGAATGCCCAAATCCCTCTGATGCGCACCGGACCTGTGGCTTCCGTGATCTCTACGGTGATCTTCGCGGTGCGCATGAGCGGAAAGACGCAGATGGCCTTGTGGCCGATGGTGCGGCCCTCGTACAGGCAGACGCGCTTGCTGCGGTAGCCCGGCAGATGCGCCCAGACACGGAAGGCCCGGACATGCTGGCCGTCACGCAGGTCTTCCATAACCATCAGGCGGCTGACGAGCTGCGGATCGGTATCCGGCTCCTCCTCGCGGTCGGCGTGGAAGGTTGCGGTCTCAATCGAAAAACTCGTTGGGCTTTCCACTCTCACAGACCCGAAGCGCGGATTGGGACAGCCGTACCTGGCCCGCAGAAGCTCCCCGAATCCGCGCAGGGAGGCCACGTCTTCATCGGGCAGCAGGCCGCGGCTGTCCGGGCCAATGTTGATGAGCAGGCTGCTGCCGCGCCCCACGCTCATCTCATACATGCCCATCAGCTCCTCCGGGCTTTTGACCCGGTCAGCGTTGTCGGCGCAGTCAAACCAGGTGTCCCGCATCATGCAGTCGCATTCCGCCGGCAGGAAGCGCTCCGCCTCCAGCCGCTCCTGTTCGCTGGCCAGCATGGAGAAATCCAGGCGTTCGCGCACATTCGGATTGTCCAGCGGCGCATAGCCGTCCTCATTGCCGATCCACCGGGTATCCGGATCCCACATCTGAAAAATCAGGATATCCGGCTGAAGGCTTCTGATGGCGCGGACAATGCGCTCCCGGTCAAAGGAATGTCTTTCCGAGCCGCAGCCGTCAAACCACAGGTAGTCGATCTCCCCATACCAGGTCAGCAGCTCTGTCAGCTGCCCGATGAAGTAATCGTCGTAGGCGCTGCCCTCCTGGAAGGCCGTCTCTCCGCCCCACTGCGCCGGTGAGTAATACAGACCGACATTCAGTCCGTACGCGCGGCAAGCCTCGGTGAACTCCCGCACCACGTCCCCTTTCCCGTTCCGCCAAGGGGTGTGCGCGACGCTGTAATCTGAATACTTGGTTGGCCAGTTGGCAAACCCGTCGTGATGTTTGCACACCAGAATCGCGTACTTCGCTCCGGCGTCCCGCGCTTCCCGGCACCACTGCATGCAGTCCAGCTGTTCGGGATTAAACGCCTCCGCGGGCATGGGCCTGTTGTCCCAGTCCCTGTGGCCCTTGAAAAAGCTCCTGATCCCGAAATGAAAAAACAGCCCGAGTTCCCAGTCCATAAACGCCATCTGCCCGGCTGTGGGTTTCAGTAGATTCATAGTGCTTCTTGGGGGGAAGGGGAAAACCTTTCTTGAAAGAAAGGTTTTCCCCTTCCCCCCAAACCCCCTATTCTCTTTCCAAAGAACTTTTGTCTTTTGGGTTCTTCTCAGTCTTTTGATTTCAGCGGCTCACCCATTTACACCCTGATACGCTTTGGCGGTTTCGGCGGCTAAGGCGGCGTTGTTGTAGACCAGACGAATGTTGCTCTCGAGAGAGTCGCCGCCGGTCAGGTCTTTCACCCGGGCCAGCAGGAAGGGCGTGATCTCCTTGCCGCGCACACCCTGCTTTTCGGCTTCCCGCACCGCCTGGTCAATGGCCCGGTCGATGGCAGTGCCGTCCATGGCGTAGGCCTCCGGAATCGGGTTGGTCACCAGCATGCCGCCGCCCAGGCCCAGCTCCTTCTGGACACAGAAGGCCTCAGCCAGCTCTTCAGGCGAATCCACCCTGTAATCCACCTTCAAACCGGAATGCCTCGAGTAGAAGGCGGGCAGTTCCTCTGTGCCGTAGCCCAGCACGGGCACGCCGTGGGTTTCCAGGTATTCCAATGTCAGCCGCAGGTCAAGGATCGCCTTGGCACCCGCGCAGATGACCATCACCGGTGTCCTGGCGAGCTCCTCCAGGTCGGCGGAGATGTCCATGGTCTTTTCCGCGCCCCGGTGCACGCCGCCGATGCCGCCGGTCGCAAAGAAAGAGATGCCCGCCATATGCGCGATGATCATGGTGGTGGTCACGGTGGTGGCTCCATCCTCGCCGCGGGCGCAGAGCACCGCCAGGTCGCGCCGGGAAGCCTTCGCGATGGTCGTGCCCTTCTTGCCGAAGTACTCAATCTCCTCGGGCGTCAGGCCCGCCTTCAGCCGTCCGCCGATGATAGCGATGGTTGCCGGCACCGCGCCGTGCTCGCGGATGATCTTCTCGACGTTCAGCGCTGTTTCCACGTTTTGCGGATAGGGCATGCCATGGGAGATGATGGTCGATTCCAGGGCGACCACCGGTTTGCCCGCGGCCAGCGCTTCCCTCACTTCAGGCTTGATGTCCAGATACTGATTCATTGATAGGCCTCCTGTTCAAATATGATTGGTTGCCGGCCGCTCAGGCGCTTTCTTCAGCCGGAGCGATCTCAGCTTTCTTCAGATCCTTGCCCCATTTCAGCGCGAAGTAGGTCAGCTCAGCGATGCAGCAGGTGACCCAGCCCACCGGATAGCCCAGACCCACCAGCATGGGGGCGTTGGCGATAAACCTTGTCAGCACAAAGAGATACACCTGCCGAAGGCCCACAAAGCACGAGAGCATGACAATCATGGGCCCGCGGGAATCGCCCATGCCGCGCAGCGCGCCTGCCAGCGTATGGTTGACGCAGTTGGCCAGCAGGAAGAACACGTTGCAGTGCATGAAGAGCGCACCGAAGGCAATGACCGCCGGGTCGTCTGTGAAGAGCCCCACAGCCGGTTCCGCAAACAGGAAGAGGCACAGGGCGATAACGCCCGTCACGGCTACAGACAGGCTGACGCTGACCGCGACGCCCTGCTTGACCCGCATCAGCTTCCCCGCGCCGATGTTCTGGCTGACAAAGGTGGTGGCGGCCATGGCGGTGGACTGCATGGGCAGCATGATGTAGGAATCCAGCTTGTTGTACACGCTCCAGCCCGCCATGCAGGCAGAGCCGAAATAGTTGATGTAGCTTTGCACAAACACGTTGGAGAAAGCGGTGATGACGCTCTGAATGCCCGCCGGCAGGCCTACCCGCATCATATCCCGCAATACGCACATGTCCACGCGCAGGTCCTTCCATGTCAGGCGGTAGATGTCCGTAGAGCGCGTCAGCAGAGCCAGTGTGAGCACCGCCGAGATCAGCTGGCTGATGACGGTGGCCCAGGCCACGCCCGCGATGCCCATGTGCAGTGTGATCACGAAGAACAGATCCAGGATGATGTTCAGCACGCTGGTGAGCACCAGGAAGAACAGAGGCCGCCTGGTGTCCCCCACCGCCCGCAGCACGCCGCTGCCCATGTTGTAGACCAGCAGGCCGGAAATGCCCATGAAGTAGGTCGTCAGGTAGGAAGTGGCGTCATCCATCACGTCCTCGGGGGTGGACATCATGCGCAGCATCGGCCGGACACCCGCCATGCCCACAAAGGTGAACACCGCGCACATCAGGAAGGTGACCGCCATGGTGGTTTCCACAGCCGTATGCAGCTGCTGCATATCTTTCGCCCCGAAATGCCGGGCAATCACAACGCCCGCGCCCACCGAAAAGCCGTTGAAGAAGAACACCAGCATGTTGACAATCATGGTGGTGGAACCCACGGCGGCCAGAGCCTGGGTGCTGACATAGTTCCCCACCACATAGGTATCCACGGTGTTGTACAGCATCTGAAAGATGTTGCCAAACATCAGCGGCAGCGAGAAGGCAATGATCTGCCTGACGATGGAACCGCTGGTCATATCCCGGGTGGCTGACTGGCGCTGACTCAAAGCTGGCCTCCATAGTTTGGTATCGTGGGAAGTACGGATGATCTGAGCCCGCTGCTGTGCTGATCTATCAACAGCGGCAACACAAACTTGACAAAACCGAAATGTATTTGTAAAATATGGTCGATTTCAGACCGCCTTTTTCCGCAGAAAGCCCTCAAACCTGCGAATTCATTGACGTTTTTGGCATTTTGGTCTTTACAAGGCCAAACAGGCTGTGCTATAATGACCTCAGCCAAATTGAGAAAGGAGGTTTGCGTGATGAATAAGCGCGAACTGGTTGAAACTGTATCCTCCAAGGCTGCGATCACCAAGACGGAAGCCGCCAAGGTAGTGGACGCGACGCTGGATGCCATCATCGAGGGCATCGCGGCCGAGGGCAAGGTGGTCATCCCGGGCTTCGGCACCTTTGAGGTGCGCAAGAAGACGGCCCGCGTGGCCCGCAATCCCCGCACCGGCGAGAAGATTCAGGTGGCTGCTCACAAGGCCCCTGCCTTCAAGCCCGGCAAGGGCATGAAGGACGCCATCAAGTAAGGCTGAAGATCCTTCTGGAAGCGCCGCTGGTTTTCATCAGCGGCGCTTTTGATATGCCTCAGTCAGCCAGGGTGCCCATGGGATCCCAGGGCTCCAGCACAGCGGGCTCCTGATCGTAGAGAGCGGCCAGGTCGCCCAGGTATTCCCGCTCGATGGCGGCCTGGAACACATACCGGTCGAACCAGCTGTCCGAGCAGATATAGTATCCCTTCTCGCCGCTCTTGTCGCCCCAGGAGTTCTCGATCTTCCAGCGGGTGGGCTTGCCGTCCGCCAGGTTGACACCGGTCAGGCACATGGCGTGGTTCATGGCCGCAAAACCGTAATCCAGGGCGTCCTCCTTGCTGATTTCCAGGTCGAGACCCGTCAGCAGCTCCAGATTGAAGCTCTGGTCATCCCACAGGCCCAGCTTGCGCTCGCCGTCGTGCCCCACGTCAGAGCCGAACCAGACCACCTTGCCCGCCTCCAGCTGGCGGATCACCGCCTGCTTCAGCTCATCCATGGTCAGATTGAGATGCTTCACGGTGCGGCCTCCCACCACATTGCCCAGCAGCCGGATGGTGTAGGTCTTGTGACAGGGCTTGTCCTTTGTCGGCGCGTGAATCACGGAAACCGTGCTGTCCAGCAATTCCTTCACATACTTGTCCGCGAAGGTACGGGGCGTCAGGCCGCGCTCCGCGTGATACTTCTTGTCCTTGTCATAGTACTCGAAGTCAAAGGACGTGGGCGGAACGCCGTAGCAGGAGCAGAGGAACTGGTAGATGTCGCCCAGCACCTTATCTTTTTCCTTCTCCGCCTCTTCCCGGGTCATGCCATTGCGCATGGCCTTGCGCAGGCGGGCCGCGGCGGTCTTCAGCGCCCGGTTGAGGGTATAATTCATGTAGCCGGTGTGGCTGGACTGATAGGTCTCGTCATAGGCGTCCTTGGGAACGATGCCATACTTCTCCACGATCGCGGCAAACATATCCCACTGGCCGCCGTCGTGTACGCCGGTCTGCAGCACAAAGCTGACAGTGCGGTCGTCCTCGGGCTGGTTTGCCGTGTCCAGCATGGCCTCCAGGAAGTAATTGCAGCGCTCAAACTTATCCCAGAAAGCGAGATAACTCTGGGAGAGCTCAAAGCCCTCAATGTTCAGCTGCTTGCCGATGCACTCCCGCAGCACGTTGGTGGCCGCGAACAGCCAGCAGCGCCCGGAATGCTGCTGATCCGTCACTTCCATGGTCGGCACCTCGAGGGAGAAGCGCCGATGCATGGCATTGGCCCGCTCCTGGGAGAAGGCGACGCTGTTCAGCTCAGCCTTGCTCAGGGCCAGCGCGGCCATCTGCCGTTCCCGGCTGGCCTGATAAGCCTTTGTCCAGTCCGCAAGCTGCGCCGCAGTGATCTGTTTTTCCATGGTAAATCTCCTCCTTGATATGATGGAATTGTGTTCATGTTATCGTTGATCTGCCTGTCTCAGCCGCCGATCAGCCCTGAGGGCAGAAACACTTGATCCACCCGGTTGGCGGGGGTGTTGGTCACCTCAGCGCGCAGGTGGTTGACGCCCTTTCTCAGCAGTCCTTTCACGCGGAAGCGCCAGGGCCCCCACAGCCGCTCGCCGGCGTCTTTCCCGTTGACCCAGAGCCGGACGTATTCCCGCGCTTCTCCCAGGTCAAGGACATCGGGCAGGGGCTCTGTCAGGGTCAGCACGGTCTCATAGGTGATGGGCCCGGAGTATCGCGCCAGCCCGTCCAGCGCTGTCCAGTCCGGCAGGCGGCCATCCGGGCCGGGTGCAAGATACTGTGTGCCGCCGTCCGGCCGGTGCAGCACCCAGGGGCGTTTCACCCGCAGCTCGGTCTCCGCCATCTCTTTGCTCGGAGCCGTTTCCGGCTGATCCGGATCGACGTGCACCAGCAGACTTTCCCGCCGTCCAAGGCTCAGCCAGAAGCTGCCCTGCTCCGTTCTGATTTGGCTGATCTCCCCGCTCCAGGCGTTCCAGGCCTCGGTCTGTCCGCTGACCGGCAGGCTGATAAGCGCGTGAATCGCTTCTTCCCCTTCGTTGGTCAGCAGGAAGAAGCGCTCCTCCCCTGCCGTCAGGGGCAGCACGCGCAGGTCGGGACAGGCGGGTTCAGCGCGGAGGGCTGCGAATCGTTCAGCGGCAGTTTCCGCGCTGAGGAGCTGTCCGCCCGCCCGCAGGAAGGCCGCCAGTTTTTCAGCGGCGGGTCTGTTCAGGCTGACTTCCGCGGGCAGGATCAGCGCTTTCAGGCAGGCTCCGCCGATGCGCAGCGCCCTTTCCCCGTCGATCTCCGCTTCCGTCAGGTGTTCTGGCGCAAGATATACAAAGGGCGTCTGATGCGTCAGCAGGGTTTCCGCTTCCCGCAGGGGCAGGCGGCAGCCGTCGGTCACGATGCCCACAGCCGCTTCCTCTTTGCCCAAGGCGCTCACCGCGCAAAGCCTGGCGCAGTAATCCGCCCAGCTTTTCCAGAATGGCCAGAGGGTGTTGTTCGGGCCGACATCCGGCGGACGTTCCCCGGCCCGCTCCTCCCTGATGGAATAGAAGAAAGCGTGTGGCACCAGCAGATTGACGCCGCGCACCAGCAGCCAGTCCGTGTACCACTTCAGGTTGTCCATGGTCAGGCCCCACTGGCTGGTCTGAGGGCCGCAGCAGCCGAAGCACTCGTCGGCCACCCGCTCCCTCCCTGCCAGCAGTGCCGCGGAAGCCGCGCAGCGCCCCTGCACGCTGTCCGGCGCGCTCAGGTTGTTTTCCGGGGAAAGGGTGCGCCACACCAGGTCCTGCCCGGGCCAGGTAAAGTGCTTCTCGGACGTGAGGTCTCCGCTGGCGGCGGGATGGCCGGTCAGGGCAACACCGTGTGCTTCGCACCAGGCGGCAAGCTTCGCGTAATAGGTGTGGTTCAGCCGTCGGTTCACCGCGTCCTCAAATTCGGCTGACCGCTCCCGGTTCACCAGCGTGGAAGCCAGTTCCCGGGGCTGCAGGCCGTACTCCGAAAGGAAGCCCTCCGTCCATGGGAGGCAGTCAGTCGGCGCGTTGCGGCCCACGATGTTCGGCTCATCCGTGAAAAAGGCCCGGATCACCTTGCCAAACCAGGGAGACAAGGCCGCATAGTAGATTTCGTGCGTATAGCGGATGAAGGCCTCCACCGCCTCGGGATTGAGCAGATCAGCCGAAGGCGGCGCGTTCGGCTCGCCGTCGTCCTCTCCGGGATGCACACCGCGGATGGTGCCATGAGTCGGGCTGTCCACCAGCATGACGCGCCGCCAGCCGGGCGGGCACTCCGCTGAGCTGTCCATCCAGCCGGCCAGTCTGCCATTCTCCACGCGGATACAGCCCTCCGCCACCAGCCGTTCATCAGCAGCCAGCGATCCCGCATCCCGCAGGAAGAGTCCCCGGGAAGCCCAGGCCGGGTTCTCCCGCACCACTTCCCCGTGGGCCGAGCCGGAGGGATACATGCCCTCATCGTAGAGCATGACGTTCAGCCCGATGTCCGCTGCGTGACGCACCGCCCGCTCCACATGCGCCATGAAGGCCGGGGACAGGTAGGGTTCGTCCGCGGGCAGACCCATGCGGGGATGAATGACCACCCCGCCGACGCCGTGCGCCGCGAAATCGTCCATCTGGCGCAGCAGTTCTTCATCCTCCAGGCGGTCGTTCCAGAACCAGAAGGGCCAGGGCGCGTACTCCCGCTGCGGTTCCAGGAAAGCCCTGCGGATCCCGTGCATGCGCAATCCCTCCCGCCTCCGGACAGTACTCAAGCATATCTCTCAAGACTATTCGCCGCCGACGTCTTTTTTCCTGCCTGCGGAAGCATATGCGGATCAATCCAAATCAACGCTGACAGCCCCCTTGCAAAAGCCTGCAGCTTCAGGTATCATACAGTACAGAAACAATCCGGCCGCGCCTGCGGGAAGGAAAAGCAGGCGGGCTGCCAGCCAAAGGAGGCTTCTCTGTGCCAATCGCTGTGATCATCCTCATCGTTCTCGCCGTCCTGCTGCTGGCCCTCGGCTTTACACTGGCATCCTATTCCCTGCGCATCCGCCGCCAGACCCTGCCCCAAGCCCGGCAGTGGCAGGAGAGCCGCTACGACCTGGGCTGGTATGACGCAGCCAGCAAGGAGGATTACACCGTCAAGGCCAAGGATGGCTATGTGCTCCACGCGCAGCTGATCAAAAACCCCATTGACGCCGGTCGATATGTGATCATCTCCCACGGCTATACCGACAACCGTTTTGGCGCGCTGAAGTACGCCGGCATGTACCTGAAGCTGGGCTTCCATGTGGTGGTCTATGATCTGCGCGGTCATGGGGAGAATGCCGAGTCGCTCTGCACCTATTCCGTCCGGGAGCGGCAGGATCTGTATCAGCTCATCAACGACACCCGGACCAGGCATCCGGGGCTCAAGGCGCTGGGCATTCACGGAGAATCCCTCGGCGCGGCCACCTCCATCGCCTGCCTGGAGTTCCACCCGGAGATCGATTTCGTGGTGGCGGACTGCGGCTTCAGCGAGATCCGCAGCGTGATGGCCGCCGGGCTGAAAAACATGCGTCTGCCCGTCTTCCTGCTGCCCCTGGCCTCCCTCTGCGCCAAGCTTCGCTGCGGTTACAGCTATGGCCAGATGCGGCCCATCGACAGTCTGACGCGGAACAAAGTGCCTGTGCTCTTCATGCACGGCGCGGACGACGATTTCATCCCGCCCCTGCACAGCCAGCGCATGCGTGAGACCACCCAGGGCTTCAGCGAGATTCATCTGATCCCCGACGCGGGCCACGCGGTCTCCATCTTCACCGCTCCCGAAGCTTACCGGGAGTACGTGGTCTCCTTCCTGAAGCAGTGCGGGGTGGATGTGGCTGAATAGGCTGATGCTGAAGGTGGCTGAACAGAACAGAAAAGCGCCTGTCCCAATCCGATATTTGATCGGGGGAACAGGCGCTTTTTTATGGATGCTTACTGGGTGATGCTCTCCTCGTCGCCGATCCGCTCCACATCGTAGGGCGTCAGCTGATACACATAGTAGTTCAGCCAGTTCCCGAAGAGCAGATGCGCGTGGGCCCGCCACTGGAAGCGCGGGGCGCGGGTCGGGTCGTCCTCCTCAAAATAGCGGTTGGGCATGGATGGCGCGATGCCCTTGTCCATGTCCCGCCGGTACTCTCTGGCCAGGGTGGAGCGGCTGTACTCCGGATGCCCGCAGACAAAGATGCGGCGATGCTTATCCTTCACCAGATACACGCCAGCTGCCTCCGAATCGCTGAGGAGGGTCAGCTCAGGCACCTTGAGCACATCCTCCGTGCGCACGCCGGTATAGCGGGAGTGCGGCGCGTCAAAGCGGTCGTTGAAGCCCCGCAGCAGCGGTTCATCCTGCACAAGGATGCGGTGCCGGTAAATGCCGGAGAGTTTCGAAGGCAGGGCCAGCTTTTCGATGCCGTAATGATAGTACAGCCCCGCCTGAGCCGCCCAGCAGATGTAAACAGTGGAGGTGACGTGCGTCCTGGCCCAGTCCATCAGCCCGGTCAGCTCCTCCCAGTAATCAACCTGCTGGAAGGGCAGGTTCTCCACCGGCGCGCCTGTGATGATCAGGCCGTCAAAGCGCCGCTCCGTCACGGCGGAAAAAGGCTTGTAGAAACGGCTCAGATAATCTTCGGAGACGTGCTTGTACTGGTGGGAATCCAGCCGCAGGAAGGTCACCCGCACCTGCAGCGGCGTGTTGGACAGGAGCCGCAGCAGCTGGAATTCCGTGTCCTCCTTGTTGGGCATCAGGTTCAGGATAGCGATTTCAAGCTCACGAATATCCTGGGTAGCCGCTCTGTGCTCCCCCATCACAAAGATGTTTTCTTTTTCAAGGCGTTTCACCACAGGCATCTGTTCGTTGATTCGGATGGGCATTCCATTTCCTCCCTCGGACACCCCATGAGTGTCAACGTTCAATTCGCCCTTTCCGATGAAAACCCTGCCGGAAATTGTTTTTTCTGCGCACTCCTGCGCAGGGCAAACATTGAGCGGTTCAGGACGATTGACTTGCGGCGCGATTCCGGATATACTTTCAGGCATGGCGGCATCCTGCCAGAACCCGCCTCAGGGCGGAGCGAAACAAGCGATCAACGGAGGAACTTGGCTTGGGACTGATGGACGACGCCCGGAACATTCAGCGGAAAGACCCCGCGGCCAGAACGCTGGCTGAGGTCATGCTGCTGTATCCGGGCTTCAAAATACTGGTCAATCACCGTCTGGCCAACTGGCTGTACCGGCACGGGCGGCGTTTTCTGGCGCGCTGGGTGTCGGAAAGGGGCAAGCGGCGCACGGGCATCGAAATCCATCCCGGCGCAAAAATCGGTCCGGGTCTGTTCATCGACCACGGCTCGGGCATCGTCATCGGCGAGACTGCTGAAATCGGCGAGAACTGCACCATCTACCACCAGGTAACCCTCGGCGGCACGGGCAAGGACACGGGCAAGCGCCACCCGACCATCGGCAACAACGTGCTGATCGGCGCGGGCTCCAAGCTGCTGGGCCCCATCACCGTGGGCGATAACACCCGCATTGCCGCCGGCAGCGTGGTGCTGCGCGATCTGCCGGAGAATGTGACCGCCGCCGGTGTGCCGGCCGTGGTGGTTCGCCGCAACGGCGCGAGGGTGCGACCGTCGGATGACCTGAACCAGCTGGATATCCCCGACCTGCTCAGCGCCAAGCTCACCAGCATCGAGCGCCGCCTTTCCGCCTTAGAGTTCGGCGAGGGCTCCCTGGCGGAGACGCCCGGGGAAATCGCGGGCCAGCAGGCTGCGGAGGAGGAGAACAGGCGCTGAACGATCGTTAAAGCTTCACAGACTGTTCACACCCAGGCCAATTGGGCTTCATTCTCGGCTGATAGGATGCTGATGCCGCGGAGGTAATCTTCCGCAGGCAGCATCACATACGCTCCAAAGATAAACATCCGCGACGTCAGGATCACAGAATCCTGCTGACGTCGCGGATGTTTTGCGGAAGTGCGCTTGTTCTTTACCTGCGTCCCCCATGTCCGCAGTCACAATTGTTTAAGTTTTGCGTAGTGTCTTGCTTTTTTATTTCGGATATATTACAATCATGCTGTATGCCTATTTCAATTTGTGATGAGGTGACGGCATGAAACGCTTGACCTGGCTCCTGATCCTTGGACTTCTGCTGACGCTCTGCGCAGGCGCGCTGGCGGAAGAGACCGTGTATGAAACCCCCGCCCCCATCGAGGACGATGAGACCATCGAGGAAGACAGCGAAGCCCGCACGCTGAAGGTGGGCGACTCGGGCGAGGATGTGCGGGAGGTGCAGACCCATCTCGCGGAGCTGGGCTATTTCAGCGGCCAGGTCACAGGGCGCTACGGCGAAGCCACCGCGGCGGCCATCAAGAGCTTTCAGGCGGACTTTGGCCTGAAAGCCACCGGCGTATGCGACGCGAAAACGCACGCGCTGCTCTTTTCAACGATCTATCGCCCGCTGAAGTATGGCTCTTCCGGCCAGGACGTGCAGCGGCTGCAGACCCGCCTGAGCGTGCTGGGGTATTTCACCGGCAAGCTGAGCGGCAACTACCTGAAGGCCACCCAGCAGGCCGTCAGCGATTTCCAGACCAAGAACGGCCTGACCGTAACCGGCGACGCGGATGTGGACACACAGAACGCCATCTATTCGGACTATGCGCTGGCCCGTTCCGCCTCCGTTTCTGTGACCCCTGAGCCTGAGGTCATCGACATTGTGGACGGCAACGATCCTGACGCCGGTGAACCCACGCCCGTCCCCACCGTCAAGTTCACCAAGACGCTCAAGCGCGGCTCCTCCGGCGCGCTGGTCAAGAATGTGCAGAACCGCCTGACCGAGCTGGGCTACTATAACGGCCCCATCACCGGCAACTACATGGACAAGACCAAGGCCGCCGTGATCGCCTTCCAGACCCAGAACGGACTGACCGCCGACGGTGTGCTGAACGACAAGTCCTGGAATGCCCTCTTCAACGACCCGAATGTGGTCCTTCCCGGCGACACCCCCAAGCCCACCAACACCCCGGAACCCGTTCCCTTCTACATTGTGGTGGATGTGACCAACCAGGCGGTGACGGTCTATGGCCGCGACGCCAACGGCGACTACACGGTCGTCGTCCGGCAGATGATGTGCTCTACCGGCACCACCGCCAATCCTTCCCCCGTGGGCGACTGGGTGCTCAACGGCCGCAAGGCCCGCTGGTGCAAGTTCCCCAAGTGGGGCGATTACGCTCAGTACTGGACGCAGATCAACTCCGACGTGGCCTTCCACTCGGTCATCTACAACACCGTCAGCAATATGGATCTGTCGGTCAAGAGCTACAAGCGCCTGGGCTCCCGGGCCTCCCACGGCTGCATCCGCCTGCAGGTGGCCGATGCCAAGTGGATCTACGACAATGTGCCCGCGGGCGTCACCGTCACCATCACCGAAAAGCTGCCCAAGGATCCCGAGCTGAAGGCCAGCCTGGTCAAGCCAGCGCTGAACTACAAGAACATGCTGCCGGTATCCACCGCACAGCCCACCGCTGAGCCCATCTATGTGAGCGGCGCCAAGCCTCCCCTGCCCCTGACCGAGATCCGTAAAAACGATTCCTCTGAGGCTGTGTACTGGCTGCAGAAGAAGCTGACCGAACTGGGCTACTATCACGGCAAGTGCTCCGGCACCTGCCTGGACGGCACCTTAGCTGCCGTAAAGGCCTTCCAGAAGGATCACGGCATGCGCCAGACCAACTCTGTGACCGTTGCGACGCTGGAAGCCATCTACGCCAGTGAGCTGGCTGATCCCGCCGGCACCGCCGCGCCTGTTCCTGACCAGGAGCCTGAGGTGACCCCGGACGGACGGGAAGATGTTCCGGCCCCCACCCCCACCAGGACGGTCAGCCGCACACCGCGCCCGATCCGCACCGCCACCCCCGCCCCTATTCTCACGCCAGCCCCTGAGAGCAATTGAGATACGGAGGTCATCGAATGAGCGCCGATAAGACAAACCAGACACAGCCTGTTCCGCGCCGCGCCTGGCTTCTCCCCGTTCTGATCGCCCTGCCGCCCCTGCTCCTGCTCTGCGCAGCCGCGATGCTCATAGCCCCGGCTGTCACCGATCTGCTCAGCGCTGCCGTCAAGGTGGCGGTCATGCCCTGAGCAGGCCCTCATCAAACCCATGCCCGAGGTGTCTATGTTCACAAACCAGCGTTTTCTCTCCCGATGCCTCACTGTGCTCGCTTCCTTTTTCCTGAGTCTTTCGGTCGCATTGCTCGCGCTGGGCGTTTCCCTGGCCTCCCTGGCCGAGCGCAGCCGCCTGGTAAATGCATCTGAAGCCGTTCTTCCCCTGCAGATGGAGCGGGTTCAGTCGGCGGTTCGTTCAGCGGGTGAAACCTATCACTTCAGCCCGGAGAGCGTGCTGCCTCTGGTCACGGAGGACAGCCTTCGCGCCGCCAATACCGAGGCCGTAGACACCCTGATCGCCATGGCTGAAGGCACTCTCGGCGAGGGCGTGTACTTCACCCTGCCCGGCCTGGAGGAGGCCATCCGGAACGATCCGCAGTTTATTGAGGAAACCCCCGCCATGCTCCGGGACAATGTGGCGCGGGATGAGGCCTCTGCCGCCATCGAAAAAGAGCTCCAGCGGGCGGTGCTCCCCGTCCGGCTGTCCCTGGCCGAGGTCGCTGAAGCCCTGCTGGGTGAACGGCTCACGGAGCTTCGCAGTATCCTCTCCCAGGCCGGCAAGCTGATTCCCCTGTGCCTGATCATTGCCGCCGTATGCATCGCCGTGCTGCTCCTGCAGCGGCTGCTGAAGCGGCTTGACACCGCGCGTTTGCTGGTCTGGCTTGGCGCTTCCTGCGGCGCTGCTTTCCTCCTCTGCCTCTGTTCGGCCCTGCTGATCTGGAGCCTGCGCCTGCCCGGAAGAATCGCGGAGCTCTCTCCCATTCTCTCCGGCGAAGTGAAAGCGCTGTTCCAGAGCGGACTGCGCACCGCCCTGCTGCGCTTCGGCTGGCTGCTACCTGTCAGCGTCCTCTGCATCGCCTCCGGACGGTTTCTCTCCCGAAAGGAAGGCAGGGTATGAAGCGCCGCATCACGAAAATCAGCCTGACAGACAGGCGCGGGGTTCTCCTTCAGCCGCTGAAGACCGCCATCCTTGCCGACCTCCACAATGGGCCGTTTGACGATCTTCTGCCTCACTTGCGCGGCCTGGACTGTCTGCTGGTGCCCGGCGACCTGGTCAACCGGCATCAGCATCGGCAGGATTCCGCCCTGCGTTTTCTGGAGGAAGCGCCGAAGATCGCGCCGGTTTATTACAGCCTGGGCAACCATGAGCTGCGTCTTGACGGCGCGGAGGCCTGGATGGACGCCGTGCGCCGGAGCAGGGTGATTCTGCTGGACGATCGCTGTGAATCCTTCCGCGGAGATGTGAACATCGGAGGCGTCAGCAGCCGCTGGCGGGACGCGCCGTCCACAGCCGGGATCGAAGCGCTTTCAGCGGCGCCAGGCTTCCGGCTGCTTCTCTGCCATCACCCGGAGCATTTCTCCGCATATGTGCAGGAGCACGGGATGGACCTGGCCATCGCCGGGCACGCCCACGGCGGGCAGATTCAGCTCTTCGGCCATGGCCTGTACGCGCCCGGCCAAGGGCTCTTTCCCCGGCTGACGGATGGTTTCTATTTTGACAAACGGCTGCTGGTCAGCCGCGGTCTGACCAACTCCACCGTTCCTCCCCTGCCCCGCTGGGGGAATCCCTGCGAGCTGATTCTCCTGACCATTCAGCCCAAAACATAGGCCGGAAAGAAGCTTCCGGCTTTTTCTATTGAAGGTCAGATTTTCATCTCATCCCTGCTTGTTTTTCCGGAGAACCGGTGATATGATTCCAGCGAATCATCCTTTCTGGGAAGGAGGGATTCTCGTGCAGTATCTGTTCACGGAACGCGCCCATCTGATGTGCCCGCACATGTGTTTTGGCCTTGTGATGACCGTGAGCCGCCCATATGACGCGGCGCTGATCCGGCAGTGCGTTGACCGGCTTGCGGCAGCGCATCCCTTTCTGAACGCCCTGCTGGGCTATGAGGAAGCGGGGAACGTCTATTTCTACCGTGTCACGGATCAGTGCCAGGCTGAGCTTCTTCTGAAGGAGCAGGCGATCCCTTCAACCGACGCGCCGGAGATCATGGAAGCCTATCAGCAGCTGACCGGACGGGACTGGAACCTGCTTGAAGAGGGTCTGCTGAAGATCGCCGCGTGGTCTATGGGCAGCGATACCTGCTTCCTGCTGGTCTTCCACCATCTGCTCACCGACGGAAGAGGCGCACTGGGGCTTGCCGAAGAACTGGCGGACTGCTATGCGATTGGCCGGGAACCCACATACACACCGGAGCAGCTGATTGCGTCAGCAAATGATCTGCCTGCAGATTCCCGTCTGCCCTTTATCAGCCGTATACTGATTCAGCGGGCAAACAAAGCCTGGGAAAGAGAGCAACGCATTGTTTCCTATGGGGAATACCATGCTTTCGCCGAATCGTTCCTGAAGCAGGATCAGGTCAGCCATCCCCTTTTCCGGACCAGCCGGGAAGAATTGGAGGAAATTCACCGTTCCTGTCATGAGCGCCAGGTGACCGTCAATGATTACCTGATGGCCAGGATGATGCTGGAAGCGCACACCGGCAAGGTCGTCATGGCCTGCGATCTCCGGGATCGCCTCGGCGTGTATCGCAAGGGCGCGCTGGGCAACTATTCCACGGCGTTCAGCATAGAAGCCAAAGCAGGGAAAGCTGACCTCTACGCGCTGGCGAAGGCCGTCCGCGCGCAGGTTCAGAAGAAGCTGTCCAGACCGGCGGATCTCTGGCTGGTGCTGCAATGCTACGCAAACCTTGATCCGGGTCTCATCGACGCTGCCCTGATCTCCTGCCGCGGGGACTTCCCGAGCAAGGCGGGCCGTTTCATCGGGAGCAAGTTCTTCGGCTTCTCTGCCGCGGATGGCTTCAGCGTGACCAATCTGGGCAGGATCGAAAGCGAAAGCATCTCCTCCGCTTTCTTTATCCCGCCCGCTTCCCCCGCCATCCGGAAAACCTGGGGCGTGCTGACCGTCAACGGCGTGATGACGGTTTGCGCCAGCGAAAGAGCGTCCGGAGGCAGGACCTCGGCTTGATGCGGAGCGCAAAAACCGGCGGCAAAGCAGCCGCATAAAAAAGAAAGGAGGAACAAAATGAAGTACGCATACCGTGAGATGCCCGAATCCATGAAGGGAACCTTTGCCGACTACTCTCAGTCCTTCGGATTCTCCTGGAAGGAATTCGTGGCGTCAGTGCCCTCGCCCATGTTTCTGGTCACCACCTGGAAATCAAACGGTCAGCCCAACGCCTGCATGCAGTCCTGGGCTGCCTTCACCAGCGCCAACCGCGGCGGCGGGTTTTACGCGGTCCTCGGGAGCGTCAATAAAGGCGGCCATCTTTACCGCACCCTGCAGGAGCAGAAGGAGGCCGTGATCAATTTCATGTCCACTGAATGCTATGACGCCTGCATGGCCACCATCCGGAACAACGCAGACGAGGCCGATGAAATCACCGCCGCCGGGCTCACGGCGGAGCCTGCTCGCTGGGTTCACGCGCCGATGGTGAAGGAGTGCTTCATGAACCTGGAGTGCCGTTACGTCTGGGAGAAGGAGATCGTCCCGGGTGATGACCATGTTCTCCTCTGCCTGGAGGTGCTCGGGATCCACATAGATGAAGCGCGCCTGGGCGAAACAGCAGGTGAGCAGGGCATCCTGTACAACATCCACCACCCGGTGAACCCAGAGAGCGGCCAGAAAACAGCCCACGATTACGCCGGCGTGCTGGTGAAGAAGATCGATATCGGGGAGTACTGAACCCGAAAGAAGGAGGAATAACAATGCTCAGAAAACTGGTTTCCGCCGTGATGGCGATGCTGATGGTATCTGCGGTTGCTGCCGTGTTCGCAGAGGGAACGGAAACCTCGCGTGTGACAGGAAGCATTGAGGACGACGCCTATGTGCTGACCGTGAAGCTGAATCCGGATGAGGAAGGCGAATGGCGCGCCGACGAAATGGCGCAGGACGACTCCGTGGTGAGGCTCGCCTTCTCCGGCGTGGAGGGCGGCGTGTTCACAGCCCGGTACGAGCCGGCGGGCGACGGCGAGGTGAGCGTTTACCTCCGGCATTACAATGCCCACACCTGCGATGAGATGCTCGGCTTCGACCTGCTGGTGAAGGACGGCAAGGTGCAGGAAGTGACCGGCGGCTCCCATACGGCATCCCCCGCGGAGGAGGAGCTGGATCCCTATTTCTCCGGCACATGGCTGGAAAAGGACACCCAGTTTACTGCTCTGGAAGCTGCGAAGCGCCCCGGCGGCGGCTGGGACATTGCGATCTCCTCACCCATGACCCACGGCGCTTACGTGCTCCGAGCATCGGCGTATTACGACTGCGATTACGACGCCTTTGTCTATGCCGACGGCGTGAAATACGATCTGCTCCCCGGCGAAGAAACCGAAGAGAAGGAAGCGGAAAGCGGCCTGTGGGGCACGCTGCGGTTCGCTCAGACAGAGGACGGCCTGCAGCTGGTGTGGTACGGGATGGAAGCCTCCGGAAACGAAGAAGTTGCCTTTGAGGCAGCGGACGAAACCGGGCTGTAAGGCGCTGATTCCCTCATAGCATCTGGCTGCGGAACACGGCATTCAGCGGAGCAATCGGTTACAACACTGTTACAACTATTCCCCCGGGAACATGCTATACTGTTCCCGGGGGTGATTTTTTTGGCTGAAGTGCTGTTTGTCGACGACGAGCCGGCGATCCGGGAGATGCTGGGCATGGTGCTGAAGCTGGCCGGACACAGGGCGCTGGGCGCGGCGGACGCGGAGGAGGCCAGGCGGATCATGGGCGAAAAGCGCATTGACCTGGCGCTGGTGGATATCATGATGCCGAGAGAAGATGGGTTTTCGCTGGCCGGAGATCTGATTGCGGCGGAGATTCCCGTGCTGTTTCTCACGGCCAGGACGGCGGTGGCGGATCGGGTGCGCGGCCTGCGGATGGGCGCGGAAGACTATATCATGAAGCCCTTTGAGCCGGAGGAGCTGCTGGCGCGCATGGATGTGATCCTGCGGCGGACACAGCCCAAGGCGTATGCGGAGAACGGCTACCGGATCGACTATGAAGGCAGGACTGTTTCATATCATGATCAGCCCGTCGCCCTGACCCCCACCGAGTTTGACCTGCTGGCTCTGCTGACCCGGAACGCCGGGGCGGCCTTGAGCCGGGACAAGATGCTTTCAGCCGTCTGGGGCTGGGACTTCGTCGGGGAAACCCGGACGGTGGATGTGCATGTACAGCGGCTGCGGGCCAAGCTGGGCGCGGACGCCATCGAGACCGTATACAAGTATGGTTATCGCTGGACCGGAGGCGGTGGTTCCGCATGAGGAAAAGACTGATGGCCATGATCCTGCTGGTCACCGTGCCGATCCTGTTCGGGCTGGCCTGGTTCATGAGCGAGCGCAGCTTTGCCCTCTCCATGGAGCAGGAGAAGCAGCGAACGCAGATGACCCAGAGTCTTGTCCTCCGCGAGCTGCAGAGCGAATTGCAGGGCTTGGATTTCAGCAATACCGCAGCCTATGCCAGGCAATACATGGCTTACTATCAGTCCCAGGGCATTCAGCTGATCTTCTGCTGGAACAAAACCCCGATCGCGGACGCAGAATTGCCGAACGCCAACTATGAAGGTCTGCTCTGCGGCAGGCGCGCCGCCATGCTGGACACGCTGAGCAGGCCGCAGAAGTACACCGTGGCTGAGCCGGTCAGCGCCAGCCTGACGGTGATCCTGCTGCGGGATGTCAGCGATCTCTATCTGCTGAAGGAGCGGTTTCAGCGCCTCGCCTTTGCAGCCGCCGGCGGCGCGTCTTTGTTGCTGAGCCTGGCCGCGCAGCTTCTCTCCGGCATGCTGACCAGACCCATCCGGCATCTGACCGCGGCGGCCAAAGCCTTGGCGGCGCAAACAGGCCAGCCGGCTGATCTTCCCACGGAGAGAAAAGATGAAATCGGAGCTTTAGCCTCCGCCTTTGCGGAGATGCAGTCCGCTGTTGATGCCCGGGAGGCCCGGCTGAGGGAGGAGAGCGCTTCCCGGCAGGCGCTGCTGGATGCCCTTGCCCATGAGATGCGCACACCCCTGACCTCCCTGCTGGGGAATGCCCGCCTGCTCCAGCGCGAGCTTCCCGCAGAGGAGAGAAGCCGGATCGCGGATAGCATGGCGAAGGAAATCCGCCGTCTGACGGACATGGATCAGCAGCTGATGAAGCTGACTGCCCTTCAGTACGACCCGCCGGAAATGGAGACAATACAAGTGCTTCAGCTGCTCCGGGAGACGGCAGAACGGCTTCAGGCCGGGGCTGCGGACGTACACATTGCGGTAGACGGAGTGGACAGCGTGATCACGGGCGACCGGGAGCTGCTCTCCCTACTGGCGGACAACCTGGCAGTCAACGCGCTTCACGCCTCCTCCGCAGGCATGACCGTTACCCTGCGGGCAGAGCCCTGCGGCTTTTCCGTGCGCGATCAGGGCATTGGCATGAAGGAGAAAGACATCCTGCATGCCTGCGAGCCTTTCTGGAAGGCGGACAAAGCGCGAACCCGCCGCCATGGCGGAGCCGGGCTGGGGTTAAGCCTCTGCCAGCGCATCGCGGAAATCCACGGTGGCAGGCTGACCTTTGACTCTGAATCGGGCCGGGGAACCGCCGTGGCTTTTACCATGCCGTTACAGGCCTGTGATGACTCGGTTACATCCTCAGCGGTATGATGGGCCTGTCAGCAGGCGGAACGCCGTCCGGAAGGCGCAAAGGCCGCTGACAGAAGGAGGTATCATGATGATCAGACGAATGACTGCCGGATTTCTTGTCCTGGCGCTGGCGCTCCTGGCCCTTGCAGCTGCGGAAAACACCGTGGAACTCCTGCCCGCAACGCCCCCGATGCCGCGCCCTGTGCCGGAGGCCAATCCCTATGCCGCTGACGACCTCAGCGCCTACTACGACGCATCCGCCGGGGAGTATCAGCTTCCGGCTCTGACCGCATCTGAACAGGAGCGCCTTCCGGGCATCCAGCAGCGCTGGGAAGCCGGCGAGCGCCCGAAAAACAGCGTGCTGAATCTGACGGAGAACGTACAGCTGAGCGTGATGCAGCTGCCCCTGGAGCAGTACGAGGGCGAGCCCTGCTTCCTGATTCTGCCCAACCGGGAGCTGACGGACGAGGAGCTGCTGCAGGTGGTGGATGCCTACGGGCAGCTGGGTCTGACCCTGGATCCTGGCAAAGTGAACTGGCACAACTGTATGCGCGGCGGAGGCGTGGAGGTGGGCCTGCGCATCCTGCGGGACGACGAGCGGGAGCGGTACAGCGCCATCGGAGGTCTATATATCCGCTCCGGTCTTCGCCCGGAAAAGCCCTATACCAGCCTGGTGGCAGACGACGGCCTGGGCCGGGTATCCCTGGATGAGGAAGCCCACAACGGTCTGGACGAATACCGCTTCTATCCCGCTCGCCGTCTTACGGACGAGGAGCTGCTGCAGCTCTATGCCCTGCATTACGGGGAGCTGGCCGCCAGCCCGGATGAAATGGCTGCCTATGAAAGCCAGCTCCGGGAGGAACTGCACCTGCTGCTGGGCATGCCCCTCTCTGCCCGGCGCTCCGACTATGAGTACGTGCGCTCCGCCGGTGAGGGAAACCTGTACGGCGATGATCGCACAGGCTACACCACCGTCTTCACGGAAGCGGGCGGCACAGGACGCACCTGGAGCGGAATGATCGACATCACCAGCGGCAGGCTGATCGAGGGCAGCGTCACTTTGGATGACCGATACTACGCGGATGGACAGCTGTATTCTGACATCCGGATGAATCCCTGGGACGAGGCCTGGACGAAGATCGCCTTGCAAACCGTGGCGGCGCTCCGTGGCTTCGAGGAGAGCGGTATCACGGAGGCCTGGTGTCAGGGTGAAACCACGCTGAATGATCTGCATGGCACAGAAGTCCGCGTGCGAACCGCGGATGGCGGCGTGTACCGGGCGGAAATCGCCTTTGTGCTGGAAAAGGTGATGACCCTGCGGTACAACGACGCTGTTTCAATGGCCTGCGAGGATGATTATTACATTCATCAGCTGACGATAGAGGAGGTGCCTGTCAATGAATAAGCTCATGCATCATGTGTTCCGCCTTGGCTGTGCGCTGCTGATGCTCGCCCTTGCCGGGCCGGTCTTCGCGGAGGATGCGGCTTCAGCCACCCTGACCCCCTTGCCCCTGCCTGAAGCTTCAGCTACTCCTCTGCCTGAAACTTTCCAAACTCCCATGCCCTCGCTGCCGCCTTACCCGCCGCTGATCGGGGAGCGGGTGGTGGTCTGGAGAGTCATTCCCCCTGCCATCGATACGTCTGCGCTGCTGGAGGAAGCCTTCGGCGCGGAGGCTCAAGGCATACAGAAAGAGGAGCAGGACTACGGCAGCATCTGCTGGAACCTGAGCGAAGAAGGCCTGCCCCTCTGCAGCCTGAGACACCGGCGCGGAGCGGAAGGGATTCAGATGGATTTCGAGATCGTTCGCCGCAGCGACTGGGACGGTGAGCGGGTGTACCTCTACAACCTGGACGAGTGGAACGCCATCCCGGAGGAGAGCGGCTTTGACGCCCCGCAAGCGGCGGAAACCACCGAAGAGGGCATCGCCCTTCTCAGCCGGCTGGGCCTGTACACCGGAAGCACCGCGGCCGCACCGATATCCTACAGCACCCTCGGCCGCATGGAGGGCACCGCGAAATGCCGCAAGACCGTATTCGCGGAGACGCTGGAAGGTCTGCCGCTCCGCTGGTCCGCCGCAGCACTCCGGGGCGCGGAAGAGGTGCGCGATGTTGTGATCAGCCGCTGCTATGTCCAGATCGCCTTCTCCGACGAGGACGGCCTGCTGATGGCAGATGGGTCCTGGTGCGGCTTTGAGCCGCTGGAACGCGCTTCAGCCATTCTCTCCCCGGAAGAAGCCGCGGCGCGCTTCCGGCAAGTCCTCCCCTCGGATGAGGGCAACACACTCCCGGTGGAAACCTGCTGGTTTCTCTCGTTGAATCACAGCCTGGAAGCGACAGCCACTTTGGCCTACCGGATGGGCAACAGCTACCTGAGCGCTGCTGAGGGTGTCTGGCTGCAGACGGAGTGATGGAGGACAGAATCAGTTCCCGGGTGCATGCCTTGAGCCTTTCACACCGCATCCTCGCATGCGCAATCTTGCATTTTCAACACCGATGCTGTATACTGTATCAGTCAGCATGACACCAACACAAGTAGGGGGAATCAGGATGAAGCTGCTGATCGCGATTGTGCAGGATGAAGACGCCAACCGCCTGGTATCTGAGCTGATGGACGCCGGCTTCAGCGTGACGAAGCTGGCCACCACGGGCGGCTTCCTTCGTTCGGGCAACACGACCCTTCTGATCGGCACGGATGATGCCAAGGTGCCGGTGGTGACCGGCATTGTGGAAAAGGTCTGCAAGGCCCGGCGCCAGATGACCACTGCCCCCGCACCGGTGGGCGGCATGGCGGGCGGATTCAATCCCTATCCGCTGGAAGTCACTGTTGGCGGCGCCACGCTCTTTGTGCTCTCTGTGGAACAGTTTGTCAAGCTGTGAGGTCCGCCAAAGCATGTCTGAAGCAGTAAGCCTGGCTGATTTTTCCGCACAGAACATATACAGCGGCATGATCCGCTCCCTGCAGGAGGGCTCTTTCAGCCACGCCAGCCTGATCACCGGGCCGGACGGCGTCGGCAAGCGCACGCTGAGTGAGCTGCTGACCGCCTGGCTGCTCTGTGAGCGGGAGGGCGGCGAGAAGCCCTGCGGCACCTGCGCAGCCTGTGTGCAGGCCCTCCGCGGCACGCATCCCGACGTGATCACCCTCATGGCTGGCGCGCCGATCGCGGAGGGTGTGGCCAAGGGGCGTGTGTTCATTCCGGTGGACGACATCCGCGAGATGACCCGCCAGGTTTCCCGCCACACGTATGAAGGCGGGCGGCGGGTAGTGCGGATTGTTCAGGCGGAAAGGATGCAGGCGGCGGCACAGAATGCCCTGCTGAAAACCCTCGAGGAGCCGCCGGAGGGGACATTTTTTCTGCTGATCACGGAGACCCCGGAGCTGCTGCTGCCCACCATCCGTTCCCGCTGCCGCCAGCTGCGGCTTCACGGCTGGCCGGAGGCTTATGTCAGCCAGACGCTGCTCAGCCGAGGTGTTCCGCCGGAGCGTGTCGGGAACGCGGTGCGGCTATCGGACGGCTCCATCGGCCGCGCCATGAGCCTCGCCGGGGATGAGAGCTATTGGGAGCTGCGCCGCCGGGTGATGGACAGTTTCTTTGGGATGAGCCGCAACAGCGATATCCCGTCTGTTTCCCAGAGCTGGAAGGAGCTGAAGGGCGACCAGGCGGTGGAGCTGCTGGACGTGCTGGAGGACATGACCCGCACCCTTCTGCTGTGCCGTCTCGGCAGGCTGCCGGCCTCTCAGCTGGAAGCCTTCCCGGAGGACTGGCAGCGCATCGCGGAAAAAGCGCCGCTGGAATCCTTCGCCGCCATCATGAATACGCTCTCGGAAGCCCGGCTGATGAAGCAAAGCAATGTAACCTGGCAGGCAGTGGTCGAGCAGATCCTGTTCTGCCTGATGGAGGAAAAACGCAAATGGTCAATGTCATAGGTGTCCGCTTTCCCAACGCCGGCAAGCTGTACTATTTCTCCCCCGGCGAGTTCTGGCCGACGCCCGGCGATTATGTGCTGGTTGAAACCATGCACGGTCTCTCTCTGGGCGAGGTGGTCATGCCCGTCAACGAAATCGACGAGAACACCCTGCGCAGTCCCCTCAAGCCCGTGATCCGCATTGCTTCCCAGGAGGATCTCCGCAAGAATCAGGAGAACCGTGAGCTGGAGAAGAGCGCCCACGAAATCGCACTGGAGAAAATCAAGGTTCATCAGCTGCCCATGAAGCTGGTGGGCACTGAGTATACCTTCGACCGAGCCAAGGTGATCTTCTACTTCACCGCAGACGGCCGGGTCGATTTCCGCGCCCTGGTGCGGGATCTGAGCAGCGCGCTCCGTCCCCGGGTGGAGCTGCGCCAGATCGGCGTGCGGGACGAAGCCCGGATGATGGGCGGCCTGGGACCCTGCGGCAGACCCATCTGCTGCTCCGGCTTCCTGGGCGATTTCCAGCCTGTGTCCATCAAGATGGCCAAGAGCCAGAATCTTTCCATGAATCCCGCCAAAATCAGCGGCATCTGCGGCAAGCTGATGTGCTGCATCAAGTTTGAGGAGGAGACCTACGAGCAGATCATTCGGGAAATGCCCCACGTGAACGCCCGTGTCAACACGCCTGACGGCCCCGGCACCGTGACCAACCTGTATGTGGCGCGGGAGATGGTGCGGGTGCGCATCAGCCGCGGCGACACCGGCGAGCTCCGGGATTATCCCCTGGATGTGCTCAAGGAGCTGAATCCCCAGATGACCGAGCGCAGGGCCAGCCGCCCCGACAAGGCTGAGGGGCCCGAGCAGGACGAGAGCCGGAATGGCGATGTATGCAAATCCTGCCGCCGGGCAGCCCGGGCGAGGAAGGAAGCCCTTGAAAACCCCGTGGAAGCGGAAGCCGATACGGCTGAAGGCAGTCCAGCTGAAGACGTTTCCGCCGGGGAAGCTCCCGCCGCTGAGCCTGAAGCGGCTGAATCAGCGCCTGCCAAAGAGGAAGTCTCCGGCGCAGCAAGCTGGCGCAGCAAACTGGCTGAAGCCATGAAGGCCGCGGAAAGCAGAGGTGCATCCACATGAATGCCAGAGACTACGCGGAACTCAAGCGCCGGCTGAACCCCGAGCACCGCAGCCCCACCGTCATCCGCGGCTTCTATTTCACGCCAGACGGCGATCTGGTCAGCAGCTTTGCGGAGGACGTGCGCACCCTGCCCGAGGACACCCTCGAGAAATACATGTCGCTGTTCAAGAAGACGCTCTCCGGCACCTATGGCCAGCAGCTTCTGCCCATCAGCTACGGCGCGGCGGCGTCCGAAACCGATGAGGCGCACGAAAGGCTGATGGCGCTGTGCCGCTCAGGCCTGAAAGATGAGAGCAGTCTGGACAGCCTGTGTCAGTCCATGGTTGAGGCGATTCACCGCAAGCGCGAGGCGGACGCCCAGTCGGTGGACGCGGCCCGCAAGGCGGACAGCTATCTGGCGCTGCTCCTTCACGACAGCTACGATGTTCCCTATCGCACCCACGGCGATGAGCTGGATCCCGAGCGCGGCTCCGAAGTCTTCAGCTGGATTCTCTGCTGCTTCTGTCCCGTGCGCCAGCAGAAGCCCGTGCTCAGCTACAGCGGCCAGACCGGTGTCTTCCGGGTGCAGGACGCCCTGTACGCGGTCGCAGCCCCGGAGCTGGGCTTCATGTTCCCCGCCTTTGAGGAGCGCGCCGCGGATATCTATACGGCCATGTTCTACACCAGGGATACGGCGGATACCCACGACGCCTTTGTGCGCAGTGTCCTCGGCAGCGAGATCCGCATGCCCGCCGATGAGCAGAAGCAGACCTTCTCCGATATGCTGGCCACCACCCTTGAAGAGGAATGCTCGATGGACGTGGTGCAGGCGGTGCACGACAAGGTCTCCGGCCTGATCCGCCAGCAGAAGGAGGACAAGCACGCCGAGCCCCTGCAGATGACCGGCCGCGACATGCGCGAGGTGCTGGAAGAGTGCGGCGTCTCCCCGGCCCGCTCCGAAGCCTTTGAGCGGGAGTACGGCGAGATCTTCGGGAGCCACGCAGAGCTGCCCGCAGTCAACATGGTTTCCACAGGCGCGTTTAAGGTCAGCACCCCCAGCGTCTCCATCAAGGTGGATCCCGACCACTCCGAGCTGGTGCAGACCCGCATCATCGACGGTCAGCGCTACATCCTCATCTTAGCTGACGGCGATGTGGAGGTTAACGGCGTCAACGTCCAGATCCGCTGAAGTGATTGATTGATATAGACCCTTCCGGCATTCTCAGCCGGAAGGGCTTTTTCACAGACCACATTCTGTTTGTATACATCGGCATCCAAAAGATAACAGACCGGATTCTGCAACCGGTCGCGTCCGGCGGTCAGTCTGCCTTGCCGCTTGTTTCGCCAAGGCAGGCGCTGATGAGCTCTGCCCGGCGATGATTTCCTGTCTGCCGGGCTTGGGCCAGCAGAGCTTCCGTTGTCAGCACAGGAACCTGCACGCCCAGCACCGTCAGCCGCTCCTGCGCAACACTTTCGGGCAGCCCACCCGGCAGGCTTTGGGCGGACATCAGCGTCACGTCCGCGCCGTCGAAATGGTAATGCGCCGCCTGTCCGGAAGCCGGATCGCCCTCCTGACGCATGCCCAGCCGGGTCAGGACGCGGTCAGCAGCCTCATCGTCCGCGGCGGTCACCTCAAAATCGTGATAATCCCTGAGCCAGCCTTTCTGGGCCAGCAGCCAGTCGCCTCCCGCGGCCCATACCACACCAGCTGCGTTCAGCTTTTCCGCCATGCGCTTGAGCGCCTTTTCCTTGAGCGCCATACACCTGCTCCTCTCTCACAGTTTTTCCTTCCGTGCGGTCAACAGTTCATCCGCGCCGGGCAGGCGGAATACCTCCACGCCGTAGGGCGGCAGGGTGAATGCTCCCGCACAGCTTTCGCCGGACAGCAGCGCCCCGCAGGGCACTTCAAGGCGGCATATCTGACGCTGCGGCTTGTAGTTCAGCGCGATGAGCCACCGCTGGCCGCCCTTGCGCCGCAACACCAGTTCAACCTCCTCCGGTGCGCTGATCCACTCGCGGAAGGGCTCGTTCAGCCCGCAGAGGCTCAGCAGCAATCGGGCGGTCTCCCGGCTGAACACAGCGCCGAAGTGCAGCACCCGGCCCTCCCCGATCAGCTTTTCGGTCAGCGCCGGCGCGCCCGCATAGTAGGAGGACGCATAGCGGGCCAGCACCTTCGTGCCCTCATCTGCGGTCAAAACGTCATTGAAAACCGGCGTCTCCAGCCGCTGCGCACCCAGCATGGCATAAGGTGTTTCCTCAGCAATGGACGCAAAAGTGAAGTCCTCTACCGTGGTGCCCGTCAGCTCCCGCAGCAGGCCCGGCTGAGGCTGGGTCACCATCCGCCCGTGGATGTCCTTCAGACCTGCCCGGCAGCCCATGATCAGCGTACCGCCCTTCTCCACATAGCGCTTCAGGATGCTGACCCTTTCGGCTGTCATGATCAGCGGATGCGGGTACATGAGCACCGGATAGGCCAGGAGCGCCTCCGCCGGCGTGTCATCCCGGAGCAGCACCCGATCATAGGGCGCGTGAAGCCGCTGCGACGCCTCAAAGATGCCTTCCTCGCTGGCCTGGGCCAGCCGCCTGTGCCACACATCAATGTCCGCGTCAAACTGGTTGTCATAGTCGTGCAGCACGCCGAAGGCCGCCGCATGATCCGCCCCGCAGAGCTCCTGCAGGCGATCCAGTTTGCCGGAGAGGCTTTTGACCTCCCGCAGCCGACGGTTTGTCCGGGAATCATAGTCTAAAATCCCGTGCCAGTAGATTTCCGTGCCGAAGGGGCAGGTGCGCCAGCGGAAGAAGGACACGAAGTCCGCGCCGTGGGCGACGCTTTGCAGCGCCCAGAGGCTCAGCTGGCCGGGACGCGGCGCGCTGCTCTCCATGCGGTTGTACCAGCCGCCGGGGCCGGACTGCTGCTCCATGATGCCGAAGTGCGGACAGACAGAGCTCACCTCCGTCAGCGCCCTCGACCAGCCCCTGTCGTTCATCGCCTTGGGATCAAAGGCGCGATCCAGCCCGTAGGCAAAGTTCGGATAGGAGTCATAGGTCATCACGTCCAGGCATTCATCGGTCAGGCGATGATTGTCCAGCCGCCCGAAGAGACCGTTGGTGGTGATGAACACGTCCTCCCGGCTGTGTTTCCGCAGGATCTCCGCCTGAAGCGCGGCAAAGCGGATGACGCTGTCCGAGATGAAGCGGCTGTAATCCAGCAGCATGTGGGGATTCACCGCGTTGGTGACAGTGGGTCGCTGAATGTGCACCTGCGACCAGTCCGTATAGGTCAGGTTCCAGAAGACCGTCCCCCAGGCCTCGTTCAGGGCGTCCAAGCTGCCGTACCGCTCCCGGCACCAAACGCGGAAAGCCTCGTCGTCGGCCTCCGCGTAATAGTCTGCGGTCTCGCAGTTGAGCTCGTTGTCGATCTGCCAGCCCGCCAGCGCAGGGTGATGGCCGTACCGCTCCGCAATGGCGGTGACGATCTTCCGGCAATAATCCAGGTACACCGGCGAATTGCAGGACGTGTGCTTTCGTCCGCCATGACGGTACAGGACGCCGTCCATCCGGGCGTTGAGCACCTCGGGATGGGCTTCCGTCAGCCAGGCCGGCGGGGTGGCTGTCGGTGTGCCGAAGATGACCCTGATGCCTTTTTCAGCGCACAGCCCCATGAAGCGGTCAAAGAAATCAAAGGTAAAACAGCCCTCCACCGGCTCGATCTTTGACCAGGCAAACTCGCCGATGCGGACGGTTCCGATCCCGTTCTCCTTCATCCGGTCGAGATCCTCCGCCCACATGCGCTCGGGCCAATGCTCAGGATAATAACAGACGCCCAGGCTCAGCCTGTCCCACTGATAACGCTGATTGCTCATACGCTTCCCTCCTGTGCTGTGTTGATTCGCCCGGCTGGCCCGGAAATCCTGCCTTGCCATCCCGCCGGCGCGAAAAAAGCCCGACCCTTAGGTCAGGCTTCGGAAGGAACGGCCGATGAGCTCAGCGTCTGCGCCGCAGCTCCTCCCATACGTCCTGGGTGGTCACGCCGCTCTGGTACATCAGCACCAGCAGGTGGTACATCAGGTCAGCCGCCTCATAGGTGACTTCTTCCTTTGAGCCCTTCACCGCTGCAATGATGGTCTCGCTGGCCTCCTCACCCACCTTCTTGCAGGTCTTTTCGATGCCCTTTTCCAGCAGGTAATTAGTATAGCTGCCCTCCTGCGGACGCGTAGCCCGGTCGGCAATCACCGCGTAGTCCTCTTCGAGAATCGCGGCTGAAGCCGGAAAGTCCGCCCGGTCAACGCTCGTCACCTCGTTGAAGAAGCAGCTGTGCGCCCCGGTATGGCAGGCCGGCCCAGTCTGCTCCACCTGCATCAGGATGGCGTCCCCGTCGCAGTCATAGCGGAGGGACAGCACCTTCTGCGTGTGGCCGCTGGTCTCCCCCTTTTTCCAGAGCTGCTGGCGGCTGCGGCTGAAATAGGTTGCATAACCCGTGTTCAGGGTCATCTGAAGGGACTCCCGGTTCATCCAGGCGAGCATCAGCACCTCCCCGGTCCGGGCATCCTGGGCAATCGCGGGCACCAGCCCGTCGCTGTTGAAACGAATGGCGGAAATATCCATCAGTCTGCCTCCTGTTCTTCCTCGCCGGTGAGTCTGATAGCTTCCGACAGGCTGAAAGCGCCCTCATACAGCGCTTTGCCGAGGATGGCCCCGGCGCAGCCCGCTTTCTTCAGCTGTCTGAGATCCTCCAGACTGCTCACGCCGCCCGAAGCAATGACCCGCATTCCGGTTTCGGCGATCATCTCCCTCATGGCGGGCACGTTCGGCCCGGTCAGCATGCCGTCCCGGCTGATGTCCGTGTAGATCAGGTCACTGACGCCTTTTTCCTTCATCTGTCTGGCCAGGGCGATGGCGGACACCGGGGCGGTCTCCACCCAGCCTCTCAGCGCCACCCTCCCGTTCTTTGCGTCGATCCCCACGGCGATTTGTCCGGGATGACGCCTGGCAGCGGCCTCCACCAGTTCGGGATGCTCGAAGGCCGCGGTGCCGATGATGCAGCGGCTCACACCGCAGTCAAAGCGCGCCTCAATGTCCGCCTCGGTTCTCAGTCCGCCGCCCAGCTCCACCGGGCCCGAAAAGGCTTCTGTGATCCGCCTGATCAGCGGCAGGGCACGGGTCGCGCCGTCAAAGGCAGCCTCCAGATCCACCAGATGCAGCCATTCTGCGCCTTCTGCCCAGTAACGCGCGGCGATTTCCACCGGTTCGCCATACACCGTCACGTCCTCCCGGCGGCCCTGGCGCAAGCGCACGGCTTTACCGTTCATCAGGTCTATCGCGGGATACAGGATCATCTTGTCCTCCTCAGTCCAGTGCGCCCTTGGTGGAGAGCACGCCCTTCACCCGGGGGTCAAAGGCTGCCGCGTCCCTCAGCGCCAGCCCGAAAGCCTTATACAGCGCCTCGGTGATGTGGTGGTCGTTCCGGCCCGCCTCCGCCTTCAGGTGCAGGGTCAGCCCGGCGTGCACCGCCACCGCCCGGAAGAACTCCTCGGTCAACTGGGTGTCGTAAGCCCCGACCATGGGCGAACCGAATTCCGCCTGAAACACCAGGTAGGGCCGCCCGCTGATATCCAGCGCGCAGAAGGCCAGCGCCTCGTCCATGGGCAGCCAGGCCGAGCTCGTCCGGCGGATGCCCGCCCGGTCGCCCAGCGCCGCGCGGATGGCCTGCCCCAGCACAATCCCGCAGTCCTCCACCGTGTGGTGGGCGTCCACCTCCAGGTCTCCCTGGCAGGTCAGTTCCAGATCGATCAGGGCGAAGCGGGAGAAGGCGTCCAGCATGTGGTCGAAAAAGCCGATGCCCGTGGACAGCCTCGTCTTGCCCGAGCCGTCCAGGTTCAGCGTCAGCGAAATCTGCGTCTCCCTTGTCTCCCTGCTGATATCCGCGGTGCGCATGGGTATCCTCCTTGCAATGTCAGCGGATCTCCCTGCCAAAGCGGATGGCCACCGCGTTGGCGTGGGCGTCCAGTCCTTCCTTCTGTGCCAGCAGCGCCACCTGCTCCGACACGCTGGAGAGCTCTTCCCTCGTACAACAGATGATGCTGCTCTTTTTCACAAAGTCGTCCACGGACAGGGGTGAGAAGAACCTCGCCGTGCCCGAGGTGGGCAGCACATGGTTGGGCCCGGCCAGATAGTCGCCCAGCGGTTCGGGCGAGTATGCCCCTAAGAAGATCGCGCCTGCGTTGTGGATCAGCGGCAGCAGGGCGTAGGGCTCCTTCACGTACAGCTCACAGTGTTCCGGCGCGATGTCGTCCACAATGGCCGCGCAGTCCGCGAGGGTCTCACAGGTGACGATGGTGCCATAGGCGCTCAGCGACTTCCGGATGATGTCCTTCCGGGGCAGCAGCTCCGTCTGGCGCTCCAGCTCGGACTGCACCGCGAAGGCCAGTTTCTCGGAGGAAGTCACCAGAATGGCCGCGGCCAGGGGATCGTGCTCCGCTTGGGAGAGCAGGTCAGCGGCGGCCCAGGAGGGGTCTGCCGACTCATCCGCCACCACCAGCACCTCGCTGGGGCCGGCCACCATGTCGATGCCCACATGGCCAAACACCTCGCGCTTGGCCATGGCCACATAGATATTGCCCGGGCCGGTGATCTTGTCCACCCGCGGCACACTCTCGGTGCCGAAGGCCAGCGCTGCGATCGCCTGCGCGCCGCCGATCTTATAGATGCGATCCACGCCCGCGATGTCCGCCGCCGCCAGCGCCAGAGGATAGCTGACTGTGCCGCCGGGACCCGGGGGCGTCACCATGACGATTTCCTGTACCCCGGCCACCTTCGCCGGAATCACATTCATCAGCACCGAGGAGGGATAAGCCGCGGTGCCGCCCGGCACATAGACGCCCACCCGCCTGAGGGGCGTGATCTTCTGCCCCAGGGCGATGCCAGGCTGAAAATCGATCCAGGTCTGCTGCTTCTGCTTCTCATGGAAGGCTTTGATTCTCTTCGCCGCCTCCCGCATGGCCTCCAGCCACTCCGGAGACGCCGCCCGATAAGCCGCGTCGATCTCCTCGCGGCTCACCTGCACGGTCTGAGCGGTCAGAGCACAGCGGTCAAAGCGCTCGGTGTATTCAAACAGGGCTTTGTCGCCCTCGGCGCGCACCCGGGCAATGATCTCTTTCACGCGGGCGCTGACAGCCTCGTCCGTCAGCTGGCTGCGGTTCATCACCCGCCTGCGCAGGCTGTCCACATCGCTCCCTGCGATCATCGGCACCATCATTGGGGACTCCTCCTCTCCCTTTCAGCGAGCTGCCGCTCCATTCCGTCGATCAGCCACTGGATGCGCTCCCGCTTTGTCTTCAGGCTGACGCGGTTGCACACCAGCTGGGCGGATACCTCGCAGACCTCCTCCAGCACCACCAACCCGTTGGCCCGGAGGGTGGAGCCGCTCTCCACGATATCCAGAATCACGTCGCTGAGGCCGATGACCGGGCCCAGCTCCACCGAGCCGTGCAGCTCGATGATCTCAATGGGCTTGCCCTGCGCTTCCCAGTAGTTGCGGGCGATGGACGGATACTTGGTGGCCACCCGGAAGGTGGCGTGCCGGATGCTGGCCGTCTGGCTGGGATAACCCGCCACGCAGAGGCGGCAGCGCCCGAAGCCCAGATCCAGCACCTCATACAGGGGCCGGCCGGCCTCCAGCAGGGTGTCCTTGCCCACCACGCCCAGGTCGGCCACGCCGTGATCCACATAGGTGGGCACATCGGAGGGCTTCACCAGAATGAAGCGGATACTGTTCGCTCTGTCGTACAGCACCAGCTGACGGCCCGGATTCCTGGGTTCGGAGCAGTCGATGCCCAGGGCTTCCAGCAGGCCGAAAGTCTCATCGGCCAGGCGGCCCTTGGCCAGGGCGATGGTGATGAAATCAGACATCCTCCAATCCCCCTTTCACCGCGGTCTCGCCCTCCGGCGTCACAATCCAGCCCTCGTCAGCGCCGGTCTTCCGCAGATAGCTTTTCAGCCCGGCTTCATCCATATGATACACCATCGCCGTAGAAATGCCAAGAGCCCTTTTGGCTTGCGCCAGTCTCTGCGCCTGAACGAAGGTTCCCGATTCAACCGAGATGACGCAGCCGGGCCTGGGGGCCTCAAAGACCGTTCCCTGCTGCTCCAGGGCGATGAGCAGCGTCTTGATGGACAGGGCGAAGCCCACCGCCGGCAGCGGCCTGCCAAAGCGCGCAGTCAGGCCATCGTACCGGCCGCCCGAGAGGATGGGCTGGCCGATGCCCGCCACCTGGCCGCGGAAGATGATGCCCGAGTAATAGCCCGCTTCCTGCGCCAGGCCCAGGTCGATGGTGACCTCCGCATCCTCCGCCAGCCGTTTGAGCAGGGAGAGGATGGCCCGCAGCTGTCCGATGGCCTCCGCGCAGCGCGGATTGGAGGAGATCTTCGCGGCCTCGTCCAGCACTTCCGCGTCCCCGTACATGCGGGGCAGAAGCATCAGCCTTCTGGTCAGCTCTTCCGGAACGGCCAGTTTGTTCAGATAAAGCTGAATGCCCAAGGCGTTCTTTTGCTCCACCAGCCGGCGGACTTCCTCGGTCTGGTTCTCATCCAGTCCCGCTTCGGCCATCAGCCCCGCGAAAAAGCCCGCGTGCCCCAGCTCGATCTGGAAATCCTTGAGACCCGCCTGCTTCAGCGCGTCCATGGCCAGCGCGATGACCTCCGTGTCCGATTCGGCACAGGTCTCCCCCATCAGTTCCACACCGGCCTGGGGATTCTCGCAGAGCATCGAGAGTGTGTCGCGCTCGTATTCCGTGGCCGACTGCAGGTAGTACAGCCTCAGGGGCAGCGGCTCCTCCCGCAGCTGGCCGGCCGCCAGCCTTGCCGCAGGGATGGTGGAATCCGGCCGCACCGCGAGGATCCGGCCGGAGCGGTCGAAGGTCTTCCAGATATGCTCCGGCCGGAAGCCGTAGATCCGGTCGTCCAGCACGCCGTAATACTCCAGGATGGGCGTCTCGATCTCCTGATAGCCGTTCAGGCTGAAGAGCTTCCGGAGTTCACCCTCCAGATGCCGCTTCGCCCGGCATTCGCCCGGCAGGGTGTCCTGCATCCCGATGGGAATCTGCAGCTTTGATCCAGTCATACTCGCCTCCGCTTTAGCGTGGTAAAGTGCTAACACGCTAAATTATACAGAGATTTGTCGTTTTGTCAATAGGAATCTTTCATCCCTTGCATTTCCCCGCTGGCCTGTGTTATAATGCCTGCCGTAGCCCTCTGCGGGAGGGTGAGATTTGACATGCGGGAGGAAACAGGCGTGGCAGAGGAAACCAGGTACACGGCGTTGGCTGGCAAGCCTGCCCTGGGCGAGATCCAGGACAGGACGATTCAATATTGGAAGAAAGAGAACATTTTCGAGCGCTCTGTGCTGGAGCGCAACAGGCACGGCGAGGTGGTCTTCTATGACGGCCCGCCCTTCCCCACCGGCAAGCCTCACCACGGCACTGTGCTGGTCAGCTTTATCAAGGATCTGATTGCCCGGTACTGGACCATGCGCGGTTATTCCGTGCCCCGGGTCTGGGGCTGGGACTGCCATGGCCTGCCCATCGAGAACCAGGCGGAAAAGCTGCTGGGCATCGCGGACAAATCCATCATCGAGCGCTCCGTCGATCTGAAGAGCGCCGAGGAAGCCTCCAACATCATGGGCCCGGACGGCATCGTTCAGCGCAATGACAAGTGGATGGATGCCGTGGCCGCCGCCATCCAGGAGACCCAGGAAAATCCGGCTTTTTCGGGCATGCATCCGGGTATTGCGGCCTTCAACAACGAGTGCCGCCGCATCGTGTCCTCCAACAACGAGTCCTGGCGCGCCTATGTGGAGCAGATGGCCCGCTGGGTGGATTATGACAACGCCTACAAGACCATGAATTCCTCCTTCATGGAGAGCGTCATGTGGGCTTTCAAGACCTGCTATGACAAGGGGCTCATTTATTCCGGCTACCGGGTAACCCCCTACTGCATGCACTGCGGCACCTCCCTGTCCATCTCCGATACCCGCGAGAGCGATTCCACCCGCCCGCGCCAGGATCGCTGGATTATGGTGCGCATGAAGACCAAGCCCGAGCAGACGCTCAACGGTAAGCCGGTGTACTTCCTGGCCTGGACCACCACCCCCTGGACCCTGCCCAGCAACCTGTGCTTAGCTGTGGGCGCGAAGCTGACCTACGCCTATGTGGATGTGGGCGAGGCCGTTTACATCGCCTGCGAAAACACCCTCAGCAAGTATCCGAACGTCTTCGGGAAGCAGCCTGAGGTGCTGAAGCGCGCCGCCGGTGAAGAGCTGGTGGGCCAGCGCTACACGCCCATCTTCCCCTATTTCGCGGGCATGAAGGAGCAGGGCGCTTTCCGGGTGGTCACCGCCGACTATGTGGATGACGCTGAGGGCGTCGGCCTGGTGCACACCGCTCCCGCTTTTGGCGAGGACGACTACTGGACCTGCCGCAAGGAAGGTATCCCCACGGACATCGTCAACCCGGTGGATGGCAAGGGTCATTTCACCTCTGAAGTCAGCGACTTCTATGAGGACAGCCGTGACAAGAACGTCATCGAGATGAATCCCATCATCGTCCGCTTCCTCTATGACAAGGGCATCGCGGTGGCGGACGGCAGCATGGTGCACAACTATCCCCACTGCTGGCGCTGCCGCAATCCGCTGATCTACAAGGCCATGAGCGCCTATTACTTCTCCGTGGAGAAGATCAAGGACGAGCTGATTGCCGTCAACGAGGAAGTCAACTGGGTGCCCGAGACCGTGAAGCATGGCCGCTTTGGCAACTGGCTGGAAAACGCCCGGGACTGGAACATCTCCCGCAACCGCTACTGGTCCACCCCGATTCCGCTGTGGATCTGCGACTGCTGCGGCGAAAAGACCGTGCTGGGCTCTGTGGACGAAATCGAGCAGAAGAGCGGCGTCCGGCTGAACGACCTGCACCGGCAGTACATGGATACCATCACCTTCCCCTGCGCCTGCGGCGGAACCTGCCGCCGTGTGCCCGAGGTGATGGACTGCTGGTTTGAGTCCGGCTCCATGACCTATGCCCAGAGCCACTATCCCTTTGAGAACAAAGATTGGTTCGAGAGCCACTTCCCCTGCGATTTCATCGTGGAGTATACCGGCCAGATCCGCTGCTGGTTCTACTATATGCACGTGATGGCCGTGGCGCTCTTCGGCCGGCCTTCCTATAAGAACTGCATTGTGCACGGCACTCTCCTGGCCAAGGACGGCAAGAAGCTCTCGAAGTCCTCCAAGAACTACACCGACCCGATGGAGCTGATGCGCACCTCGGGCACCGACGCCTTCCGCCTCTATCTCTACCAGAGCAATGCCATGCTCATGGGCGACCTGCGCTTTGACGACGAGGGTCTCAAGGACGCCTATCAGCAGCTGATCGCGCCGCTGTGGAACGCCTGCAATTTCTTTATCTCCTATGCCAATGTGGACGGTTATCACCCTGAAACCCTGCCCGAGCCCCAGCCCGTCAACCAGCTGGATCGTTGGATGCTGGCCCGGCTGAAGGAAACCGAGCGCACCATCCGCGAGGCCATGGATCACTATCAGGTGGACAGCTATGTCACGCCCCTGATTTCCCTGATGGACGGGCTGACGAACTGGTACATCCGCCGCAGCCGCCGCCGTTTCTGGGGCAGCGGCATGGACGCAGACAAGCGCCAGGCCTATGACACCCTCTATTTCACCCTGGTCACCACGCTGAAGCTCTTCGCGCCGGCCGCGCCTATCATCGCCGAGGAACTCTACCGCAACCTGACCGGCGAGGAGTCCGTGCATCTGGCTGACTGGCCCGAGCTGCCCGAGCGCTGGGCGGATCCGGATCTGCTCCGCCAGGTGGAACTGGTGCAGGACGTGATCAGCCTGGCCCGCGCCATCCGCGAAAAGCAGCGGGTGAAGAACCGCCAGCCTCTGCGCCTGATGCAGGTGGCGCTGTCCGATTCCAGCCAGACCCAGGTGATCCGCGACTTTGAGGCCATCATCGCCGAGGAGCTGAACGTCAAGGAGATCGAGATTCTGGAGAACGCCGACCAGGTGGCGCAGGTCACCTACAAGCCCTGCTTCCCGGTGATCGGTGAGAAGTATCCCACCCGCCGCGGCGATATCATCAAGGCGGTGCGGGCCGGCGGCTTCACCATGGCCGGCGATACCGTGACCCTGAATGTGAACGGCGCTGAGGAAACCTTCGACGCGGACATCATCCTGGTGGAATACGCCGCCAAGCCCGGCATGCACATCATGAGCGGCAAGGGCATTGTGGCAGCCCTCGACCTGACCATCGATGAAGCCCTCCAGCAGGAAGGCCTGGCCCGGGATATCGTGCGCAACATCCAGGACGGCCGCAAGCAGATGGGCTGCGAGATCACCGATCGCATCACCTTAGACGTGACGGAAGGCAGCCTGCCTGAGGGCTGGGCTGAGTACATCTGCGGCGAGACGCTGGCCAGCCTGGGCAAGGTGCCCGAGCCCTCCCATGTGGTGGAGGTGCCCGATGAGGGACTGGTCATCCGCATCGGCAAATAAACTTTTGATCTCAAGGGCTCCGGATCTCCCGGGGCCCTGACCCTTGTCACGGTCTACCCGAAAACCGACGCCAGCATGCTGCTGACGCTGTCAGCCGGAGGTCATATGCGCATTGTTTTTGTCCGCCACGGCGAACCGAACTACGAGCTGGACTGTCTCACACCCCTCGGCCGGGTGCAGGCTGAGGCTGCCGCCGAGCGGCTCCGGGAGGAAGGAATTGCCGAGATCTACTCCTCCCCCCTGGGCCGGGCGCTGGAGACGGCGCAGGCCGCACAGAAAGTGCTGGAGCTGAAGGATATCCACATCATGGAGGACATGCGCGAGATGTGGTGGGGCAGCACGGACGGCGAGCCGCTGTTTTCCAACGGGCATCCCTGGGATATCGCGGATGAGCTGGCACGCCAGGGCTGGGATCTTGCCAGGCCCGACTGGCCTTCCCATCCGCTGTTCGCCCGCAACAAGGCCACTGCCGAGGCCGCCAAAGTGGCCCGTTGCACGGATGAATGGCTTGCCTCTCTGGGCTATATCCGGGAAGGCGTCTACTACCGCTGCGCCCGGCCGGATGACGAACAGTATACCGTGGCCCTCTTCAGCCACGGCGGGTCCTCGGCCGCGGCCCTTGCGCGGATTTTCAACCTGCCCTTCCCCTATATGTGCGCCACCCTGCACCTGCCCTTTACTGGCATTACGATCGCGCGCTTTGACCGTGAGCCAGGCAGCATCTCCCTGCCGCGCATGGAGCTGGTCAGCGACGGGCGGCACATTCGCGGCCTGAGTGTTTGAGGAATTATGCATTTCTTTTGTATAGATATTGATTTCTGCTTGACAATTATGTTTGGTTGTGCATAAATATGCATTGCAGGCGCATAAACCTGCAGACAAACACAGGAAGGCCGGAAACGTATGACGAAGGTATTCATTGACGGCAGCAGCGGAACCACGGGTCTGCGGATCGCGGACAGGCTCGCCCAGCGGCAGGACATTCAGCTGATGCGTCTGCCGGAAGAGCGGCGGCGGGAGGCTTCCGCCCGACGAGAAGCCATCAACGCCGCGGACATCGTTTTTCTCTGCCTGCCCGACGACGCGGCCATCGAGGCGGTCTCCCTCTCGAACAACCCGGATACCGTCATCATCGACACCTCCACCGCCCACCGCACCCATCCTGACTGGGTTTACGGCTTCCCGGAACTGAAAGGGCAGAGGGAGCGGATCGCGGCATCGACGCGCATTGCCAACCCAGGCTGTCACGCCTCGGGCTTCATCGCGCTGGTGAAGCCGCTTCTCGAGACCGGCGCGCTTACGCCGGACGCGCTGCTGACCTGCTTCACCCTCACTGGCTATTCCGGCGGCGGCAAGAAAATGATCGCTGAGTATGAAGCGCCCGGCCGGAATCCCATGCTGGACGCGCCCCGCCAGTACGGCCTCAGCCAGCGGCACAAGCACCTGCCGGAAATGCAGGCTCTGTGCGGACTCAAAAACGCCCCGCTCTTCTCCCCTATCGTGGCGCCCTTCTACGCGGGGCTGGAAGTCACCGTGCCGGTGTTCGCCTCCCAGCTCAGCGTATCCGCCAATGAACTCCCCGAAATCTACCGGGCGTATTATCCCGCCGGCGGCGCCGTGCGCTTCGCTGTGGATGAAAGCGAAGGCGCCTATCTCTCCGCCGGACACATGGCCGGGAGGGACGACATGACCCTCAGCGTCAGCGGCAATGAGGAGCGCATCCTGCTCATCGCCCGCTACGACAACCTGGGCAAGGGCGCGTCCGGAGCGGCCATCCAGAACATGAACATCAAACTGAACCTGCCGGAACTGACCGGCCTCATCACGGAGGATTGACATGCAGCTGATCGAAGGCGGCATCTGCGCCGCAAAAGGCTTCACCGCGGGCGGTGTCCACTGCGGCATCCGCAAGAGCAGAACCAAGAAGGACATCTCCCTCATCTACAGCGAAGTCCCGGCGTCCTGCGCCGCGGTGTATACCACCAACCTGGTCAAGGGCGCGCCTCTCGTCGTCACCAAAGAGCACCTGGCGGACGGCCGCGCCCAGGCAGTGATCTGCAACAGCGGCAACGCCAACACCTGCAACGCCAATGGGATTGAGATCGCCGAGGGCATGGCAGACCTGGCGGCGAGCAGGCTGGGCATCTCCCCGTCTGACGTGGTGGTGGCCTCCACCGGCGTCATCGGTGAGCCCATGACCCTGGAGCCCATCGCGGCCGGCATGGACGCGCTGATCTCTTCCCTGTACGCTGACGGCAGCGCCGACGCGGCGGAGGGCATCATGACCACGGACACCATCCGCAAGGAAGTGGCGGTGGAATTCACCTTGGGCGGCAAGACCTGCCGTCTGGGCGGCATCGCCAAGGGCAGCGGCATGATTCACCCGAACATGGCTACCATGCTGGTCTTCATCACCACCGACGCGGCCATCGCCCCCGATATGCTTCAGAAAGCCCTGTCAGGAGACATCGCCGGCACCTTCAACATGGTCAGCGTGGACGGCGACACCTCCACCAACGATATGGTGGTGGTACTGGCCAACGGCCTGGCGGGCAACGAGCTCATCACTGCTGAGGGCGAGGACTTCAGCGCCTTCATGAAAGCCCTGAACACGGTTACCGTGCGGCTCTGCCGGCTCATCGCGGGGGACGGCGAGGGCGCTACCAAGCTCCTGGAGTGCCAGGTAACCGGCGCGGCTTCTCTGCCGGACGCCCGGAAGGTCGCCAAGTCCGTCATCTGCTCCAGCCTGCTGAAGGCCGCCATGTTCGGCGCGGACGCCAACTGGGGCCGGGTGCTCTGCGCCATCGGCTACAGCGGCGTTCCGCTGGATGTCACGCTGATCGACGTGGCCTTCCGCAGCAATGCGGGCAAGATCAGCGTCTGCAAGGGCGGCGCGGGCGTACCCTTCTCCGAGGATACCGCCAAGGCAATCCTCTCCGAGAAGGAAATCACCATCGACGTATCCCTGAACCAGGGCAGCGCCTCCGCTACCGCCTGGGGCTGCGACCTGACCTATGATTATGTGAAAATCAACGGCGACTACCGCACTTAAGGGAGGCAGCATGGACTTATCCTTTTCCAACGCCCAGCGGGCCGAGGTGCTGACCCAGGCCCTGCCCTATATCAAGCGTTACACCGGCAAGATTGTCGTGGTGAAGTACGGCGGCAACGCCATGGTCAACGAGCAGCTGAAACAGCAGGTGATGGAGGACATCGTCCTGCTCTGGCTGATCGGCGTCAAAATCGTGCTGGTGCATGGCGGCGGGCCGGAGATCACCGAGCTGATGAACCGTCTGGGCAAACAGCCTGAATTTGTGGATGGCCTGCGGGTCACCGATCAGGAGACTGTCGATATTGTGCAAATGGTGCTGGCCGGCAAGGTCAACAAGACCCTGGTCAACCTGCTGGAGATGAAGGGCGGCAAGGCGGTGGGTCTCTCGGGCATCGACGGCCGCCTGATCGAAGCCCGGCCCAAGGACGTCCGCCTGGGCTATGTGGGTGAGATCATCAAGATTCATATCAAGCCCGTGACTGATCTCCTGGCCAGCGGCTATATCCCCGTGGTGTCCACCGTTGGCTGTGACCGGCAGGGCCACACTTACAACATCAACGGCGACACCGCCGCGGCCCACATTGCCGGAGCGCTGGAGGCCGAGCGCCTGATTCTCATGACAGACATCGCCGGCATCCTCCGCGACCGGAATGATCCCAGTACGCTCATTCCCGAGCTGACCCTCTCCCAGACCGCGGCGCTGCGGGAGGAGGGCATCATCTCCGGCGGTATGATTCCCAAGGTGGACTGCTGCGTCACCGCGCTGGAGCAGGGCGTGCGCAACGCGGTCATCATGGATGGCCGGGTGCCCCATTCCATCCTGATGGAACTGCTGACCAACGAAGGCGCGGGCACCTGGATACGGAGGGACAGCCAATGAGCATCACGGAGCTGGACAGCCGGTATGTGGCCGGCACTTACAAGCGCTTCCCCGTGGAAATCGTGTCGGGCAAAGGCTCTGAGGTGTTTGACGCGGCGGGCAGGCGCTATATCGACCTGGGCAGCGGCATCGCCGTCACTTCCTTCGGCCACGGCGATTCCCTCTGGAAGCAGGCCGTCATCGATCAACTGGATCAGGTGCAGCACACCTCCAATTTGTACTACACCAGCCCCTGCGCCCGCCTGGCGGAAATGCTCTGCCAGAAAACCGGCATGAAGAAGGTCTTCTTCTCCAATTCCGGCGCGGAAGCCAACGAGTGCGCCATCAAGGCGGCGCGGAAGTGGGCGGCGGAAAAGCACGGCCCCGACTGCCACCTGATCGTCACCATGAACAATTCCTTCCATGGGCGCACCCTGACGACCCTCTCCGCCACCGGCCAGGCGCATTACCACGAGCTCTACCAGCCGCTGACTCCCGGCTTTGTGTCGGTGGACGCGGGCGACCTGGACGCCCTGCGCGCCTTGGCGGACAGCGGACGGGTGGCCGGTGTGCTGCTGGAGTGCATTCAGGGTGAAGGCGGCGTGGTGCCCCTTCCCGCTGAGTACATCAGGGATGTGGCGAAGCTGGCCCGGGAGAAGGATTTCCTGCTGATGGTGGACGAGGTGCAGACCGGCAACGGCCGCACCGGAGAACTGTATGCCTGGATGCATTACGGGATTCATCCGGACGTGTTCTCCACCGCCAAGGGATTGGCTGGCGGCCTGCCTCTGGGCGCCACCCTGCTGGGCGAGCGCGTTGAGAACGTCTTCGGCTTCGGCGACCATGGCTCCACCTTCGGCGGCAATCCCGTTTGCTGCGCCGCCGCCCTCAGCGTGCTTTCCCGCCTGGACGAGCCCTTTCTGGCCCAGGTGCGCGCCAAGGAAAAGCTGATCCGCGGCCTGCTCACCGACGCGCCCGGCATCGAGGGCATCACCGGCCTGGGGCTGATGCTGGGCATCAAGACCGTCAAACCCGCCGGAGAGGTGGTCAGCGCGTGCCTCGAAAAGGGTGTGCTCTGCCTGACCGCCAAGGACAAGGTCCGGCTTTTGCCCGCGCTCAACATTCCGGACGGCCTGCTCATGGAAGCGGCGGCGGTCATCCGGGAAGCGGCAAGGATCTGAAAGCCGCAAAAAAAGGCAGCCCCGCGTCAAACCCGGGACTGCCTTTTGCCATGTATCAGCTTTGTTGAAGGCGGCATAAAGGCGGCATCCGAATCAGTATTCCCGCCGAATCTCCCCCTCAATGCCGAAGCGCCGTTTGAATTCCTCGATGTCCGCCGGCGACTTCACCAGCGTTACGCTGCGGAAATGACCGGTCTCCCTGTCCTTGAACCCCGCCAGGGTTTCCCCGGTGCAGATGCTGGACAGCAGGACGGGCGTCTCCTTCTCCGGGTCATAGGTCTGTGCGGGAGCCTGCGCCTTTTTTCGTCCAAACACGGTTCAATCCTCCTCGTCAAACAGGAATACGTTCAGCCCGACCGCGGGATCCAGGCGGCGCTCCACCTTCAGGGAGGAAACCTGCAGCACAATCTCCGCCGTGGCCGCGATCCGGCAGGCGTTCAGGTGGCCGCCACGGCAGCGCATTTCCTCATCGCAGAGAGTGATGTGCAGGTGCAGATAGACTTCCCCATCTTTGCGGCTGGCGTTTCCGGTCAGCGCGCAGATCTCCATGGGGCCGGTGAGCTCCGTCTTCCGGTATACCTGCTCCTCCACATTGTACAGGCCCACGGTCGCCTGGTCAGCCGCGCCGATGCCGCTGATGGCCGCAAAGGTGATCTTCTCCCGCTGACACACTTCGGTCAGCGCCGAAATGATCTCCTCTCCCCGATCCAGCCGCACCACAATGGTTTTCTTTTTTCTCCGGTATTCCATACTGCACGCCTCCTCAGCTTGTATCACCGGCCGCAAACCTGCGCGGCTCACGCCTGTCAGCAGGCACAGCGGGCCGTCTCAGGCGGGTTTTAGAACTTGTTTTGTGAAAAACGGTCGAAAGTTCGGTTAAATCACCTGAATTTTGTCAAGAAAACACTTGCATTTTTCAATCGCGCTTGCTATAATCGCAATGGTTGATTCCACCGGGTCTGTGGTTGCAAGCCGATGCCAGTCGCAGGCAAAGCGGTCCACGTAATCCACCCAAAGCGGTGGGGAGCATGGTGCGGTTTAGAAGTAAGTCCGTCCGGGTCTACGGACCCGAGAGGAGCGCGTGAGGGCGCTGATGCGCAGAGCAATCTCCCAGACGGCGGGTGTGGGGGCAAAGACCAGGTCAGCCGATGGATCGCCAAATCAAATCAAGTTGGGGGTTTCCTTACCATGTACGAAGACAAGACGCTGGTTTGCAGGGACTGTGGCAATGAATTCATCTGGACCGCCGGTGAGCAGGAATTCTATGCCGAGAAGGGCTTCCAGAACGAGCCCACCCGTTGCCGTGAGTGCCGGATGGCCCGCAAGGCCAATCGTCCCGCACCTGGCGCTCCCCGTGAAATGCACGACGCCATCTGCGCCAATTGCGGCAAGGAATGCAAGGTTCCCTTCGTTCCCAGCGGCGATCGTCCCGTGTACTGCAGTGAGTGCTTCACCGCCATGCAGCGCAACGGCTGATTCCCTGTCCTGTTTCGACCTATGCCTCTTCCCTCCGGGAGGGTATGCCTCTCCCGCCCGGGAGGGGCTTTTCCTGTGCCCGGCCAGACCCCGGATGGACGGAGGGGAGAGGAGTCCTCAGTCGTCTCCTCTCCCCTGCCAAAGAATGTTCTTTCTCAGTCGCTGCCGAAGGAAATGCCCATGTTGCGGGCGATGGCCACCATCTGGTCGTCCACAGGCACCAGCTTGGGCACGCCGGCGATGTCCTTCAGCGCGTTGTGGGTGATGGTATTGCCCTTGAGGGCAACGGTCACGCCGTAGACCTCGTCCCGGATCAGCTCAGCCGCGTGCACGCCGAACTGGGTGGACAGCACCCGGTCGTAAGCGCTGGGCGAGCCGCCGCGCTGGATGTGTCCGGGCACCACGGTGCGGGCTTCCACACCCACCATCTCGATCAGCTGCCTGGCCACGTCCGCGCTGGCGGAATAGTGCTCAGCGGCGCGCTTGGCTTCCCGATCCTTTTTCTTCATCTTGGCTTCTTCCTTGTTCATGGCGCCCTCGGCCACGGCAATGATGGTGAAGCCCTTGTTGCTGTTGGCGCGGCGTTCCACCACCTTGGCCACATCCTTGATGTTGTACGGAATCTCCGGAATCAGGATGACATCGGCGCCGCCGGCCAGACCGGAATAAAGGGTCAGCCAGCCCGCCTTGTTGCCCATGATTTCAATCACCATGGTGCGGCCGTGGCTGGCGGCGGTGGTGTGGATGCGGTCGATGACGCCGGTGGCAATGTCCACCGCGGTGTGGAAGCCAAAGGTGAAGTCCGTGCCGTACAGGTCGTTGTCAATGGTCTTGGGCAGACCGATGACATTCAGGCCCTCCTCGCTGAGCAGGTTGGCCGTCTTGTGGGTGCCGTTGCCGCCCAAGGTCACCAGGCAGTCCAGCTTCAGGTCGCGGTAGGTCTTCTTCATCGCGGCCACCTTGTCCACCTTGTCGTCCCCGATCACCCGCATGTTGCGGAAGGGGGTGCGGGCCGTGCCCAGGATGGTGCCGCCGATGTTGAGGATGCCGGAGAACTGCTCCCGGCGCATCACGGTGTAATCGCCCTCGATCAGGCCACGGTAGCCATCGTGAATGCCAATGATCTCCGCGTCAAACATTTCATAAGCCGCCTTGGTCACGCCGCGGATTGCCGCGTTCAGTCCCGGGCAGTCTCCGCCGCTGGTCAGGATGCCGATTCTGCGCTTCATATGCTGTGCCCTCCGTTTCTTATTGGATGGTTTTCCCTTGCCGAAAGTATACCACGATTCAGGCGGCGGCGCAAGGGAAAATGTGACCCTTCACGGGCCCCCTTCACGGGCAATCGCTTAATGATCCTGGGGGCAGAGAAGGAACTTTTCTGAAGAAAAGTTCCTTCCCTGCCCCCAGACCCCCACCCCATCTTCAAAAGACTTTTTATAGATTAGGTATGGACCGGGTTCTTGCAGCGGGATCTTGCAGATGGCAGCTGAGGTTCCATACAGATGAGGCGCAGACCCGGAAACAGCGTTGTTCTTATCGTCGCGATTAATCCATAGGTTTGTAAGCAACTGTCCTGGGCAAGTTGTAAAATGAAATGACGCAAAAAGTTCCATCCAGGAACCGAAACAGTTATACTAAGGGTTGCGGCACCAAAGATAACTGGAGGGATCAAGGATGGAACAGAAGGAGTATACCACAAAGAAGCGGACAT
>JAFXVR010000068.1 GCA_017534885.1 Clostridia bacterium | reverse complement strand
TTCCCATGTCCGCTTCTTTGTGGTATACTCCTTCTGTTCCATCCTTGATCCCTCCAGTTATCTTTGGTGCCGCAACCCTTAGTATAACTGTTTCGGTTCCTGGATGGAACTTTTTGCGTCATTTCATTTTACAACTTGCCGTTGTGTAAGCCAGCCAAAGTAAAGGTTGACTAATCCGAAAGGAGTATGCTATAGTAATCAAACAGACACGTCGGATTGCTATAGCATACCGGCGGCAGAACGTCTCTCCTTTCCGCCCGCCAGCGGTTATGAAAGGCGTTCTGTTTTTTGACCCTCAATTTGACCACCCCCTTTCATGCAGTCACCTGGAACAGCCGAAGCAGCTTTTCCTCGTAGGGCAGATAGTAGTTTTCCCCAAACTGGAGCCACTTCTGATAGTAATCGTAAGCATACCAGGCAGCAGTCTCGCTCAAGCAGAAAGCTTCCTGAATGGTATAGGGCGAAATATCCGGCAGCCGATGAACCAGCGGCGGGGGTGCAGCGGCACGTCTTTGTCGTACAGCTGGAGCTGCTTCACCGGATCAAAGATTTCACAGTCGTCCCGGATGCGCAGGATGTAATCATCGCCCTTTTTCAGGATGCGCATGTCGATGGTGTTGTGCTTCCCGGGGCGGAAACCGGTCTGAACCGTGTTGGTCGCCAGCTCCTCCACCGACAGGGAGATCAGGTACTTCCGCCGCTCATCACAGCCGTGGGCCGCGCAGAAGTCGCGGGCGGCGTGGTAGAGTTCAATAACCTGCTCCTGGCTGGTGATCGTCCGGTCGATGCGGTCTTCTTTGGGCACATCGAAGTCCGCCGGCAGCGCCATGTACCACTTCCAGAAGCCCGTCGGCTTCAGATGGAGATGGCGGTTCTGCAGGACAATGACCGCCGCGCAGAGCAGCAGCTGAAGCACCTGGGAAACGGGGAAGGCGGCCCAGATGGCGTCCACTCCGATGAGGGGGAACAGCGCGAGAGCGGACAGCACAATGAACCCGCCCTCGGAGAAGAACTTCAGCATCATGGCTGTCTTGGTCTCTCCGCGCCCCTCCATGTATTCGGCCAGGATGCGGTTCTGCGCATAGATGGGCATGCCGATGGCGAAGCAGCGGGTGGCGTTGATGGCGTATTGCAGCGCCTCCTGCGATGCGTCCTTGATGAAAAAGGATGCGAACTGAGGGGAGAAGACGAAGAGCAGGGCGGAAATGCCCAGCACCACCGTCCAGACCGCCCTGAAGGAGGTCTTCAGCATCCGCCGGAGGGTGGGGCGGTTCTGCTCGCCCACCAGGATGCCCGTCAGCATGAGCACCGTGTCCGTCAGGCCGAAGATGAAGCCGTTCAGCAGGGAATCCGCCTGCCGCTGCACGGAATAAGCGGCGATGCAGCCCGCCGCAGCGGCCATGCCCGCCATCATCTGGTTCAGCAGCACGCAGCGCGCCGTATTGGTGACGCGGGCTACACCGTTTGGCAGGCCCTTGCCCAGGATCGGCATGATTTCTTCCGTCGGGATCTTTCCGAAGGAGAAGCGCGTCAGGCGCTCCTTCCGGCGGAAGTGCAGCATCACCACCAGCAGCGCGGTATAGTGGCTGATGCTGGTGGCCAGACCCATTTCAAAGGTGTCCCCGTGCATCACAAAGGCCACGATCAGATCCAGCACGACATCCACCACGGTCAGCGTCGCCGAAGCGATGACCGACAGCCTGCGGTCGTTGTCGATGGACAGGCAGGCGTTCATCACATGGGTGGCGTTCATGGCGGGCAGGCCGATGGCAATGCCCAGCAGGTAGCCGCGGGCCTTGTCCATCAGAGACGCCGCGCTGCCCGTCGCGCCAAGGAGGGCACACACAGGCGTGGAAAAAGCGAACACGAGAACCATCAGCAGCGTGGACAAGCTCACGCCCATCAGCATGGAGAGGGTGAAGATTCCCCTGGCCCCGTCCAGATCGCCGCTGCCGATCGCCATGGTGAAGCGGTTGCGCGCGCCGGAGACAATGATGGCGCCGAACAGGGAGAACACGACGACGACCGGGCTGACCAGACCGAAGGCCGCCATGGACTCCACGCCTAAGCACTGGCCGATCACCACGCCGTCGATCAGCGAGCCGATGGAGGAAGTCAGGGAAGATATGATATAGGCCGCCATATTGGCGTAGAAGGTTTTGCGAATGATGTGATAGCGTTCGCCATGATCGGGGATATGCACTTCACACCTCCTTTCGGCCTGAAAAGCCAGATCGCGGAATGCGGAAAAACCGCGGCGCTTTCACCCCGCAGCCAAAGCCGCTTCCGCGAAACAGAGCGGGCGGCCCGCGTGCTTATTCGACCGTGACCACATCCAGGAAGCCTACCAGCTCAAAGATTTCCATGATGTTTTCATTGACATGGATGAGCTTCATTTCCGCACCCTGGTTTTCCAGCGTCTGATCCACCGCCAGGAAGACCCTCAGGCCGGCGGAGGAGATGTAATCCACCTGCGCAAAGTCGACGGTGATGCTGCGGACGCTCGGCAGATGCCTGCGCAGCTCCTCCTCAAAAATGGGGGAGGTCATGCTGTCCAGTTCTCCGACAGGCTTCACGGTCAGGGAAGTGCCGTTCAGTTCAAAAGCCGTCTTTTCCATTTTTCGTTCAGCTCCCTTTCTGTCTGCCGTCCGCGGGGCTTCGCGGCATCAGATCTTCTTGCGGATGGTCAGGATGTTCTGGCCGTCCTTATACGTATAGGAAACATCGTCCATGGTTTTCTTCACCATGAACAGCCCAAGGCCGCCAATGGGGCGCTCCGCCTTGGGCAGGTGGGTCAGGTCAGGCCGCTCCTCCGCCAGGGGATCGAAGGGGATGCCGTGATCGATGAAGGCGATGACCACGCACAGCGGATCCTCCTCCACCTCCACCCGCACCGTCGCCGGCCCCGTCTCCGGGTTGTAGGCGTAGTGCGCGATGTTGCTGAGAATCTCATCGATGGCCACATCCACCTGCACCTTGATGCGCTGGGAACACCCCTGGGCATCGAGGCGCTCGTTGACAAAGAGCGTGACGCCTCTGATCTGATCCACTGTCGCGCTGATGGTCATCTGATCCATTCGGGTTTCCTCCTTCCGCAGACTGACTGAACCGCTCTTGACGCGGGAAGAATGCTGCCGGGGTCGCGCAGGACAGACTATATCCAATTAGTTATACTCGCCAAACGGATACTCATCAAGCAGTCAAAAATGGGGCAATTCAGCGTCGATTCCGCGGCAATTCAGCAAAGCAAAATCCCTCCGCCTTTCGGAAGAGGGATTGAATGGAGCATAGGCGTTCATATCCGAACCATCGGATACTGTGCCTGGAGGCGGAGATGCTTCAATTATATCGATATAGGATATTTGTTTGCCGCCTTTGATGTTGTAGAAGATGGTGATGCGGTCATCGTATACATAGACGGAATTCACAAAGACGTCGATAATGCGCGATCTGTACTCTTCGCTGTCCGGGTCTCCATTACAGAATTGTTGCAGCCATTTAATAATTTCACTCTCGGTCATGCGGACGTCCTGGGCGATGCGGAGGGCGGCGAGCTCTGTTTCGAGGTCTGATTTCTGGGATTCCAGCGCTTCCATGCGGGCGTATATCTTTGCGTGGGCGATCTTCGGGGCTTCCACAAGCGCGTCAATCAGCTTTTCAAGCTCTGTGTCAATCTGGGCGAGAGCTTTTTCGTATTCGGTGGAGCGGTTGTCGGAAAACTCTTTGCTGTACTCTTCTACCACGGCGGCGGCTATGTGTTTCAGGCGGGAGGGGCTGAGGACGTATTCTGCTGTCTGCTGGACAACATAGCGCTCCAGATAATCCTTCTGTTCATTCTTCTTGCTGCAGGCGTGGGATTTCTTTTTCTGGGCGCAGGCGTAATAGTAGTATTTGTCGCCATTGCGGGAGCGTCCGGATTCGCCGACCATGGGCGCGCCGCAATGACCGCAGAAGATTTTGCCGTGCAGGGCGTAGTTGACCTTTGCCTTTGCGGAGGCTGGGGCGCGGGCATTGGATTTCAGCTGGAGCTGCACCTTATCGAAAACGTCTTTGCTGATGAGCGGAACAGCGGCGCCCGGGACGGTCTCCCCTTTGTAGCAGAAATCGCCGATATAGACCGGATTGCTCAGGGCTGTCTGAAAAGCGGTGATGGTAAAGGGCTTTCCGGTTTTGTTGCGGATGCCGCGCGCTTCCAGTTTCTTCAGGATGTTCTTCTTGGACGTGCCCGCGGCGTATTCTTCAAACACAAAGCGGATCACGGGCGCCGTCTTGTCATCGGGCACAAGGTGCTTGTTCTCTGCCTTGTAGCCATAGGGGACGGGGCCGCCGGGGAACTGGCCTTTTGCGATGGATTCACGGATGCCGCGGCGGATGTTCTGGGCCAGGTTGGCAGAGTAGTATTCCGCCATGGCTTCCAACATTCCTTCGAGGATGATGCCCTCCGGATTGTCGGTGATGGATTCCTTGACGGACACGACGCGGACGCCGTATTTCTTCAGGCGCGATTTATAGATGGCGCTATCATAGCGGTTGCGGGCAAACCTGTCCAGCTTCCAGACGATAATCAGCTCAAACTGGCGCTTGGCTGCGTCCTCGATCATGCGCTGAAAGTCGGCGCGCTGATCCTTTGTGCCGGATTTGGCGCGGTCGATGTATTCGGCGATAACGGTCAGCCCCTGCTGGCGCGCGTACTCATAATTATCGCGGAGCTGTCCCTCGATGGACTGTTCTGTCTGGTTATGACTTGAATACCGGGCATAGATAACGGCGTTCATCTTGCCTCCTTGACAAAGACAGCCGGTCACGCTATAATGATTATGCAGATCGGACAAGTGGTGTTGGCTGATTTTGCAGGCCGTCTCCCTTCACGGGGAGGCGGTTTTTTCATGGATTGCATGAGCCGCAGGGGCTGTATCCCTGATCGATCAGCGCTTCGCGGCTTCCGTGCCATAATTCCCGGTTTTTTTCGCTGATGGCTTTGACGCTGTTGCAGGACGGCAGGTGGAATTTGCGCGTATGGACGTTGAGCACATAGTAGCCCTCTTCCGAATAGGTGGAAAAGGCTGACCGGGACGCAGCGCCGGAATCGAGATAGGATTTGATATATGCGAGGGCGGCGATGGCCTCATCGGCGGTCACATCTTCATCGCCGTTCAGATAAGATTCAAGGATTTCAACTTCAGCAGAGCATGGATAGATGGCAATGTCTGAAAAGGCAACGGCCAGGACGGCCACCAGCAGAACGGCCAGCATCGTTGTCACAAGGACGCGGGATTTGTTATTCATGGAATTCACCTGCTTTCTTTTGTTCGCGTGCGGAACAGAATCAGATTGGACGGCTTTACCCTGCCGTCGCTTCTCTTATCCTTGTCCATCTGGGGAGCTGGGCCATATCCCGCGCCTGTTCGATCAGACGTTCGCGGCCCTCTTCATTCAGGGAAAAGTACAGCTCCAGCAATTCGCGCTGACCGGCACCGGCTTCCCGGAGATCGGACTGACGCTGGTCAGCGCGGTTTTCCGTTTGCGGCGCGTCCAGGCCGAGCACATAATCTATCGTGGTGCCGCAAGCAGCTGCGATTGCTTCAGCATTGGAGCGGCTGATTTTGCCACCGGCTTCATACCGCGCGATGGACGAGCGCGAAATAGCACAAAAATCCGCGAATTCAAATTGCGTCATCCTGCGGGCATTGCGCAATTCTTCTATGCGATTCACTGTATCACCTCCAGTTGATAGTATATCATTTCTGATACATCATGTAAATTTCAGAAGTGAGACAATTTCCTATTGACTTTGTTTCAGTTGTGATATATAATCGCATTGTTCCAGTAGTGAGACACCGAGGAGGTGAGATATTGAAGAACGAGATTCGTGCGCTTCGGAAAGTAGCAGAACTGACACAGATCGAACTTTCCGAGAAATCCGGCGTTTCGCTGCCGACAATTCGGAGAGCGGAGGCGGGAGAGGTTATCAGCGTTCCGGTGCTGGTGAAACTGGCGAAAGCGCTGAAGTGTACATTGAACGACCTGATTCCCTGCACGGATTACCAAGAGCAGGCGTCCTGAAAACACGGGAGGACAGGAACATGGCGCAAGGCGAGTTTATCCAGGTCGGGGTGACGGCCATGCGGGACAAGGCGACGGGCCGGTTTATGCCGGCGGTGCCGCTGTACATCGAGGCTGACGACAGCGCCAGGGCGGGAGAGACCGAGCTGGTGCAGGAGATCGGCAGGCTGTTTGCCATGCGGCTGAAAGCGGACATCGACCGGCGCGGGCCCGGGATTGCGGCGGTGGTGACAGCGTGACATTGCGATTCACGGAGGAAGAATACAGGGAGTGGCTGGCAAACCGGAAACGGAAACAGGCGGGAACGACGGCACAACAGGCTGTTCCTGCAGCCGGCGCGGCGGCCTCTTCCCTGCCTGACGCGGGCGCGAAACGCTCCAAATATGGCAATCACCGGGTGGAAATCGACGGGAAGAAGTTTGACAGCAAGCATGAGGCGCGGGTGTACGAGGAGCTGATGGCGCGGGTGCGCGCCGGGGAGCTCCGGACGGTGTGCAGACAGGTCAGCTTTGATCTGCCGGGCAACATCCGGTACGTGGCGGATTTCGTGACGATTGCGCCGGACATGAGCATCGAGGGCGTATACGACGCCAAATCCGCCATTACGCGCAAGAACAGGGTCTACATCAACAAGCGGAAACAGATGGAAGCCTGCTGGGGCATTACCATCAAGGAAGTCTGACAGCTTTTATACGGTGTGCCTGGTGGCCGGGGTGAACGTGTGCGGGGCTTTTTGTCCAGGGCAGCATCTTCATTAGAAAATCCTCCTTTTCTTCTGATTGGTCACAACCGTACACGCCCGGGCGGTCCGATTCCGCCACACCGGATATTCTCGCGCTTCGCGCTGAGTGAGGAGTGAGAAGTGAAGAGTGAGGAGTTACACTCGCTCGGAAATCAAAAGCCAACACCACGGAGGGGAGTGATCTGCACAAAAAGGGGGACGCATGGAAGAAATCAGGATACTTGCGCCGGCGCGGGGGCGGTGTCCGCTCTGCGCGGAACGGCACAGGCCGGAGGAGCCGCACGAGGCAAACAGCCTGTATTACATCATGCGATTTCGGCGGGTGCACAAGCGGATGCCCACCTGGGCGGACGCGATGCGGCATTGCCCCGAGGAAATCAGAGCGGCATTTGCGGCACAGCTGAAAGAGAGGGGGATTGAAACAGACACCGATGGCGGAAACGGATGAATGGAGAGATTTCCGCGTCCATCCGACAGAGACCGGGGACGAAGAGCGCACCGTGCTGGTCTGGCACATCTATCAGGGCGTACTGACCGTACAGGCCAACAAATGCCATGAAAACCGGTTCTATGAATACTGGCGCGAGCTGCCCGTGATCTGGACGGACACGGCGGGCCTGGAGCCGGGAGCGGATGATGCGGATTTCGCCGGATGCGTGATTGCACAGAACCGGATGGGCCTTGTGCGCATGATCGGATGGAAGCAGGTGGCCCGGGAGCCGCACTATTATCCGCGATGGATGAGGGCGCCGGACGGGCCGGAGAACGAAGCAGCGCTTCGCAAGGAGGTCAGATGAACGAATTAGCCAACACCAAATCCACAGAGATCAGCCTGATTGAAAGCCTCGGCCTGCAAGCGCGGGCGCTGAGGCTGTCCATCAACGCGAATATGTGGTCACTTGCCCGTGTTTTTGTTGAAGCAAAGACGGTCGTCCCCCATGGGGAATGGCAGAAGTGGCTGGAAGAAAACGCAGATGTAAGCGTCCGGACGGCGGAGGACATGATCGCCGCCTGGCGCAGATTCGGCGGACGGCCGCAGTTTGAGGGGCTTGAAAAGGTCAAGGTGTTCAAGCTTCTGCCGCTGCCGGCGGAAAAGGAAGAACAGTTTCTCGCTGAAAATGATGTGGCCCATATGTCCACCCGGGAGATTCAAGCCGCGGTGAAACAGGCGCGGGCGGAGGCCCAGCAGGAGATCGAACGGGAACGGGCCGCGCGGATTGCCGCGGAGGAACGGGCAAAAGCGGCGGAAAGCCGGCCGCCGGAAATGCCGGATGAAATGATCCGCGCCTTACAGACGGCGCGGGAGGACGCGGCCACGCAGCGGGCAGAGGTGCAGCGCCTGGCAGACGTCGGACGGGAAAGCATTGAAGAGCAGCAACGCCTTCAGCAGGAAAACAGCGTACTGCGCGCCGAGCTCAGGGAAAGGGATGAGATGTTAGAGGGACAGCAGGCGGATTACAACCGGATGCAGGCCGAGCTCCTCAGCGCGAAAAGCGCCATGGCCAGGGGAGACGCGGAGCGGGAAGTCAGCGACGATTTCACGCCGGAGGCGTTCACGGCGGCGGTGCGGACGTTCATCGGCGCCTGCGCGAGGATGCCGCACATGGCGCGCCGGTTCGCCGTGATGGGGCATGATGCGGTATCAGCCTATGATGAGGCGCTTTCCACCGTGGAACATTGGGCAATGGAGAGCCGGCGGGCGCTGGACACGGTTTCATCCGGCGGGGTGGTGGTCGCAAGTGTGTGAACGTCGGACAGATTCAGCGGGACTGATTCAGGCGGAAGCGGCGGGGACGGCCATCAGCGAAATGGTCAGGCCCATGCTGGCGGCCATCGGTCAGCTGCTGGAGAACAACACGGCGGCCATTGAACAGCTTGCCTCAGCGCAGGCGGTGCAGAATGACCGGCTGGAAGCGCTGGAAAGACAGGTCAGGCTCCAGGCGCCGGTCAGCGGCAAGCAGGTCAGCTATCTGAACGACGCGATCCGGAAACGGGCGAGGGAGCTGCTGGACAAGCGCGGCCTGGCCGATAACCGGCAGGCGGTGACAAAGCTGGGCAATCAGATCCGTCGCTCGGCGCTTGCCCGGTACGGGGCGGGGTCGCTCCGGGAGATTCCGCGGCATGAATACAGCGTCGCCCTGGACATGATCGGGATGTGGAATGACATCTTCGCCGTGCGGGAAGTGGTCAGCGCTTTCCGGGACAGCGGACAGTAAGACGGAGTGCAGCGATATGGTGCTTGTGAATTATGTAATGGAGGCTGAAGCCTTTATTGAATACGCGGCGATGAATGGACTGACTGACCACGAGCGGGCGCTTTGGTACGCTCTGTTCCACCTGATGAACAGAGAAGCCAAAGGCCCGTGGTGGCCTGATGGATTCATCAGCGTTCGCAATAAGATTCTTCTGCCTCTGGTGGGCTTTTCGGAGGATATGCTGCCATCCGTCCGCAACCGGCTTGTCCAGCGCAGCCTGATCGACTATGTGCCCGGGAAGCGCAATGCGAGGCATCCGGCCTATCTCATGCACTACTTTTATCCACAAAATGTGGATAACTCCTGTGGAAAACCCTGTGGAAAACTTGACGCGCCGGATTGTGACATAAGCGAACAGGGATTTTACCCGGAGGACGCGGGCAAAAACGCCGGCAAAACCATCGGCAAAACCATCGGCAAAAGCATCGGCAAAAGCATCGGCCATAGAATAAACAATACAGAAACAGAAACAGAACAAAACCTTCCTGATGAGGAAGCTACTGACTGCATCAGTATACAGGGGGGCGGCGGCGGCCCGGTGGCCGTGACCGGCAGAATGCGCCTGATCGGGCCGCAGGACAGCTGGGTGCTCATGCGGCTGCGGCGGATGCTGAAAGCGCAATGGTTTGCGGATGTGTTCGGGAAGCGCGACATGGACGTGATGGAGGCGCTGATTGAGCGGGACACCTACCCGCTGGAGCTGGTGCACATCGCCATCCAGCTGACCGTATCGCGGCATGAGAAGAATCCGCTGCATTGCCCGGCCGCCTACACGGTGCATCTCCTGGACGACTGGCGGAGCCGGGGCATAAGGACGGCGAACGAGCTGCAGCGGTATCAGCGGGGCTATTACGCCGACCTGGACAGCAGACGGGAGGAAAACGAACTTTCGGCAATCGAGGGGTGATTGAATTTGACGGTCAAGGGATACCGGGATTTCCTGGAGAGCAAGATGGTCATTGCGCCGGAATCCGGTTTTGATGTCAGCCCGGAGGAGATCAATCCGGCGCTGAAACCGCATCAGCGAGACGCGGTGATGTGGGCGCTGAAGGGCGGAAAACGGGCGCTGTTTGAATCCTTCGGCCTGGGCAAGACGGCGCAGGAGCTGGAATGGTGCCGCCTGGTGGTCAAGTACGAGGGCGGCAAGGCGCTGATTGTGCTGCCGCTGGGCGTCCGGCAGGAATTCCAGCGGGACGCCATCCGCGTGCTGGGCTGGGACAAGGCGCCGCAGTATGTGCGGACGATGGACGAAATCCGGGCGAATCCGGACAGCATCATGCTGACCAACTATGAGCGCGTCCGGGACGGGGACATCGATCCCAGGTATTTCACGGCGGTCTCGCTGGACGAGGCGTCCGTGCTGCGGTCTTTCGGGAGCAAGACGTATCAGACGTTCCTGCCGCTGTTCCACGGGGTGAAATACAAGCTGGTGTGCACGGCGACGCCTTCGCCGAACCGGTACAAGGAGCTGATCCATTACGCCGGATACCTGGACGTGATGGACACGGGCCAGGCGCTGACACGGTTCTTTCAGCGGGATTCGACCAAGGCGAATAATCTGACGCTTTATCCGCACAAGGTGGACGAATTCTGGCTGTGGGTGTCCACCTGGGCGCTGTGCATCCAGTACCCGTCAGATTTGGGCTATGACGACACCGGATACCGGCTGCCGCCGCTGGACGTGAGATACCACAGGCTGCAGGTGAAAGAGGCGGAGCCGGAATTCGACGACGACGGGCAGGGCAAGCTGATTCACGACGCCGCTTTCTCCCTGCGGGACGCCGCGCACGAGAAGCGCAACAGCATTGACATCCGCGTGGCCAAGGCCAAGGAGATTGTGGACAGCGATCCGGACGCGCACTTTATCCTCTGGCACAGCCTGGAGGACGAGCGCCGCGCCATCAAAAAGGCGATTCCGGAGGCGGTGGAGGTTTACGGCACACAGGATTACGACGTCCGGGAGAAGAACGTGATTGACTTCTCGGACGGCAATGTGCGGATTCTGGCCACCAAGGAAGAGATTTCCGGCAGCGGCTGCAACTTCCAGCGATTCTGCCACCGGGCGATCTTTGTGGGCATCGGATACAAATTCAATGACTTTATCCAGGCGATTCACCGGATTTACCGCTTCCTGCAGACGGAGAAGGTCATTATCGACATCATCTACATGGAATCCGAAGAAGAGATTCTGCGGGTGCTGAAGGAAAAGTGGGAAAACCACAACCAGCTGCAGCAGCGCCTCGCGGAGCTCATGCGCCGGTATGGCCTGAACAATCAGGTCATCATTCAGAAAATGGAGAGGAGCATTGGCGTGAACAGGATGGAGGCAAACGGTCAGCATTTTCACGCGGTGCTGGCGGACACCATCGAGGAAACGGCAAACATGCCGGAGAACAGCGTTGACCTGATCGTGACGAGCATTCCCTTCTCAAACCATTACGAATACACGCCCTCTTACAACGACCTGGGGCACAACGAGAACACGGACCGTTTCTTCGAGCAGATGGATTATCTGGCTCCCTCCCTGCTGAAGGTGCTGAAGCCGGGGCGCATCTTTGCCTGCCATGTGAAAGACCGGGTGCTGTTCGGGAATGCGACGGGCACCGGGATGCCGACCATTGAGCCCTTCCATGCGCTGACCATTGAACACTACATGAAACACGGCTTTCAGTACATCGGCATGATTACGGTGGTGACGGACGTTGTGCGGGAGAACAATCAGACCTACCGGCTGGGCTGGAGCGAACAGTGCAAGGACGGCTCTAAGATGGGCGTGGGGTGCCCGGAGTACATCCTGCTGTTCCGCAAGCTGCCGACTTCCCGCCTCGCCGCGTATGCGGACACGCCTGTCACCAAGACCAAGGAAGAATACACCCGGGCGCAATGGCAGCTGGACGCCCATGCTTACTGGCGGTCCAGCGGGGAACGGCTCCTGAGCAAGGAAGAGCTGGAAAGCGTCCCCGTGTCCGATATGCAGCGGGTTTACCGGGAATTCAGCCGGGAGAACGTATACAGCTATGAGGATCATCTCGACCTGGCGAAAAAGATGGACGCGGACGGCCACCTGCCGGCGACCTTCATGGTGCTGTCGCCCGGGAGCTGGACGGAGGAAGTATGGGACGACATCAACCGGATGCGGACGCTGAACATGAATCAGAAACTGGCGGGAAAGCAGATGCACGTCTGCCCGCTGCAGCTGGACATTGTGGAGCGGCTGATTAACCGGTACTCCAATCCGGGGGAGATCGTGTTTGACCCCTTCGGCGGGATCATGACCGTGCCCTACTGCGCGGTGAAGATGGGCAGGGACGGCTGGGCGAACGAGCTGAACGCGGACTATTTCCGGGACGGCCTGGGCTATCTGAAAGCCGCGGATTCGGAGCGCGATGTGCCGACGCTGTTTGACTTTATGCGGGACGTGGTCTGAGCAAGAGGGAGGGGTGAGAAGTGAGGAATGAGGAAGAGGCGGTGCGGCGGGAAGTGATTCTGCCGACGCTGCTGAACAGCACCATCGGACGGAAAGCGATGGTCTGCGGGGGCTGCAATGCGGAAGTGGGACGGAAACAGAAGTATTGCCACAACTGCGGGCGGAGGCTGGTGGACGAAGCGGCGGCCGGGGCCGCCGAGGGAGGAGGGGGCGGCGCTGACGCGCCGAGTGAGGAGTAGTGGCGGCCCCTGGGCCGCCAGTGAGGAGTGAGGAGTGAGGAGTGAATGACCCGGGCTTTGAAGGTTTGGGTTTGCGAATTACAGGAAACAGATACTGAACGAAAACGGCGGCTGGCCGGGAGGAGGGCGGTTGGACGTGAGCCTGAGAAAACTGAAACGGCAGGCGATGCGGAATCAGACCAAGGCCAACGAGGAGCTGCGCAGGCAGTACGAAGAGAGCAAGCGGGCGCTGAGCGCGGCGGAGACCATCACCGGGCTGATCCAGCAGGGAGTGACACCCAGGCAGCTGGAGGAAGAGTTCACCAGGGGATATAAAGCCGGGTACAAGGCGGCGGCCATGCCCACCAGCAAGGCGGCGATGGCGGCGGCGATCATCGCACTCAAAGAGGTGTACGGCTTCGGGCCGAAGCGGTGCATCCGGTTCCTGAACGTGATGTACGAGCGGATGGTGACGGCCATCACGGATGAAGAGCTGGTGCAGGAGGCCTTCGACCAGGTGGGCGTGGAGATCGACTTCGGCGATCCGGTGGAAGGAGTGCGGGCAAAATGAGCCTCATGGACGAGCTGGAAAGACTGGGCGATTTGCTGCCGGCGATGCCGAACGGCCCAATCTATCATGCGTCAAAGCAGAGGTCAACCTGCCCGGTGTGCGGCAAGAAGTTCATTGCTGGCCATGACTGGGACTATGGCGTGGGTGCGAAAAACGTCTGCTCCTGGACGTGCCAGCGAAAGATGGAAAGAGGGGAATATACAGACATGGGAAGACGGACGATCAGCGAATCCGACATCAGCTGGATCCAGAGCCTGAGGCGGGACGGAAAGTCGCTGACTGAAATCATGGCTGAGACAGGCTTTGCTAAGGGCACCGTTGAAAAGTACTGCAGCGGAATCCAGCCTGAAATTACAAAAGAGGTCAAAGGCGCTCCGGCAGTGACCGAAAAGCCTGCCAAGCATGCCGAAAGCGGCCAGGCTGACAGCAGCAAAGTGGCAAAGCTGGCGATGCAGACGGCTGCGATGCTCATGGAGTGCATGGAGCAGGGTGCCGCCACCTGTGATCTGCTGGACGCGCTGAAGCTGCAACTGAAGATACTGCAGGAGGCGATCGGATGACCAACACGGAGCTGGTGCAAAAGCTCTACCGGATGGCTAAAGTCAGCTTCTTCAACAACCAGGAGAACATGCTGATCCGGCAGGCCGCGGAGACCATTGAGGAGCTGGATGAGCGCGTCAGCATCATGATGGAGGGGTGCAATATCACCGAGGAAAAGTACCAGCAGATGGTGATCGAGAGGATGGAGCGCATATGAGAACGAGAGCGATTGACGGAAAGCGCCTGCCGACGGAAGAGCCGAGGTTTCCCATGAACCTGCTGGAGGCGCTGGGCATGATCGAGAACGATCCCGACGATCCGTTTGAGTTCGCGAACACGCCGAACACGGTGACGGTGCTGGCGGCCATGGAAGCGGCGCGGCTGACCGACCGTGAAGCGAACATCCTGGATATGCGGTTCCGGCAGGGCATGACGCTGGAAGAGGTCGGCGGTGTCTACAGCCTGACCCGTGACCGGATTCGGCAGATCGAGAGCAAGGCGCTGCGGAAACTGAGATGGGGCGGCGGGGTGAGCCGGAAGATTCTCGAAAAGGGCTTCTACGCCTGGGCGAACGAGCGGATCAGCGAAAAGGCGCGGGCGATGGCGGAGGCGCAGATTGAGAAGTTCAAGGCGGAATGGATTGAAGCGCATCCGGAGCCGGAGAACGCCGAAGCGCCGAAGCTGAGCGACGATGAACGCGCCGCGCTGGAGGCGAAAGCGAAGCTGGACATGACCATTGAAGACCTCGACCTGTCCGTACGGAGCTACAACTGCCTGAAGCGGGCGAATATCAACACGGTGCGCGACCTGACTGAGCGAACGCGAGACAGCATGATCTATGTGCGCAACCTGGGCCGGAAAAGCCTGGAGGAGGTCGGGCAAAAGCTGAAATTGCTGGGGCTGGACTTTGCGCCGGAGCCGATCGCGCACGCGATGTGGATTCCGGTCGCGAAGCAAGAGGACGTGTATATGTGCTCCAACTGTGGGGCAAGGCAGTGGCTCGGCGGGGCATATGAGAAAAGACTGTACTGCATGGGCGTGAACGGGTGCGGAGCGAAGATGGACGGCATAGCGGGGAGGGAGACAGCATGAGCGCGATAGATCGTCAGACGGTCATCAACGGTGTGCGGCGGATTTCCGGCCTCGGCGGAGTGCTGCCGATCAATGACCGGGAGCTGCTGAAGTTTGCCGCCGGGATGCTGGAGGCGGACGGGAAAGAGCTGGCGGAAAAGACCAGGGCGACCGCGCACTGGTGGTATGACCCGGACGGGTACGACTTCAACCTCGGCTGCTGGCGGTGCTCGGCGTGCGGCTACAGGCACTCAATGCCGATGATGAAGGGCGTGGACGAGCTGACCATCTACCGGTTCGATGGGAGCCACTACTGTCCGCATTGCGGCGCGGCGATGAGGTATGAGGCATGAAGCAGTATTGCCGGTATTGTGCCTTCTGCTGCTACGGCGACGTGGCTTACTGCACCGAGTTTGACAGGCCGATGAGTGATGCGCAGATCAAGCGGGCGAACCAGTGCGAGCGGTTTGCACTGTCTGGCCTGGGCGACGTGGAGACCGGCAGGCAGTATCAGCCGAGGGAAGAGAGATTCGACGACGGCCAGATCAATGGTCAGATGAGGATGGAGCTGTGAAAAGGAGACAAAGTGCGCCGTGGGTGGTGCTGGGGCACCGGCGGGACGGCAAGCCAAACAAGATGGGCGTGTTCGGGAAGAGCAGGCACATCGGCGGATACGAGCTATCGCTGTGCGAGTACGACGCGGAGAACGACAGGCCGACATCGGTCTACATGACCATCATGTTCTGCAATCTGGACACGCTGAAGAGTTTCAGAGACCTGTGCAATGACTGCATCCGGCTCTGGGAAAGCGACAACGAAGCAAACGGAACGGAGAGGGCGCTGAAATGAGAGTAAAACAGCAATTCAACCCTGACCTGCGTAAGGCTGTGCAGGACTACCACCTGGCACAGCGGGACAGCGGCGTTCAGCTGGTGCGGTGGGTGTGCGACCCGGACGGGTATTCGCTCCTGCTGGTGCGGTTCGAGGATGAGCAGGGCCGGAAGGTTAGCGGTTTGATGAGTTGCGACGCGCCCTGGGGGCCGGACGACGCATGGGCGGTGGACGAGGTGCGCACATGCCCGCGTGAGGACGAACACGACATGGTTCAGGGCGAGATGTCGCTGGTCAGCCGTTTCGAGGACTACGATGGTGATTATACGGAGGAGGATGACGATGAGCGCAAATACATCGGAGACTGACATCCGGGACGATTCGATGCTTCAGGACTTTTTGAAGAGCCGGGACGCGGCGCTGCTGTCCGGGTCTATCCCGGCGCTGCGGGCGCACTTGAAGCGCTTCGGCGCACCGGACGCGGACACCGCGCCGGACAAGGTGCTGGAGATCAGCCTGCACAAGAGCCGGGTGCACTGGCGGGACTGTCCGCCGGAGAAGCTGAAGGAGAGCGTGTGGTGGCTGCTGGACAGGGACTATGACCTGATGCTGTGAGAGGGTGATACCGGCGCAAGCCGATACCATACCCGGAGGCGGGTTCGATTCCCGCTGAGAAAATGGAGGATAAAGCATGATCTGGGCGGTGGGAATCATCTCGGTCGTCGCCCTGGCCGCGCTGATTGCGGGCTACAAGTGGCTGGATAAACGCGAGCGCGAGGAAGCACAATGGCGGCAATGGGAGCACGATGTGCGGGAACGCCTGCGGAAAACGCGGGCGGAGGAGCAGGATGCCGAGTGGCTGTACAAAATGGCAGAGGAGGAACACGGCGATGGTGGACATCAGTAAGCTGCGGGAAGGGCTGAAGTGCTGCATCAAGCTCCAGAAGGGCGAGCCGGTGAGCTGCGAGGTGTGCCCGTACAACGGCGGGCGGATGACCTGCGAGACGATGCTGACGATCCTGGAGGACGCGGCGGAGGCTGTGGAAATTGCAAAAGCCCATATGCCGCGGACGCTGACGCTGAAGGAACTGCGCCAGCTGCCGCGCACCGAAATGGAGGCCGTGCCGGTGCTGATGGAGACGCGCCACCTGAACGGGCGGGTGTGCCAGAACTACTTTACATGGCAGGGGTCTGACTTCACCATCAAGTGCTACCTGTACGAGGAATCGCGCATAAAGGGTGCGCTTTACACCAAGGACACCTATGGCAAGAACTGGCGGGTGTGGACGGCGATGCCGACGGAGGAACAGCATGAGGCGGTGAAGTGGGAGGATGACGATGATTGAGTACACGCTGCGCATGACGTCAGACCAGGCGCGGACAGCGGACAAGGCCATTGAGCTGCTGCTCCGGCTGAAGATGGGGCAGTACGAGACGCTGCCTTTCGCGCTGATGGACTTAGGCGACGAGGACTTCTGCGATCGGAGGGACACGGCAAAGCTTTTCCTGAGAGCGGCATGGTGCACGATGCAGGGCGAAGTTCCGCCGAAGGATGAGGAATGGTACAGGCTTTACAACCTGCATCAGGCGCTGCGGTATATGCGGCACGAGGCAGAGTATCCGGGCAGAGTGGGCGTGGACAGCTATCCGCCGATGGTTTTCTCGACGGAGCCGCTGCCGGGGTATGAGTGGAGGGAGAAAGAATGATTAGCTGGCCATTCTGCCCGCTGCACAACAGGGCGATGGATCTTGTGTGTCTCAACGGAACGTGGCAGTACGTTTGCCCTGTCTGTCAGGAAAGACCGCTGATGTATTCGACGAAGACGAAAACAGAAGGATTTGGAAGGAGGGACGGATGGGATGCGACTGATTGATGCGGATGCGCTGAAAGAAATTATCGGCGAATGCCCGGAAAATTGGACTGATTCTCCTGAAGAAATTGAAGCGTTTAATATGTGGCATCGCATTATGGATGATATAGATTCTGTTCCCACTATCGGTGAAGGATTGGGAGAAGCGCTGGATTGCTTCAGAAGTCTGATTGTCGCCGTGCCTGACATCGAGCATGGAATCGTATGCGAGAATGCACGGTGCAAGTGGCGGAATGACGGCAAGACGTTGGGACTCGACCACGGATACTGCGCGTTCAATGGACTGCTGGCGGCGGTTGTGCGTTTGCTGGGCGGTGAACCGGGAAAAGGGGTGAGGCTCCGTGAGCAGGTTGATAGACGCTGACGCCTTCGACCGGATGCTTGAAGGAGCGCAGGCGGAGTGCAGGAGAAACGGCGGCAATTTCCGGGTTGGCGTATTGTCAACCGTGCGGGCGAATCTGGCGAAAATGCCCACCGTCGGCGGCTGGATCAGCGTGGAGGACAGGTTGCCGGAAAACCAGAACCCGGTTATAGTCTTTGTACCACCGCACGTTGATGAAATCAAAGGAACGTTCCTTGGTTATGTTGGCATGGCCTACTATACCAGTTTTGGCGAGGGATTCTGGTGCGGGACTGACGGGAACTTGTATGGAGCTATTGGGACGATTCATACACCGACCCACTGGATGACTTTGCCGGAGCCGCCAGAGGAGGTGAGCGGGAATGGATGAGTGTAGCACTTGTAACGCTATGAAGATTTCGCGCATGGCGCATGACAAAAACGAGAAACGGCTTAGATACAAATACTATGCTCGGAT
>JAFXVR010000067.1 GCA_017534885.1 Clostridia bacterium | reverse complement strand
TAGCTGTCGTCCATCGTCATCTGCTGCGCGTCGTTTGCCCGGAACATCCCATCACCGCCCTCTGTGTTCCTATACTGGTATTATACCACAGGGGTCGGCTTTATGCGAGGGATGCAGCGGGGTTTTGACACTGGAATCATCTCTTATGTGTGACCGTATCGATAAAGTCGGCGCCTTTATTCGCCTGAGGGTCACGAATCACTTTACCAATTCGCCCATGCGATTCCAAATCCAGCACAATACCTCGCTCTTTCTGTCCCTTATAATCTACCCTCGTGCCACGCGCTGGATCTCTAGCCAAAGCGCTGTATTCTTCCCGCGTTCTGCCCCCAGGGAAAGAACCCTGCGTCCCCTGTGCTTCATTCTTCGCTGCCTTTGTTGGGTAGACATGCTCTTCTAAATGCTCTTGCGGAGAGCCTACACTGCCATGACCGAGCCCGCTGTCTTTGGTAGATGACATGTCAGTCACCTCCCCGCAGACGATTTCGTGACTGTAGCATGTTATTGGGAATCTGTATGTCAATCCCGGCCTCAACCGCATATTGGAAGTACTTCCTAACCTTCTCGACATCAGCTGAGGCTGAATAGATAACAATCGAACGAAGGTTTGGCAAGTGATCAACAGTATAGCGGATCGCTTCGAGAAAGATCACCATCTGTTCAGGGTCTCCCATTGGACCTTTTGCGTTGAAGGCAACAACGCTACAATCCTGCATACCATCCAGCATATACCTCATCTCAACGCGATTGGCCGGCGATACGAGCGGAATAACCACAGCATCCAATTCCATTGCGAGCCAGATAGAAACGATTCTAGAACGGAACTGACGGTGGTAGTTTTCGGCTTCCGGCACATCTCCACATTTGGAATAATCCGGAGCAATGAAGAGCTTCACCCCCTGAAATCGCTCCTTGTAGAAATCTTGTATATCGGTAATCCCGTAATAGATTCCGTTCCAAAGCCCGTATAGTCCGTCAAAGAATACATCGTACTCAAAAAAGCTAACAGCAGTATTCGGCGTGCGGAAGTAGGTCGATGGTTGACTGTAAGTAGCGAGATAGTCGATTCTTGGGACTGAGGAACAATACACGTATGGCATATCAAGCTCGCCATACTTCGGGGTGAGATTGGTGTAATCCAGTATCCCAAGATTCAAGAGTTTTTTCAGGTTTTTCTTTCTGCGCATAATCATGTTTCCTTCTGCCCCTGTCCATGGGGCACCAAAACAATCCCGGACAGGACGGAATTACGTCCGGAATCTTGACCGGGAGGCGGAAACATGATATCATTACGTTTGCGACGCGGAACGTTATCACGTTTCTGCCTGCAAAGTGCTTATGAATGCTGCTGCAACAGTCTTCATTAAGCACTTTTTTGCTGACAATCAATGGCCCCACCGCCTTTCCTGACCCCGGCGCACCTTGGCAAACGCCTTAGAGACGCCATACTTGCTAACTATTTCATCCTCGCTCATGCCATGGCTCTCATCAAACGGAATCATAAGCTCTCCCGTCAGGGCCTTGCATTGCCACTCAACGCTACGGTAACGTGGAAGTTCCCCGTCGTCGAAGGTGCGGGCATGGACAGGCGTGAAACCAATGTAGAAAAGGAATAGATGACAGATTTCGTGGCAGATGAAGCCGAGAAAAGCTCCAATGTGCTTTTCATAGGCTCCCACATATACGGATTCCTTGATCTGGATCGTGTAACCGCCTTCATCATTCTGAGAACACTGTGCCATCGTCTTAGCTGGCAGCCTAGAGTCCTCGACGATAACGAACCCACTGCCCTTGAAGACATCGCGAACCTTCTCGAGTGCTTCCAGCACCGGAAACGGGCCACATTCCGGAACTCCAAAGATTCTCCGGAGGATCTTGGCGTATTTCCGTATGTCTTTCCGGCTCGTAGGTTTGGTTTCGTAGTCCATATGTCAGTCACCATCCTCTTTGGAACTGAGGAGTTCAAGAACTCTCAAGGCTGTCTCGTCATCCATCTTCTCGAAGGATCGAGCAAACTGCAGAGCAGCTTTGCGTTGACTGATGCCAGCACCAATGGTTGAAATCTTGTATTGCGTCCTTGATTCTTCCGCGGCCTCGATCAACTCCTGTTCTTCTTCTGCACTGAGGTGATAGCACTCAACAATTCTCGTGATCAGATCCGCCGGCACGTTCTTTTTCCCGCTTTCAATTGCGGAGAGGAATGGCAGCTTAAGACCGAGTTTCTTTGCCATGTCACCCATTACTTCATGGTGTCTGATCCGAATGATGCGCACGAGTTCGCCGAACTTTGTGTACGCCATCGTGACCCCTCCTTTCCTCTGCAATGGTAGCACAGGTAAACCGGAATGTCAAGAATAATTTAACCAAAATTAGGTTAATTCCATGTTTTCGTAGCTTCAAAACCGAGAAATCAATGCATTTAGCCCCGTGACCACACCGGCCACGGGGCATCTTCTCAGCTATAGATCAATTCCTCCATTACGATCTCCTCCGCCTGCTGCCGGATCGCGTTCATCGCGCCGACTCAGGCCATCTGATCCTGTGCCTTCAGTTCTTCATCGATCCCGGCATCCTTCGCCATCTCCGCAACGATCCGGTCTATCCGGGTCTGTGCCGCTTCCTGCGTTTCCGCCAGGTGCTGATACAGCTTTCCGGACAGGATCAGATGGCTGTAAAGCCCGGGCTTGTGTTCCTGCAGGAACCGCATCCGCATCCGGCCATACTTCGTCAACGGTGCTGCCGGCTGACCACCCAGCGTCAGGTCCGGCAGCAGATAGTCTCCATTCTGGTGATAGATGATGTTTATTTTCTTTCCTCCTTCATACCGCCCATGATGACGGCGATCATCCGGATGATGTCGGTCAGTTCGTCGCTGATGCTTCCCCCGGCTTCGATCCGCTGCAGTTCCACCAGCACGGCAGCCAGCTGATCCCGCAGCGCCTTGTATACCCTCGGATTCCCCTGCACCACCACGTCCCGGTTCAGCAGACGGTTCAGGATGTAATCCTGCTTAGTCAGACCGCTGAGCCTGACCAGCGTCTCGATCTGGCTGTCCTCCTCCGGCGATACCCGGAAAGCGACAGTCACACTGCGCCACCGCCCATGTGCGTCCATGACTTTTGCCGACATATCAAACGCCCCTTTCCATGTTCAGTCTCGCCGCCATCTCCGTCTGCTTGGAAGGGAAGAGATGGGCGTAGTTGTAGGTGATATCAATGCTCTCATGGCCCACCCGGTCCGCGATCGCGATGGCGCTGAATCCCATGTCGATCAGCAGGCTGATGGCGCTGTGCCGGAGGTCATGGATCCGGATGCGCTTGACGCCGGCCTGCTTTGCCCCGCGGTTCATCTCATGGTGGAGATAATCCTTGGTGAAGGCGAAGATCCGGGCGTTCGGATGAATGTGCCCCAGGGAATGGAGGTATTCGTCGATCTCCTCCGTCAGGAAGTCCGGCATGGTGATGGTGCGGTTGCTCTTCTCCGTCTTCGGGCTGGTGATGATGTCCTCGCCGTGTATCCGCTGATAGCTCTTGGAGATGGTCACCGTGCCTTTCTCCAGGTCGAAGTCAGCCGGGGTCAGCGCCAGCAGCTCACCCTCCCGCATCCCGCACCAGTACAGGAGCTCGAAGGCGTAGAAGGATCGCGGCTTGTCCATCATGGCGTCGGCGAACTTCAGGTACTCCTCCTTCGTCCAGAACAGCATTTCCTTCGCCTTCTTCTTGCCCAGCGGCCCGGCCTTGTGGCAGGGATTCTCCCGGAGGCCGTAATACTTCACCGCGTGGTTGAAGATCGCGGTGAGCTGGGTCTGCAGGGTGCGCAGATAGACCGGGGAATAGGGATTGCCGGTCTTGTCCCGTGCCCGGAGCATCTCATTCTGCCAGCTCATCACCAGCTGCGGCGTGATGGCATTCATCTTCAGCTTCCCGAACCAAGGGACGAGTTTTGTCCGGATGATGTGATCCTTTGTGTTCCAGGTGTTCTCCTTGAGCCGGCTTTTGACATCTTCTGTGTAGTGCTCCACAAAGCTGGCAAAGGTCATGTCCAGCGCATTCCCGAGGGAGCTCATCTGTTCCCGCTCCCAGGCCTGGGCTTCCCGTTTGGTGGTGAAGCCTCGCTTGGAGGTCTGTTTCTGCTCGCCGGTCCAGTCCGTGTAGCGATAGATGACGCGCCAGGTGTTGGTCTTTTCATCCTTGTAGACTGCCATTGTCTTCCGCTTCCTTTCGCTTCGGCGCTGCTGTTGTCCGTTCCAGGAGATAACCTCGGCTGATCCTTCCGGCAATCGTGAGAACGCCCTGTGCTTTGAGCTCCTGATTCAGCCGGTGGATCACCTTGTAGGCGTGTGATTTGGAAATGTGGAGGAGCTGTGCGGCCTCCGTCACAGTGAGGAAATGGGTTTCTTCCATGATGCCCTCCGTGTTATCAAATTCTTCTTGATTAACCTAAACAATTCTGCTATACTATGTGTATCCAAACGAAGGAGTGATTCTTGATGGCCACCGGTGAACGCATCCGCCGCTTTCGCAAGCGTCTGGGCATGACCCAGCGTTATCTCGGGCAGCTGCTGGGTTTCCCGGCCAACTCCGCCGATGTGCGCATGGCGCAGTATGAGTCTGAGGACCGCAATCCGAAGGCCGACCTGACGGCGCAGATGGCATCCATTTTTTGCGTCTCGCCTCACGCCATCTCGGTGCCGGATATCGATTCCTACGTCGGCCTCATGCACACCCTTTTCACGCTGGAGGACCGCTACGGCTTCCGTGTGGAGGAAGCTGACGGCGATGTATGTCTCCGTGTGAACCTCCGGGAGAACCCGCAGGCGGCTGAGATTCATCGGATGCTGTACGAGTGGCAGGCGGTAGCGAACGCTCTGAAGAAAGGTGAGATCACACAGGAAGCCTACGATCAGTGGCGTTACAACTTCCCCGAGGGCGACACCACCCGGCGGTGGGTGAAAGTTCCGTCCCAGAGACTGATGGACGACCTCGTTGCCGGACTTCAGGAACACGCCGACGATGATCACAAATGACACCTCCATCCTTCCGAAAAATCTGCATCAAAACAGGGCTAACTGACTTTCACAAAATCAGTTAGCCCTCAATTTCGGAATGATGGATTTTTGTTGCCAAATTGTTGCCACCTGGAGGGATGACCGCCCGGAAACCCTTATTTTATGCGGGTTTCAGGATTTCAGCCTTTATTCCCACTCAATCGTTCCGGTGGGCTTGGGCGTCAGGTCAAAGAGGACGCGGTTTACGCCGGGGACTTCATGGGTGATGCGGTCGGTGATTTTCTGCAGCAGGGCGAAGGGCACGTCCTCGACGGTGGCGGTCATGGCGTCGCGGGTGTTGACGGCGCGGAGAATCACGGGCCACTCAAAGCTGCGCAGGTTGTTCTTGACGCCCACGGACTTGAAGTCTGGCACGATGGTGAAGTACTGCCAGACCTTGCCCTCCAGGCCGGCCGCGGCGAACTCTTCCCGCAGGATGGCGTCGCTCTCGCGCACGGCCTCCAGGCGGTCGCGGGTGATGGCGCCAAGGCAGCGCACGCCCAGACCGGGGCCGGGGAAGGGCTGACGGAAGACCATGCTGTCCGGCAGGCCCAGCGCCTTGCCGACCACGCGCACCTCGTCCTTGAACAGGAACTTCAGGGGCTCCACCAGCTTGAACTTCAGGTCATCGGGCAGGCCGCCCACGTTGTGATGCGCCTTGACTGGGCCGCTCTCGAGGATGTCCGGATAGATGGTGCCCTGAGCCAGGAACTCAATGCCCTCCTGCTTGCGGGCTTCCTCCTCAAACACACGGATGAACTCGGCGCCGATGATCTTGCGCTTCTCTTCGGGCTCGGCCACGCCGGCCAGCTTGTCCAGGAAGCGGTCCACCGCGTCCACGTAAACCAGATTAGCGTCCATCTGATCCCGGAAGACCCGGATCACCTGTTCAGGCTCGCCCTTGCGGAGCAGGCCGTGGTTGACGTGCACACAGACCAGCTGCTTGCCGACGGCCCTGATGAGCAGCGCGGCGACCACGGAGGAATCCACACCGCCGGAGAGGGCCAGCAGCACCTTTTTGCCGCCGATCTGATCCCGCAGGGCGGTCAGCTGCTCATCGATAAAGGCCTGGGCCAGCGCCGGGGTGGTGATGCGTTCCATGTTCTCGGGGCGCTTGTTGTTCTGCATAGATTTCCTCCTCATGACTCGGACTGGGCTGGCGTCGGAGAGCCGCGGCGCCGCGGCAAGGCGAGTATAGCACAAAGCCGGGCGCAAATCAATCACCCGGTTAACATTGCCTTTTGGCCTGCCGCATGGTATACTTTTGCTACGGATCGGTTCACAAACACAGTCAGGAGGGAACCCTGATATGAAAGATAAGTGGAGGCTGCCGCTCATCCTGCTCCTGGCCTTTCTGCTGACGGCCTGCGGCGCCGCTCCGGAGAAAGAAAGCGGAGACGCGGTGGTGGTGGGCTTTTCCCAGCTGGGGGCGGAGAGCTCCTGGCGCATGGCCAACACGGCAAGCATAGAGCAGGCGGCGGCCCAGTACGGCTTCGGGCTGATGATGGACAACGCGAACCAGAAGCAGGAGAAGCAGATCGCGGCCATCCGCTCCTTTATCGCCTACCGGGTGGATGTGATCGTCTTTTCGCCCATTGTGGAGACGGGCTGGGACAACGTGCTGCGGGAGGCCCGGCAGGCGGGGGTGCCCGTCATCCTGGTGGACCGGATGATTGAGACGGCGGACGACAGCCTGTACACAGCCTATATCGGCGCGGACTTTTACGCTGAGGGCCGGCGGGCGGGGGAATACCTGATCCGCAAGGCGGACGCGCTGCAAGCGGAGCACCTGAACATTGTGGAAGTGTCCGGCACCATTGATTCCACTCCCATGCGGGAGCGCCAGCGGGGCTTCATGGACGTGATTCAGGACGATCCGCGCTTCACGGTCATTGCCAGCGTCTCCGGCGACTTCCTGCGCTCCAAGGGCGAGGAGGTCATCACGGGTCTGCTGGAGCAGTACGGCGCGGAGGGCTTCGACGTCATCTATTCCCACAACGACTCCATGACCTTGGGCATCCTGGACGTGCTGGACCGGCAGGGCATTCAGCCGGGCACCGATATGCTGCTGATCTCGGTGGACGGGGAGAAGGAAGCGGTGAGCGCCCTCAAGCAGGGGCGGATCAACTGCATCGTGCAGTGCACGCCGTATCTGGGCGGCTCGGTGATGTCCCTGGTGCAGGCCCTCAAGGACGGCCGGCCCGTCCCGAAGGTTTCCCATCCGGTGGAGTCCGCCTACACGGACTTTGACGACCTGAGCGACCCGGCGATGGAGGGCTTCTGACATGCGGAGAAGGCCCATCACCAGCCTGAGCGGGCAGGTGCGCCTGTCTGTCTGGACTATCACGACCCTGCTGGCGGTGCCCGTCATCGTCAGCCTGGTGGTGATGTTCATTTACGCCGCCAACTACCAGGGTATCATCCACCGCATGAGCCAGGCTTCCGCCCTGAAGCCGCGGGTGGAGACGGAGATTCCCGAGCGGCTTTTCTCGGTCATCGCGGGCCGCATGAGCTACAGCGAGAGCGAGATCGATGAGCTGGTGGAGGACATCGACAGGTCGCTGGACGATCTGCTGAACGAGACATCGGAGGACGGCCAGCTGATGCTGACGGTGGCGCGCCGCACCATGGACACGCTGAGCCAGTACACCCATCAGGTGGAAGATGGCATGGCGACCCGAAGGCCGATCGACGAGATGGAGGTGGTGGTGGACGAGGTGCGCGGCGTGTGCGCCCTGGTGGGCGACATGCTCGAGGCCTTTGTGTCCACCGAAATCGCCAGCGCGGCGGATATCAACGCCCGGCTGCGGCTGGTGTTCCTGGTTTCGGCCGGCGCGGAGGTGCTCCTGCTCCTGATGAGCCTCTGGCGCACCCGCCTGGCCACCCGCAGGCTGACCCGGGCTATCGCGAAGGCCATCGACGATCTGGAAAGCATCGTGCGGCGGCTGGCCGGCGGTCAGCTCCAGGAGCGGGTGACGGGTATCGAAGTGCAGGAAATGCAGGAGCTGGCGGAGCAGATTAACGTGATGGCAAACCGGCTGGAGACCCTGATTCAGCAGATCCGCCTGGAGCAGGTCAACCTGGCGAAATCCGAGCTGCGCACCCTGCAGGCCCAGATCAACCCCCACTTCCTATATAATACACTGGATACCATCATCTGGCAGGCGGAGTCCGGGAAGGCGGACGAGGTGATCCGGCTGACGCGCTCCCTGAGCGATTTCTTCCGCATCCTGCTGTCCGCCGGCGCCGACTGGATTCCGGTGGAACAGGAGATCCGGCATGTGACGGCCTACCTGCGCATCCAGAAAACCCGCTACCGGGATATTCTGGATTACAGCGTGGAGACGCCGGAGGATGTCGGGGATATCTACATGGTGAAGCTGCTGCTGCAGCCGCTGGTGGAAAACGCCCTGTACCACGGCATCAAGGCCAAGCGGGGCGGCGGCCTCATCCGCATCCGCGTGGAGATGGAGGAGGGCCGGCTGCACTTCAGCGTATCGGACAATGGCAAAGGCATGGATGATGAGACACTCGAGAGAGTGCGCGGCCTGCTGGGCCGGACGCTCACCGAGGTGCCCACCGTGCAGGAGACAGGAACCGAGGGCTTCGGGCTGAGAAATGTGGACATGCGCATCCGCCTGTACTATCAGCAGGCGGAGGGGCTGAAGGTGGAGGCCGACCGGAGCGGCACCTGCATCAGCTTCAGCGTGCCGGTGAAGAAGAGGGAAGACTTCAATGATGAAAGTGTTTCTGGCGGATGACGAGATCGCGATCCGGGAAAACCTGCGCAACTCCTTTCCCTGGGAGGAAAAGGGCTGCCAGCTGGTGGGGGAGGCGCCGGACGGCGAAATGGCTCTGCCCATGATCCGCGACCTGAACCCGGACATCCTGCTGACGGACATCCGCATGCCCTTCATGGACGGCATCCAGCTCTGCGCCGAGGTGCGGCACGCCATGCCCTGGGTGGGCATCATCATCCTGTCCGGCTACGATGACTTTGCATACGCCCAGAAGGCCATCTCCCTGGGCGTGCAGGAATACCTGCTCAAGCCGGTGACCGCGCAGGAGCTCGAGGCGGCGCTGAACCGGGTGCGGGACAGGCTGCTGGCCGCCCGGCGCGAGCGGGAGAGCATGGCCTCCCTGCGGGAGCGCATCACCGCGGGCAACCGCTTCCTGCTGGACAAGCTGCTGTCCTCCCTCTTCACCGAGGAGGGCGACCGCTATGAGGACGAGGCGCTGCTGGGACAGATGCGCGCCCTGGGCATCAACCTGACGGCGGCCTGCTACGCGGTGATGGACATCTCCTTCAGCGCGGAGGGTGAAAAGCGCATGGCCTGCCGGGAAGCCCTGATGACCCTTTCGGAGGCCAGCGGCGGCACGGTATTCGTGTGCTCCGCGGCCACCGGCTGCCGGGCGCTGGTGCTGGGCGACAACAGCGCGGACACCGAGGAGCGGGCCTATTCTTTCGCGGGTTCGGCCCTGCAGCTGCCGGAGCTGGCGGACAGCGACGACCTGCTGCTGGCCATCGGCGAGACCGTCAGCGACTACTATGACATCCGGCGCTCCATGAAGTCCGCAAGGCACGTCCGGCATCTGGTGCGCTCCCAGAGCCCGGACGGCAGGCGGATCGTGGGCCCGGGGGACACCCGGGCGGACAGCGACGCGCTGGAGGCAGCCGAGCTGAGCCCCCTCTACGAGCGGCTGCAGTACGCGGCCGGGGGCGAGGTGGAACCCATCCTGATGGATTACACCGCAACCCTGGAACCCTCCTTAGCGGTGGGCTACCTGCGGGTGGCCGCCCTGATCACCGCCCAGCGGATCGTGCACGAGGCAGGCGGACGCGCCCAGGATGTGCTGAAGGAAGAGCTGGTGGCGGAGGCTCTGCACGGGGACCGGGAGGCCTGCTTCCAGCGCATTGCCGAGCTGCTGCGCTGCGCCATCGAGTACCGGGACAGCCGTGGCAGGAGCTTCCATGATTCGCCCATCGGCAAGGCCCGGGCTTACCTGAGCCGCCATTATGCCGACCCGAACCTGATGCTCCAGGACGCCGCCAATGAGGTGGGCATGTCCCAGAGCCATTTCTCCACGATCTTCGCCCAGGAGACGGGCATCACCTTTACCCAGTACCTGACCGGCCTGCGTATCGGCAAGGCCAAGGAGCTGCTGGCGGGCACGGACATGCGCTCCTCCGCCATCGCCTTTGAGGTGGGCTACAACGACGCGCACTATTTCAGCTATCTCTTCAAAAAGACCACGGGAATGACCCCCAGCGAGTACCGGAGGAGCGAAAGAAAACAAACCTCCGCCGAAGAAAAATGAACCGGCGCCGCCCCTTTGCCTGGCCGAACCGGAAAAATTCAAACCAGATTCAAAAGGCAGTGCATTTTCTTTGGAGGGGACTTGTCCTATAATGTCATCAACAGGCAGCAATGCCGAGTTGAGAATTGGAGGAACCTTTCATGAAGAAGCTGTTGAGTCTGATCCTGGCGCTGGCGCTGGTCCTCACCGCCACTGCGGCGATGGCCGAGATTACCGTGGGCATCGTGAACAATCCCCCGTCTGAGTCCGGCTACCGCGAGGCGAACGTGAAGGACTTTGAGTCCGTGTTCACCACTGACAACGGCTATGTGGCCAAGACCTTCTACTCCCTGAAGAACGACGAGCAGCTGGCTGCCGCTCAGCAGTTCATCACCGACGGTGTGGACTACCTGCTGATCTCCGCCGCTGAGACCACCGGCTGGGACGCCGTGCTGCAGAGCGCTCAGGAAAACGGCATCAAGGTCTTCCTGTTCGACCGTATGATCGACTGCGACGAGAGCCTGTATGAGGCCGCTGTCGTGTCCGACATGGCCAAGGAAGGCGAGACCGCTGTGAACTGGCTGCTGGGCCTGGGCCTGGACGAGTACAAGGTCATCCACATCCAGGGCGCCATGGGTTCTGACGCTCAGCTGGGCCGCACCGGCGCGCTGGACGCTCAGTTCGAGGCCGGCACCATGGTGAAGGTCGCTCAGCAGACTGCCACCTGGGACGAGAACGAGGCCAAGAACATCGTGCTGTCCGTGATCAACTCCGGCGAGGACTTCAACGTCATCTATGCCGAGAATGACGGCATGGCCCGCGGCGCTGTGGCCGCTCTGGACGAGAACGGCATCACCCATGGCGTGAACGGCAAGGTCGTCGTGATGGGCTTCGACTGCAACAAGTGGGCCCTCCGCGAACTGCTGGCCGGCAACTGGAACTATGATGGCCAGTGCAGCCCCTTCCAGGCGAAGGTCATCAGCGACATGATCCAGACCCTGGAGAATGGCGGCACGCTGGAGAGCAAGCTGGTCATCTCCGAGGAGAAGGGCTTTGACGCCGCCACCCTGACCGAGGACGACGTGGCGACCTACGGCCTGGGCGAGTAATTCACCGGCAACCGAACGACAGCGCGGGGTTTCGGGGTACAGCCCCGGGGCCCCGCGCTTTTCCGCTATTTCACAAGGGAGGGAGCCTGAACCTATGGAAAACGATGTCGTGCTGACGATGCGGGGCATCTGTAAGTCCTTTCCCGGCGTCCGGGCGCTTCACAATGTGGATTTCACCCTGCGCAAAGGGGAGATTCACGCGCTGATGGGGGAGAACGGCGCGGGCAAATCGACGCTGATCAAGGTGCTGACCGGTGTGTACACCAAGGATGAGGGACACATCCAGCTGGACGGTGCCGCCGGGGACGTCAGCATCCGCTCGCCGCAGGACGCGCAGGACGCGGGCATTTCCACGGTGTATCAGGAGATCACCCTCTGCCCCAACCTGACCGTGGCGGAGAACATGTTCATCGGCCGCGACCCCAATGTCATCGTCCCCTGGAAAAAGATGGAGAAGCGCGCCGGCGAGATCCTGGACAGCCTGGGCATTCCCGCCCGCCCGAAGCAGCAGCTGGGCAGCTGTTCCTTAGCCGTGCAGCAGATGGTGGCCATCGCCCGGGCGGTGGATATGGAGTGCAAGGTGCTGATCCTGGACGAGCCCACCTCCTCCCTGGATGAGAAGGAAGTGGAAATGCTTTTCTCCCTCATGCGCGACCTGAAGGCGCGGGGCGTGGGCATCATCTTCGTGACCCACTTCCTGGAGCAGGTCTACGCCGTGTGCGACCGGATCACCGTGCTGCGCAACGGCGAGCTGGTGGGCGAGTATGAGATCGCGAACCTCCCGCAGGTGGAGCTGGTGGCCAAGATGATGGGCAAGGAGCTGGAGAGCCTGTCCTTCATCAAGTCCGATCCGGTGGCGGATATGGCGGAATCGGGAGTGGTCTACGAGGCGCATGACCTGTCCTCCGCGGCCTGCCCCAACGCCTTCGACTTCCACATTGCCAGGGGCGAGGTCAACGGCTTCACGGGCCTGCTGGGTTCCGGCCGCAGCGAGAGCGTGCGCGCCATCTTCGGCGCGGATCGGGTGACAGGCGGCCGCGTCTTGCGGGATGGGAAGCCGGTGAAGATCACCCGGCCCATCGACGCCATGAAGCAGGGCATCGCCTACCTGCCGGAAGACCGCAAGGACGACGGCATCATCGCCGACCTCTCGGTGCGGGAGAATATCATCTTAGCCCTGCAGGTGCTCCGGGGCTTCTGGAAACCCATCTCCCAGAGCGAGGCGGAGCAGTTCGCCCAGGAGTACATCGCGGCGCTGGACATCAAGACGGCCTCGGCGGACACGCCTGTCCGCTCCCTGTCCGGCGGCAACCAGCAGAAGGTGATCGTGGCCCGCTGGCTGCTGACCCATCCGGAATATTTGATCCTGGATGAGCCCACCCGCGGCATCGACGTGGGCACCAAGACTGAGATCCAGAAGCTGGTGCTGCGCCTGGCCTCTGAGGGCATGAGCATTACCTTCATTTCCTCGGAGATCGAGGAGATGCTGCGCACCTGCTCCCGGCTGATCGTCATGCGCGACCGGCACATCGTGGGCGAGCTGCGGGGCGAGGCGCTGACCCAGGATCAGGTGATGAGAACGATTGCGGGAGGTGTGGACTGACATGAGCGACATCAAAAAGAAGGGTTCGATCCAGTGGTCGAAGTACGCCCAGCTGATCGTGCCCGCTGTGGCCATCCTGCTGATCATCGTCTTCAACCTGATCCGCGATCCCTCCTTCTTCTCGGTGGAAATCACCCAGAACAATGACGGCAACAACGTGCTGAGCGGCAACCTGGTTTCCATCTTCAACGGCGCGTCCGAGCTGGCGGTGCTGGCCATGGGCATGACCCTGGTGACGGCGGCCTGCGGCGGACAGGATATCTCGGTGGGCGCGCTGGCGGCCATCGCGGGCAGCGTGTTCGTGAAGGTGCTCAAGTCCGGGGCGAGCATCAGCATCGGCACCATCATCTTAGGCTTCATCGCCTGCTGCGCGGTGGCGGTCATCTTCGGCACCTTCAACGGCACACTGGTCTCCGTGTTCCGGATTCAGCCCATGATTGCCACCCTGGTGCTGTATACCTGCGGCCGCTCGGTGGCCTACTGGATCAACGGCGGCGCGACGCCCACCGTTTCCAGTCCCCTGATCACCGCCCTGGGCGGCTTCATCCCGGGCATTCCGGTGCCCACACCCATCCTGATCGTCATTGTGGTGGCGGTGCTCTTCTCCCTGCTCTTCCGCTTCACCAGCCTGGGCATCTACACCCAGAGCGTGGGCATCAACCAGCGGGCGGCGCGGCTCAACGGCATCAACACCGTCTTCATCAAGCTGCTGACCTTCATGATCCTCGGCGCCTGCTGCGCGGTGGCCGGCGTGATCGCGGTCAGCCGCCTCAGCCTCATCAACCATGAGACCCTGCTGCTGGAAATCGAGATGGACGCCATCCTTGCGGTGGCCATCGGCGGCAACGCCCTGTCCGGCGGTAAGTTCCGCCTCTCCGGTTCCATCATCGGCGCCTATGCCATCCAGGCCCTCACCACCACCCTCTACGCCATGAAGGTGCCCTCCACGGACATCAAGGCCTACAAGGCGGTGGTCATCATCCTGATCGTGGTCATCGGCTCGCCGGTGGTCAAGCAGAAGCTGAGCGCCCTCTGGCAAAAACTCAGTCCCGGAAAGGCGGTGGCGTGAATGTCCGTAAGCGTTCAGAAGGCCAGGCGCCGTGAGCCCCTGACCGATACCCAGCTGCTGATGACCATCACCATCTGCATCTTCTTCTGCATGTACTTCCTGGCCATGGCCATCTGGGGCGGCGGCTTCCTGCGCTGGCAGCAAGTCTTCGACATGCTCAACAACAACGCGGCGCTGATCATTGTGGCCTGCTCCCTGACTATCGTGATGATCGGCGGCGGCATCGACATTTCAGTGGGCGGTGTCATCGCCCTGGTGGTCATGTCCTGCGTGGTGCACCTGAACGGCGGGGGCAGCCTCTTCACGGCAGCCCTCCTGGCCCTGGGCATCGGCGTGGCCTTCGGCGCAGTGCAGGGCTTCCTGGTCTCCTATCTGGAGATTCAGCCCTTCATCGTCACCTTAGCCGGCATGTTCTTCGCCCGGGGCATGACAACCATCGTCAGCGTGCAGCCCCAGAAGGTGGCTCACGATGGCTTCAAGAATCTGATGAACACCAAGGTGGAAATCCCCTGGCTGGGCTACACCGCCAAGAACGGCAACCTGATTCCCGCGCGCATGGAGATCGGCGTAATCGTGGCGCTGGTGATTGTGGCGCTGGTCTGGGTGATGCTCCGGGAGACGAAGCTGGGCCGCCACTTCTACGCCCTGGGCGGCAACAGCACCAGCGCGCTGATGCTGGGCATCAACACCAAGCGCACCCGCTTCCTGGCCCATCTCTTCTCCGGCACCTTAGCGGGCATCGCGGGCTTCGTGTTCATGATGCACACCGGCGCGGGCAACGCTACCAACGCGGCCGGCGCGGAGATGAACGCCATCGCCTCCTCCATCATCGGCGGGACGCTGCTGACCGGCGGCGTGGGCGACATTGTGGGCACCTTCTTCGGGGTGATGACCCTGACCACCATCAAGTCCATCGTGACCGTCTCAGGCCTGCGCGATCCCTGGTGGCAGTCCATCACCACCGGCGCCATGCTGTGCTTCTTCATCCTGCTGCAGAGCGTGGTGCTCTCCCGCAGGGGCAAGGGCGGCGTCAAAACGCTGCTGTCCAAATGGCTGGGGCTCGGAAAACCCAAGGGCTGACCGGGACGCATCATATCAATTCATATACACCCGGGGAGGGAAGGACAGACCGTCCGCATCCCTCCCTGTTGACGTGGGTTTCATCAGCTCCGGCTGGCCTTGCGGGAAGCAGCCAGGGAATGAAGTATCGCTTTCTGGGATCGGGACGTGAGCGTCGCGGCGGGGCAGGAGCGGGAGATCAGCGTTTGAGCGGAAAGGATGCATATGAGCGACTATCTTGGATTCATCTTTGACCTGGACGGGGTGATCTGCTCCACGGATGAGTACCACTACCGGGCCTGGAAGCAGCTGGCCGACCGGCTGGGCATCCCCTTCGACCGGGAGCGCAACAACCTCCTGCGGGGCGTCAGCCGCATGGAAAGCCTGCGCATCATCCTCGAGAAAGCGGATCGCTTCTTCAGCGAGGAGGAGCAGAAGACGCTGGCTGAGGAGAAGAACGACTGCTACCGGGTGCTGCTGGGTGAGATGAGCCCGGCAGACCTGGAGGGGGATGTGCGTGCCGCCCTGGATGAATTGCGGGCGCGGGGCAAAAAGCTGGCCATCGGCTCCTCCAGCAAAAACACGCCCTATATCCTGGAGCGCATCGGCCTGAAGGGGTACTTTGACGCGGTGGCGGACGGCAACGACATCACCCACTCCAAGCCCCACCCGGAGGTCTTCCTGAAGGCGGCGGAGCGGCTGGGCCTGCCCCCGGAAGCCTGCCTGGTGGTGGAGGACGCCCACGCGGGGGTGGAGGCTGCCGTCGCCGGTGGCTTCGACTGCGCCGCCATGGGGGACGCCCGGGACGACGCCCGCGCCTGCTGGCACCTGGGCCGGTTCGCGGAGATCACAGAGGTTCACAGAGCATAAGGCTTGCATTGCACCGCAAAAGGCACCCGCACGCGGCTTTGTGCGGGTGCCTTGCGCTATCGGTCAGAAAGCCCGGCAGGGGAAGGCTTTGCGTCAGCTTTACTTGTCACGCCTGTGCGTCTTCCGGGCTGTCCTTCGGCTCATCAGCCGGGCTGTCTTCCGGCTTGCGTTCTGGGCCTTCAAGCTCGAGAAAGCAGAGGACGCCCTTGTCCAGCACGTACAGCACGGTGCCCTCGGCGGTGTCACCGATCTTGTCGTACAGTCGGCCGGCGCTGTAGCTCTCGCCGATGACGGTGTACGGGCTGTTGGCCACATAGCCCACGTGGCCGAGACCCTCCATCATGACCTTGATGGCCTCCCGGTCGAAATCGTTGTCGGGCTCTTTTTCGAGGCGCACCTTCATGTCCGGCTTCATGAACTCCTGGCCGTAGTGGTGCTTGGTGCCGGCGATGGTGAAATAGATCTTCATCCTGCAGACCTCCTTTGGGGATCGGGATTCAAAATGCGTTTCTGATGCGAGGGGGCTGATCGCTGGGATCATCTGTATCATAGCAGATGGGATGATGCGATTTTTCACCATCGCGGCTAATCGGTTATATCATACAGCGAACAGGCCTTCCGCAGCTCTCCGCGGATCTCCTCCACCAGAGAGGCCGGGGCGGTGACCCGCGCAATATTTGCGAACTGCACCGCCCAGTGCTTCATGGCCTCGCCGCTGACCATCAGGCGGCAGCTGACCTGGCCGTCCTCCAGGTCATAGAAGGAGACGTGCTTGCCGAAATAGTCGATCACCAGGCTGACGGCGCTCCGGGGAATGACGAATTCCACGTTCTCCGTTTTGCCGGAAAACATGTTGGGATTTTGGTAGACGTACTCCTGCAGGTTCAGCCCGTCCTCCAGGCCGATGACCTGGCTTCGGGGCTTGACGGGGGTCTCCAGCAGCTCAATGCCCGTGATCCGGTCCACCCGGTAGTTGGAAACTGTGTCGTAGTGATCGTTGTTGCAGATCAGGTAATAGCGGCCTTCGCTGGCCACCAGCTGGTAGGGGTTCAGCGTCTGGCGGCGGGGCTGGCCGTCCCCGGTCAGGCTGGGATGCAGCTTCAGGTCGGTGCCGTAGAAATTGTAGGTGACGCGCACCTGCCGGCCTGTGGTGATCGCCTCATCCAGTATATCGATGGTGTGAAAGAGCTCCGGGTTCTGGGGGGAGTCGGCGCTCATGCAGCGTACATGGTTCATCCGCTGGTTGAAGTGGACGCTGGAGAGCCGGCCCAGCTTGTCGATCAGCTGGCGGCGCTGCCGGTAGGGGACGGAGCGCGAGAACAGCAGGCCGTCGATCAGCATGTGGAGCTCCGGCTCGGTGAAGTCGTGCTCATAGTACAGGTCGGTACAGATGACGTTCTCCTCTGTCTCGCCCGTGGCGCGGCTGACCTGGGAGCGCACCACCTCCGTATACTGGATGCTGTACCCGGCGTCGATGAGGTCACTGAGGTTCCGCCGCACCGTCGCCCGGTTGACCTCCACGTCGTAATCGCTGCGCAGCTTCTCCATGATCTGCTGCTGGGTCAGGCTGTGATCCCGGTCCGTATACCGCTGGAGAATCTGAAGAATATAGAGGATGATGACTTTCTTGCCGCTGTCAGTTGGCATAGGCGTACCTCTCAGACTGCTTACTGCTCCCGGGCTGACGGACCTGCCGCCAGCTGGGGGAACAGCTTCCGCGCCGTCGGGTCAACCAGGAGGCAGACCGGCAGGCTGACGGCCAGCACCACCAGATCCGCCACAAAGGCAGTGACGTTCTTGCCGATGCGCACCGCCATCAGCTGGGCGTACAGCAGGCTTTCCGTGGCGGACTTCACGATCAGGATGCCCAGGGCGGTGCCTGCGGCGATGGCCGCGATGTTCAGCGCGGTTCGCAGCACAGCGCTGCGCATCTGCCTGGTCGCCCGGAAGGTCAGCCCCAGCGCGATGCCGATGACCACATTGCCCAGCGCCCACCCGGGCATGCCCCGGAAACCGTTGATCACCACGCAGTAGAGGACGACGCCGAGGGTGCCCACGATGGTTCCGCTGAGGGTGCCGAAGGAGTAGCAGTAGACCGCCATGACCACGTAGCCCAGGCAGAGGTAGTAGTTCTCAAACACCGGCACCTGCAGGCACAGGGAGAGGGCGACGAAGAGGGCGATGCCGACGGCCAGGAGAGTGATCCGCTGAGTGGCTGCCTTCATGATGATAACCTCCTTTACACTTCCGCAAGGGCGCGGTTGCTGAACGCTTCCTCGTTGGTGACTTCCCGGATGACCTCGACGCAGTCGGGATACTCAATGCGCTGGTTCTCGTCACGCAGCTCGATTTCCATGATAGCCTGGTGTTTCCACTCGGGGTAGATATCGATCTCATAGTACAGCCCATTCTCGCTCAGGCAGTACCGCTGCTTGCGGATCGGACGGCAGGCGGGGTCGGCCTGGGGCATCAGCGCCAGGAATTCCTCCTGGGTCAGCCGCTTCTCGATCTCCACCCGCTTGCCATCGCCGGCTTTCCGCTTCCGTGTCATGAAGTAGATGAAGTGCCCGTCCTGGCCGCGCTGGCGGATGCGAACCTCCTCCGCGCTGTCGCTGGACTGCAGGTAAATCTGCAGGATGTCCACCCTCTGGCAGTTGGGCAGGCTTTCCAGCTCTTTCAGGTTGGGATATTTGATCAGGAATTTGCGCTCAATCTCCATGGGCTCAGGCTCGCCGAGGAAGGAGGAGATTTCCCCGATCAGGCGGCGCATCTTCGCGTCGAATTCCGTGCTGTTGTCGATCACGCGCAGGTGCGGGTGGCCTGTCCAGGCGGCGATCAGCTTGTCGTCCAGCGCCGCGGCCTGCTCCGGTGTCTCGGTGCGCGCCGCGTTGTTGGCTAAGGTGTAGAAGCGCTCTGCACCCTTGGCGGCGGTCACCAGGTGGAAGACCGCGTCGTACTGATCCCGCAGCTCCACCTCGCTGGTGTTCAGCGACCTGAGCACATAGCGGAAGTCCGCGTCGCTCATGTAGGCCCGGTTGTCCAGAGCGCCCCGGTCGCACACGATGAGCACCTTGCTGTTCTTGAAGGTCTTCGCGATCTCGGTGAACGCCCTTTCCTTGTCCAGCTGCAGGCGCAGCAGCCAGAGCTGGAAATCCCTCGCGGACGTGGACAGCCACGGCGCCGCGCCGCCGGAGATCAGCTGCGTCGCGGTCTCGTCCACAAAGAGGACGGCATAGCCCTTCTTGGTGAAGGCGTTCTGAATCCAGCTCATCGCCGTGGTTTTGCCGGCGCAGGGGCCGCCGGTGATCACGATCCTGGTGATCTGCTTCTCCCCGGCGGGCGCTTCCAGCAGCTCGTCCACCGAAACGTTCAGGGCGTCCGCCAGCTTCCCCACGATGTCCAGCGCCGGTTTGGCTTTGCCGTTCTCCCACTTGGACACGGCTTTGTTGGTCACATGGAGAAGCTTCCCCAGCTCCGCCTGTGACAGGCCGCTCTTTTTCCTCAGTTCGCTCAGCCGGTTCCCGAATGTGCAATCCAGCATCTTCCCACCTCCCGATCTCATCATACGCATCAGAACAGCACAGCGCAAGGCCTGGCTGTCGAATGCCGGTAGATATTGATTCGCCGGTATTCTACCATATCTCATATGGATTGACAACAGAAATGACGGGGCTGCTCCAAGAGAGTATCCCGGTCTCCGGCCCTGCATTTCTCCCTTGATATTGCGGGGCTTCGTGGTATAATTTCCCTGACAGCAAAAAACAGCCGGGCAGACCTGACGGGAAACACCGGCTGAACAGAAGAACAGAACAGGAGCGTCACAGTATGCGCAACCATGAAGTCACAGCGCCGCGGGAGCTGCTGGACAGCCGCGGCAACCTGGCGGAGCCCGGCTGGTCGCGGCAGCTGGTGCAGCGATACGACCGGAGCCGGATCAAGGCGCCGGCCTGGCGGATCAAGGAATGGGACTATTACCTGGTGATGGGGCAGGGCTTCGCCGGCGCGTTCACCATCTCAGACGACGGGTACATCGGTCTGCAGTCGGTGTCCCTGCTGACTTTCGGCGACAGACCCTGGGAGCATACGGAAACCGTGCTCAGCGCTTTCCCCATGGGCAAACTGCGCCTGCCGCCGGATTCCTCCGCCGGGGATACGGTCTATGAGGATCAGCGGATTCAGATGCGGTTTTCCCCGGACAAGGGAACGCGGCATATCACCTGCCATTTTGAGCGCTTCCACGAGGGCAGACCCTTCGACTGCGACATCGTCCTGCAACAGCCGGAGATGGACTCGATGGTCATCGCGACGCCCTGGCCCAGGCAGGGGCATTTCTATTACAACCAGAAGATTAACTGCATGCGCGCCTCGGGCTGGATGGAGTGGAACGGCGTTCGCCATTCCTTCGACCCCGCGACAGACTTTGGCACCTTAGACTGGGGCCGGGGTGTCTGGACCTACGACAACACCTGGCACTGGGGCTCCGGCAACGCGGACATCGGCGGCGTGCCCTTCGGCTTCAACATCGGCTATGGCTTCGGCGACACAAAGGCCGCCACGGAAAACGCCCTGTTCTACGGCGGGAAGCTCCACAAGCTGGACGATGTGACCTTCCACATCCCGGAGAACAGCTATATGGAGCCCTGGAAATTCACCTCATCGGACGGCCGCTTTGAAATGGATTTTGTGCCGGTGCTGGACCGGGCGGCGAAGATCGACTTCAAGCTGCTGGTCTCGGATCAGCACCAGGTCTTCGGCCGGATGAGCGGGCGGGCCATCCTGGACGACGGCACGCCCATCGAGGTCAGGGATATGATGTGCTTTGCGGAAAAGGTGCACAACAGATACTGAAAACGAAAAGGAGAATGGATTATGCTGGACATCGGAACCAAAGCCCCGGATTTCACCCTGCAGGATCAGAACGGCCAGCCGCGCTCCCTCTCGGACTTCCTCGGGCAGAAGGTGGTGCTGTACTTCTACTCCAAAGACATGACCGCTGGCTGCACCAAACAGGCCTGCGGCTTTGCGGAACTGTACCCCCACTTCCTTGAGAAAGGCGCGGTGGTGATCGGCGTCAGCAAGGATACGGCGGCTTCCCACAAAAAGTTTGAGGAGAAGTACGGGCTGCCCTTCATCCTCCTGGCCGACCCGGAGAAAGAAGTCCTCCAGGCCTATGATGTGTGGAAAGAAAAGATGATGTACGGCAAGTCCACCGTGGGCGTCGTCCGCACCACCTACCTGATCGATGAACAGGGCGTGATCGTGAAAGCCTTCGGCAAGGTGAAGGCGGCGGAGAACCCACAGCAGATGCTGGAAGCGCTGTGAGCGCGCCTCACGGATTCGCGGCGGCCTGCAGGCTGACCGCGCCGGAGCGGCAGGCCGCCAGCAGCTCGATCAGGTCGCGGCGGCGGGCGTCCAGGCGCTGGCCGTTGTCGGTGTCCAGCGCATAGCGGCGCTCGGGCCATGTGGCGAACTCAAAGGACTGGGAGTGAATATCCCGGCCCTTTTCCTGTGCGTCCCGCAGGGAGGTGAAGGGCTGGTGGCTCATCAGCCGCATGCCGTGGCTGTTGGAGATGAGGGTGTAGCCGGCGATGCCCGTGGTCTTCTGGTAGGCCCGGCAGAAGCCGCCGTCGATGACCACCAGCCGGCCGCCGGCCTTCAGCGGGCTCTCGCCGTGGGTGACGCGGATGGGCGTGTGGCCGTTGATGATGCGGCTCTCGCTGCTGGTCAGGCCGAAGGCGGCCAGAATGCGCTCGCAGACCTTCTCGCTGTTGTAGAGGGCGTAATAGGCGTTGCGGGGCTCCTCCCAGGCCTCGGGATTGTGGATGTAAGCCCGGGCAAAGGTCTTGATCTCCCGGCCGCAGAGGGGGGAGTCGCTGCCGCACCACAGATACCACATGAAGTCTAAGGCATACTGATCGCCGGTGTAGAAGGCGCGCCGGGCGATGCGGTCGGCGTAGTCCATCAGCTCCCGGCCGGACAGGGACTGGCCTTCCAGCTCCTTGGCCAGGAAGCTGCCGTCCGGGTTCATGGGCACACAGCCGTGGAGGATCAGGTTGCCGTTGAAGACCCGGTAGAGCCAGCCGCGCCGGTAGAGGAAGGCCACATGCTCCCGCAGGCGGATGCTGTGGGTGAAGGCGTCCCGGAGGCTTTCGATCACCGCCTGCTCCTCATCGGTCAGCTGATAGGGCCGGGCGGGGTCGACGGTGCGCAGCAGGCTCAGATCCACCGGCCAGGTCGCCCCGTCAGCCTCCACCTTTGCCTTATTCCAGTCAATGCGGTGCAGCAGGCGGCGGCCTTCCAGCCCGAAGGAGGGATTGCGTTCCGCCAGCTGGCCTTCCAGCTTGAACATGATGGCGGTGATGACTTGCTGCATGGCCTTGTTCAGCGGGAGCTCGGGATAGCATTTCTCGCAGAGCAGGGTGAGATCCCGCAGGGGAATGCCATAGCCCCTTTCGAGGATCTCCGTGTTGCCGTAGGCCAGGCAGTTGCGCGCCACCCCCGCGGCGCAGACCTCGCTGCCGGCGGCCGCGCCCATCCAGAGGATGTCATGGTTGCCCCACTCGATGTCCACCGAGTGGTGGGCGCAGAGGATGTCCATGATGCTGTCCGCCCGGGGGCCCCGGTCAAAGATGTCGCCTACCACATGGAGACGGTCCACCGCCAGATGCTTGATGAGTACCGCTAAGGCAGTGATCAGGCTGTCGCCGCTCTGGGTGGAGATCAGCGCGTCCACAATGGCGTCGTGATAGCGCTGGCGGTTGACATCCTGCTCGGAGAGGGCTTCCGGCTCGTCGGACTGGAAATGCAGCAGCTCGTCCAGCAGAAAACGCCAGTCAGCCGGCATGGCGCGCCGGACCTTCTCCCGGGTGTACTTGGAGGAGAGCATCCGCGCCAGCTGCACCAGCCTTTCGACCTGCGTCCGGTACCACTCCGGCGTACTCAGCCCCTTCTGTCGACAGCGCTTGAGAATGGCCTCCGGGTAGTAGATCAGGGTGCAGAGGGCGTCGGCCTGGGCTTCAGTCAGCTGATTGCCCAGCCAGAGGTGCACCTTCTCCCGGATCACGCCGGAGCAGTTGTTCATGATGTGGCAGAAGGCCTCGTATTCCCCGTGAATATCGCTCATGAAGTGCTCGGTGCCCTTGGGCAGGCTGAGCTGGGCGCTGAGCCGCGTGATCTCCGTGCACAGGGCCTCGATGGTGGGATACTGCTCAGCCAGCAGCCGGAGGTACTTCAGCCGGTCGGGGGACAGCGCTTCGTTCATGGTCATCTTCCTTTCGGCTCGGCAGTCTGCCGCGGCGGTCTGTATGGCGGATTTCAAGCGGATCGCTGTTCTCTGTGTTCATTATACCCGGTCAGCACCAGCTTTGCAAGTGCGGCTGGCAGGTTTCAGCGCCTCCGTGCAGGATTTTTCCCCGCCGCGCAGAATCAAAAGACGGGCAATCCAATTTCCTATTCTGATGAAGCGGCATGGAGGTATCCCCTTGGCGGATTTGGTTGTGATCGGAGCGGGACACGCGGGCTGTGAGGCGGCGCTGGCCGGGGCGAGGCTCGGGCTGGATACGCTGCTGCTGACGCTGAACATCGACGGCGTGGCGCTGATGGCCTGCAATCCGGCCATCGGGGGCTCGGCCAAGGGCCAGCTGGTGCGCGAGGTGGACGCCTTGGGCGGGGAGATGGGCCTGGCCGCGGACGATACGCTGCTCCAGAGCCGGATGCTGAACCGCTCAAAGGGGCCGGCGGTGCTGGCGCTCAGGGCGCAGTCGGACAAGCAGCGCTACCAGAACCGGATGCGCCGGGCGCTGATGACCCAGGAGCGGCTGACGCTGCGCCAAGGCGAGTGCGTGTCCATCGAGACGGAAGCGGGCCGGGTGACCGGGGTGACCTTAGCCACCGGCGCGAGGATTCCCTGCCGGGCGGTGGTGGTGGCCACAGGCGTGTACCTGCACGGGCGGATCATCATCGGTGAATGCCAGTGGACTGGCGGGCCGCAGGGGCTGATGGCCTCAGGACCGCTGTCGGAGAGCCTGCAGGCGCTGGGCTTTGGGCTCAGACGCTTCAAGACCGGCACGCCCGCCCGGGTGGACATGCGCTCCATTGACTTCGACCGCATGGAAGTGCAGGCGGGCGACGAGCCGGTGACGCCTTTCTCCTTCATGACCGACCGAAAGCTCGAAAATACCGCTGTCTGCTACCTGACCTGGACCAATGAGGAGACCCACCGCGTCATCCGGGAAAACCTGCACCGGGCGCCCATGTACACCGGCTCAATCACCGGCACGGGGCCGCGCTACTGCCCGTCCATCGAGACGAAAATCGTGCGCTTCGCGGACAAGGAGCGGCATCAGCTTTTCCTGGAGCCCGAAGGCGCTGAGAGCCGGGAGTGGTATGTGCAGGGCATGTCCACCTCCCTGCCGGAGGACGTGCAGTGGAAGATGCTGCGCACCATCCCCGGCCTGGAGCGCTGCGAGCTGACCCGCCTGGGCTATGCCATCGAGTACGATCTGATCGACAGCCGGGAGCTGCGGCCGACCCTGGAGAGCCGCCGGGTGTCCGGGCTGTATTTCGCCGGGCAGGTGAACGGCACCAGCGGCTATGAGGAGGCCGCGGCTCAGGGGCTGATGGCGGGCGTGAACGCGGCGCTGAAGCTGGGAGGCAGGGAGCCGCTGGTGCTCAGGCGGGATCAGGCGTACATCGGCGTGATGACCGACGACCTGACGCTGAAGGGTACGGACGAGCCCTACCGCATGATGACATCCCGCGCCGAATACCGGCTCAACCTGCGCCATGACAACGCCGACCTGCGGCTGACGGAGATCGGCGCGGCGGTGGGCCTGGCCTCCAGCGAACGGTTGGAGCGGGTGCGCAAAAAGGCGCGGGATACCGGGGAGCTGAGGGCAAAACTGCATGCCATCCGCTACGCCCCGGGCCCGGAGCGCGCCGCGTGGCTGGAGCGGCATCTTCAGCCGGATCCCGCCGCGTCCCTCTCGGCGGAAGAGCTGTTGAGACGGCCGGGCATCAGCCTTGAAGATCTGGCGGAGTGTTCCCCCGAACTGCTGGACGCGCCGGCGGAAGCCCGGGAGCAGGCCGCCATCGCCCTGAAATATGAGGGCTATTTGCAGAAGGAGGAGGAGGCCGTGCGCAAGGCCCGCGCCCTCGAGGACGTGCGCCTGCCGGAAGACCTGCCTTACCATGAGATCAGCGCCCTCCGGCTGGAAGCCCGGGAAAAGCTGGCCGCCGCCGCGCCGGCATCCCTGGGCGCCGCCGGGAGGCTTCCGGGAGTGAACCCCGCCGACATCGCGGTGCTGCAGGTCTGGCTGAAAAAGCGCGGGGCGAAAGAACACGATAAGTACAATCCTGACCTTGACAGCCCTGTATGAGTGTGCTACCATACTGCCATCATCAGGGGAAGGAGGAAATCCCATGCGGAACGAGCGGACTGAGATGACCATGGAAATGTGCATGTGCTGCATGCGCATGTCTTGGTGTGCGCGCCGCGCGATGGGATTTCCCGTGTGACAGCCGTTTTCCAGGCCGGGCTGTTTGAGAGGGAGCTCCTGTCACGGAGTCTCCCTCTTTTCAAACGATCCGAACCGGAGGAGGATGGCCATGAGAGCCTTTCCAGCTGATGTCAACCGCGAGAGCTGCCGAATGCGGGGCTGACACTGCCGCAGCGGTTTCCTCTCAACAACAACAAAGAAAAGGAGCGTATCCCATGAAAAAGCTGATTGCCGTTCTGCTGTCCGCCCTGCTGGCGCTCACCGCCGTGACCGCCTTCGCCGACACCGTGACCATCGCTGTGCCCAACGATCCCACCAATGAAGGCCGCGCCCTGCTGCTGCTGCAGGCCTACGGCGTGCTGACCCTGTCCCCGGATGCCGGCCTGGAGGCCACAAAGAGCGACATCGTGTCCACCAACGGCGTGGAGATTGAGCTCTACGAGGTGGAAGCCGCGCTCGTGCCTGAGATCTTGGGCGACGTGGACTACGCCATCATCAACAACAACTATGCTCTCCAGCACGGCCTCAATCCTGTGGCGGATTCCCTGCTGATCGAGAGCGCTGAGTCCCCCTATGTGAACGTCGTCAGCGTTAAGGACGGCAACCAGGACACCCCCGAAGCCAAGGCGCTGGCCGCTGCCCTGCAGAGCCAGAAGGTGGTGGACTTCATCAACGAGACCTACGCCGGCGCGGCCGTGGCCACGGTGGAGAACATCACCGACGGCTATGACCCCGATGTGGACTACGAGGCCCTGAACGGCGTGACCATCGAAGTCGCCGCGACCCCCGTGCCCCATGTGGAAGTGCTGAAGGTCGCCGCCGAGATCCTGGCCGAAAAGGGCATCACGCTGGTCATCCGCGAGGTCACCGACTATGTGACCCCCAATGACTTTGTGGAGAACGGCGACGTCTTTGCCAACTACTTCGCCCATCAGCCCTATCAGGATTCCTTCAACGAGGGCAACGGCACCCACCTGGTGACCATCGCCGGCATCCATGTGGAGCCCATGGCGCTCTACGGCGGCCGTCAGAGCGACCTGGCCGCGCTGGGCATCGCCGCTGAGTAATCCAGCCATACAAGGGGAGGGGAGCGCTTCGGCCTCCTCTCCTTTTATGATTCAAGGGCTTCCTGGCTGAAAGTGACGGTTGCTTTGAAGGGAAGGATCGTTTATAATGGGGAAGGGGGAGGGTGAGGACATATGATCGAACTGCGCAATTTGTCCAAGAGCTTTGTGACCGCAGACGGGCCGGTGGACGCCCTGAAGCATGTCAGCCTGACCATCAGCGACGGCGATATTTACGGCATCATCGGCATGAGCGGCGCGGGCAAGAGCACCCTGGTGCGGTGCATCAACATGCTGGAGCGCCCCACCGAGGGCAGCGTGCTGATGGACGGCACCGACCTGGGCACCCTCAAAAAAAAGGAGATTCAGCGGATCAGGCATCAGATCACCATGATCTTCCAGTCCTTTAATCTGCTGATGCAGCGCACCTGTCTGCAGAACGTGATGTTCCCGCTGAAGCTGACCCGCGTGCCCCTGCCGCAGGCGAAAAAGCGCGCCATGGAGCTGCTGGAGACCGTGGGCCTGCCGGACAAGGCCAACGCCTACCCGGCCCAGCTCTCCGGCGGCCAGCAGCAGCGCGTGGCCATCGCCCGGGCTCTGGCCACCAACCCGCGGGTGCTGCTCTGCGACGAGGCCACCTCCGCCCTGGATCCCAAGACCACCCACGCCATCCTTGAGCTGATCAGGGACATCAACCGCAAGCTGGGCATCACCGTGATCCTCATCACCCACCAGATGAGCGTGGTGCAGGAGATCTGCAACCGTGTGGCCATCCTGGAAAACGGCACGGTGGTGGAGGAGGGCGACGTCAGCGAGGTCTTCTCCAACCCGAAGGCCGCCGCGACCCGTGCGCTGGTGTATCCGGACGCGGTGGAGGGCCTGGACAGCCTTGGCGCGGCGCACCAGCAGATGGTGCGGCTGATCTTCCGGGGCGCTGCGGCGGCCACCCGGCCCCTGATCGCCTCCATGGCCATCGACTGCCACATCGCCGCCAATATCCTTTCCGCCGCCACCCGCACCCTGGGCGGCAAGGTGTACGGCACCATGCTGCTGAACATTCCCGGCGGGCCGGATGAGCTGGCCACGGCGGTCAAGTACCTGAGCGCCACCGCGGATGTGACCGTGCAGGTGGAAGTGGAGTACCAGTCGGCGGGGCCTGAAAAGGAGGCGGAGGCTGAATGAACGACTACATTGCGACATATTATAACCCGGACAAGCTGGAGAAGGCATGGAAGGTCATTCAGGCGGACTTCCTGCGGGAGACGGGCGTCACCCTGTACATCACCCTGATGGCGACACTTTTCGCGGTGATCATTGGTCTGCCGCTGGGCGTGCTGCTGGTGACCGGCGACCAGAAGGGCATCCGGCCGCTGCCCAAGCCGCTGATGGCTTTCCTCAACTGGCTCATCAACCTGCTCCGCTCCGCGCCTTTCATCATCCTGATCGTGGTGCTGATGCCCATCACCCGCTCCATCGTGGGCAAGGCGGTGGGCAACGCGGCGGTCATCGTGCCCCTGGTGATCGCGGCCTTCCCCTTTGTGGCCCGTCTGGTGGAGGGCTCCCTGCGGGAGGTCAACCCGAACATCGTCGAGATGTCCCAGTCCATGGGCGCCAGCGCTTGGGAGACCGTGGTGCACGTGATGCTCCCGGAGAGCGTGCCCTCGTTGATCACCAGCCTGACCACGGCGGTGACCACCATCCTCGGCTACACCGCCATGTCCGGCGCGGTGGGCGGCGGCGGCCTGGGCAACCTGGCCATCACCCAGGGTCAGCAGCGCTACAATCAGGCCGTGCTCCTGGCCGCGCTGATCGTGCTGGTCATCATCGTGCAGATCTTCCAGACCTTCGGCACCTGGGTCGCAAGAAAGAGCGACAAGCGGCTGAAGCAGTGAGCACGAAAGATGCTGTCAGGCGCTCCGGATGAGTTGTCAATCCCTGTTTTTCGCAAGGAAGGCAGGGATTTTGAAGTAAAGGAAAAAAGTTTGTAAGATTCCTCCGTGACCCGCGTCTAATAGAGTGAAAGGAGGGTGGGAGCCCATGCAGGCAGATGCTTTCGATCAGGTCTATCAGAGCTGCTTTGATCCGGTGTACCGCTATGCGCTCTCCCTCTCCGGAAACCCGCAGACCGCTGAGGAGATCACCCAGGAGACCTTTTTCAAGGCGCTGCGCTCCCTGGATCAGTTTGAGGGGAAAAGCAGCCTGAAGAGCTGGCTCTGCGCCATCGCAAAGAATCTGTGGCTGTCAGAGCAGCGAAAGAAAAAGGTTCAGCCGATTGACGACGCCATCCCTCTGCCGGACCCGTCAGCCGGGCCGGAGGAGGCCATTGTGCGCCGGGATGAAAGCATGCGCATCCACCGGCTTCTCCATCACCTGGACGAGCCCTACCGGGAGGTGTTCACCCTCCGGACGCTGGGGCAGCTGAGCTTTCGGGATATCGGGGAGCTCTTCGGCAAATCGGAGAACTGGGCCTGTGTCGTCTACCACAGGGCCCGCGCAAAGATCAGGGAGAAAATGGAGGAATAAGCCATGAGACTGCCTTGCGCTGTCACCCGCGACCTGCTGCCGCTGTACGCGGAAGACATGGTGGAGCCGGAAACCAGAGAACTCATTGATCAGCACCTGGCGGACTGCCCGGCCTGCCGGCAGAAGCTGTCCGAACTGGACACCGTGACGGGCGCGCCTGTCGAGACGGTGCAGCCCCTCCGGTCGCTGAAAAGGCAAATCAGGAAGCGCCGCTGGTATGCCGCCGCCATCGCTGCGCTGTGCGTGTTTGCAGCGGTCTTCACATATTTCTGTCACGAAAATCAGATGCTGCCGGTGCTGTGGGAGGAGGGCCTGATTGAGATCAGGGGCATCGAAACAAGGCCTTACGGCGAAGTGTTTGAAGGAGACGCCGCTTCATCTGAATCCGGGGACGCGGCGGTGGAAGTGCTGATCCTTCAGGCGGATGACCGGATCAACGGAACCCATGAGGCTGTGTTCAGGGACGAGGACGGGTCAACAACGGTCCTGCTGCAGGGGTGGACTTCAAGAGGCGGCGGGAGCGTTGCCAGGGAGTATCACGAAATGGTGTTCTGCCCGGTGCCGGATCGCTTGATCTATGAAGCCGGAGGCGAACAGCGGCTCCTGTGGGGAGAGGCGCTGAACGGAGGCGTCGAGATCCTGCCGAGGCTGGCGCTGGGCTACTATGTGATCATAGCGGCTGCGCTGTTACCGGTATCAGGACTGAGCTGGCTCCTTCTGCGCCGCAGCAGGAGAAGCTGGATTGCCCGGCAGGCATTCTTTGCCCCCCTGGCCTATCTCACGGCCCACATGCTGATCAAGGGAAACCGCAGCGCCAGCTTCTTCATGGAGAGAGACCTGGTCAGCATCCTGCTGCTGACGGCGGCCCTGTACGCCCTGTTCACCCTGGCCTGGCAGGTCTTCCTGCAGCAAAAGAAAGAAAAACAACTGTAAGCAGACACCCCCGAACTCCCACCCCCAAAAAAAAGAAAAAACCCTCCCAATCGGTAAAAGTTCTTTGGGAAAGGATAGGGGGTTTGGGGGAAAGGAAAACCCTTTCTTTCAAGAAAGGGTTTTCCTTTCCCCCAAGAATCGCAGGAATCGAATCGCAGGAATCACCCTTCCAGCACAGCCGCTGCCATCGCATCGACGGTGGCAGAGCAGGAGACGGTATGGAGGATGGGCTTCTCGGGGAGGGTGCGAACCTGATCCGGGATGGGCTGACCGCTGAGGGTATTGAGGCTTTCCGCGCACTGGAGGGCGGTGAGGCCGGCGACGGCGTCCTTGCCGTGAATGGCGCGGACGACATCAGGCGCGAACTTATAGGGCGAGGCGGTGGAAACGATGACAGCCGGGGTTTCGTCGTGGGTGCGGGCGCGGTACTTGCGCAGCACGCAGGAGGCTACGGCGGTGTGGGGATCCAGGACGACGCCGCGGGTGCCGTACATCAGGCGGATCTCATCGAGGGTCTCGCTGTCCTCGGCGCAGCCGGCCTCAAACACGGAGCGCAGCCACTCATAGCGCTGCTGGCCGATGGAATAGGTGCCGCCGGCGCTGAGCTGCTCCATCCAGGTCTTGACGAGGGCGCCGTCGCGGTCGGTGGCCTCGTAGAGCAGGCGCTCCAGGTTGGAGGAGAGCAGGATGTCCATGGAGGGGGAGATGGTCTTGTGGAACATGCGGCGCATGTCATAGGTGCCGGTGGTGAAGAAGTCGGTCAGCACATCGTTGCGGTTGCTGGCGCAGATCAGCTTCGCCACGGGCAGACCCATGGCCCGGGCGTACCAGGCGGCGAGGATGTTGCCGAAATTGCCGGTGGGCACCACAAAATTGATGGCTTCTCCGGCGGGAATGACCCCGCGGCCGATCATGTCCACATAAGCGCTGAAGTAGTAGACCACCTGGGGAATCAGCCGGCCCAGGTTGATGGAATTGGCGGAGGACAGCACCTTGCCCTTTTCCGCCATCTTCTGCCGGAAATCCTCCGAGGAGAAGAGCGCTTTGACCCCGCGCTGGCAGTCGTCAAAGTTGCCCTCCACCGCGATGACCCGGGTATTGCTGCCGCCCGTGGTGACCATCTGCAGCTTCTGCACATCGCTGACGCCTTCCTTGGGGTAGAACACCGTGCAGGAGGTGCCGGGCACATCCAGGAAGCCTTCCAGGGCCGCCTTGCCCGTGTCGCCGCTGGTGGCCACCAGGATGGCGATCTCCCGCTCCTCGCCCTGCTTGCGGGCGGCCGCAGTCAGCAGCCGGGGCAGAAGCTGCAGCGCCATGTCCTTGAAAGCCAGGGTCGGCCCGTGGAAAAGCTCCAGCAGGAAGGTGTTGCTGTCCACATTTTTCAGGGGCGCGACACCGGGATCGTCAAAACGGCCTGTGCCGTAGGCTTCGTAGCAGGACGCGCCCACCTCGCCGGGGCTGTAATCCTCCAGGAAGGCGGACACGATCTGCTTTGCGCCCTCAACATAGCTCAGCCCCTGCATGGCCTGGATATCGCGCAGGCCGAGCTGGGGAAACATGGACGGCACAAAGAGTCCGCCATCGGGCGCCAGGCCGGTCAGGATGGCCTGGGAGGCCGTGACCACTGTTCCGTTCCGCGTCGAGAAGTAGGACATAGGGTTCACCCTTCCTTATATAGAAATAGGATGAAAATGCACCGGGGTGCTGATAAATCAATAACAATGGATGCAGAAGAAACGGGGACAGCGCACCGCCGCCCCCGCTGGTCTAACGCATGTGTGGGCTTGGGGCCCGTCGGTACGATCAGATCACATATTTCTGCATGAATTCGGGGAGCTCGGACACGTCGGCGCTGACGGAGAGCACGAAGTTCACACCATGCTTCTCGCTCAGCTCGTTCATCGCGTCAAAGAGACTGCCGGCCTTGCTCAGCTCTGTCTTGCACAGGCGGGTGAAGGCGTCAATGAATACGGTGCCAATATCGAAATTCTGGCTGAGCATGCCGCCCAGGAAGCCGATAAACATATCCGGGGTGTGCACATGGTAGTCAGCCGCGTTCACGAAGCGCACCTTCCGGTCAATATCGAACATGTAGCTGTTGTCGTCGTCAAGGAATACCACATCGCTGTGGGATTCAGCCGCCGTCGCGTTGGTCATGTCAATCAGCCGCTTGGTCTTCCCGGAACCCTTCTTGCCCGCGATGATCTGTATCATGGGAAAAACCTCCTTTGTATTGCTGCTGACAGCATTATAACCGATTTTATCCGAAAGTGCAATAGGCGGGAGCCCTTCATTTGTGAAACAAACCCGAAAGAAAACCGAAAGGATACAAGAGCGGCGGAATCCGGGGCGGTCAATTGCCAACCTAAACGCAACAAGGACAGAGTAAACGCAACGTTGCATTTAGACTGTCGAAGGGGGTGGACAGACTAAATGCAACGGCAAGAAAGGATCAGATCGAGGAGAGGATCGAGTGTTTGAGGATGATATG
>JAFXVR010000066.1 GCA_017534885.1 Clostridia bacterium | reverse complement strand
CTGCCTGAGGGTTCCTGGCGCGCGATTTGGTTCAGCCATTCCGTCGGGGCTACGCCCCTCCTTCATGGCTGAACCAAATCCCCAGTACTGCCCCTTCGCATCCCTGTATGACCTGCGTCAATTAAACTTGCAATTTGCAGCAGTTTGTCGGGATGCCCGACGGTATTTGCAATTGTACTTCGTATGTGATAAACTGTCTGTCGCCGCTTCTGCGCAGGCAGATTCCGGAAAAGCGGCAGTGCTTTGCCTGCTGCAACAGATAACAAAACGAGAAAACGAGGGGGAACAGCAGCATGAAAATCGCAGTCAGGTACTATACCAAAACGGGGAACACAAAGCGGCTGGCAGAGGCGATTGCAAAGGCAGTCGGGGTTGATGCGCTGCCTGTCAGCACGCCGGTCACGGATCCGGTTGATATCCTGTTCCTTGGCAACTCCTACTATGCTTTCAGCATCGACCCGGAGGTAAGGGATTTTGTGAAATCGCTGGATAAGAAGAAGGTTGGGAAGATCGTCAATTTCGGATCGGCATGCCTGCTGAATTCGACCTACAAGAAAGTGAAGGCCGAAGCGGACAAGGCTGGCATCCCCATGGATGAACGGGAGTTCCATTGCAAGGGTGAATTCAAAGGCATCCACAAGGGCAGGCCGGACGAGAGCGACATGAAGGCGGCGGCGGAGTTCGCCAGAAAGGTGATCGGGTGAAACCATGGAATTCAAAGATGTCATCAGGATGAGGTATTCCTGCAAGAAGTATTGTGGCCGCCAGGTGGAAAGGGAGAAGCTGGATGCCATTCTGAACGCAGGCCGTCTGGCCCCCACGGCGAAGAATCTGCAGGAGCAGCGTATCTACGTGCTCCAGAGCCCGGAAGCGCTGGCGAAGATTGACGCTGTCACGCCCTGCCGCTATGGCGCGCCGACTGTGCTTGTGGTCGCCTTTGACAGGAACAGCGTCTTCACCTATCCCGGCGGCAAGCGGGATTCCGGCATCGAGGACGCCGCCATCGTGGCCACCCACATGATCCTGGCCGCCGCCGATGAGGGCGTGGACAGCTGCTGGATCAACTTTCTCGATCCTGAGAAGCTGGCAGAAATGCTGGGACTGCCTGAGAACGAGGAAGTGCTGATGGTGATGGACCTGGGCTACGCCGCCGAAGGCGCAGGCCCGCTGCCGAACCATTACAGCAGAAAAGGCCTGACCGAGACGGTCAGCTGTCTGTGAGGCGCGGCAAAAAAAGACGGCAGAAAGGCATCCAGCCGGACTGATGCGGCAGCTGAGCCATACCGCCGTTTATCACACGCTTTACCAGTTGTTGAGGGTGACAAAAGGGCGCTTTCAACCTTAGAGCCACGACTGGTTGTGGTGATTTCCGCTGTCTTCCACAACCAGTCGTGGCTCAGTTCATGAAAGCGGCCTTTTGACATCCGAATCACCAGTTGACACATTGCTCCTCATTGCGGAGGTGACTGTGAATGCCTGACAGCAATCCGCCGGAAACCAGACGTGTGCCTGACTTTGAGGCACTGCTGCGATCCGCGCCATATGATTTCCTTCGCACCGACGAGCGCCTGGGCCGCAGGATCATGCTGCTGGGCCTGTCCGGGAGCTATGGGTACGGAACCAACCGCGAGGGCAGCGACGTGGATTTCCGCGGCGTCGCCCTGCAGCGGCCGTCTGACATCCTCGGGCTGACGGTGTTTGAGCAGGTTGTGGATAATCAGACCGACACGGTGGTCTATGGCTTCAACAAGCTGGTGAAGCTGCTGCTGGACTGCAACCCCAACAGCTGCGAGATCCTCGGTCTGCCGCGGGAGAAATACCTGATCCTCTCGCCGCTGGGGGAAGAACTGCTGCGGAATCAGGGGCTCTTCCTGTCCAAACGGGCGGTCCAGTCCTTCGGCGGCTATGCCAGCGCGCAGCTGCGCCGGCTACAAAACGCGATGGCCCGGGATTCCCTTCCGCAGAGCGACCGGGAAAAGCACATCCTGAATTCTGTCCGCAACGCCATGGATGACTTCAACCGGCGGAACGCCCGGGTGGCGGAAGGCAGCATCCGGCTGTATATCGACGAAGCCGTTCATCCGGAGATGGACACGGAGATTTTTGTGAATGTCAGCTACCGGCATCTGCCGCTTCGGGATTATAACAGCATGCTGGAAACGCTCCGCAACGTGGTGCGCGATTATGACAAAGTCGGAAACCGCAACCACAAGAAGGACGCGAACCACCTGAACAAGCACGCCATGCACCTGATCCGCCTGCTGATGACCGTGATCGACATTCTGGAGAAGCATGAGATCATCACCTGCCGGCAGGAGGAGCTTCCCCTGCTGATGCGCATCCGCAACGGAGACTTCATGCGGGAGGACGGTACCATGTCCCCGGAGTTCTACGAGGTGCTGGAGGCCTATGAGCGGCGCTTTCAGGAGGCGGCTGAGGCCACAACGCTGCCGGACGAGCCCGACATGGCCAGGGTCGGCGCGTTTGTGGAGCGCGTCAACCGCCATGCCGTGCTGGAGGAGAACTGACAATGATGAAACAGACGATTCTCGAGGAACTGGACAAGGTTGAGGCTGAATATGGCGTCCGGATCCTCCACGCTGTGGAGTCCGGCAGCCGCTCCTGGGGCTTCGCCTCCCCGGACAGCGATTACGACGTGCGTTTTGTCTATGTGCGTCCGGCGCGGGATTACCTCCGCCTGGACACGCCCAGGGACGTCATCGAGTGGAAGCTGGATGCGGTGCTGGACATCAACGGCTGGGATCTGCGCAAGGCAATGACGCTGTTCGCCAAAGGGAACGCCACCCTGTTTGAGTGGAGCCATTCGCCGGTCGTTTACCGGACAACGCCCGAATGGGAGCGCATCCGGGAGACAGCCCTGCCCTACTTTTCCGAGAAGGCGGCCATTCTTCACTACTACGGCACGGCCATGAGCACCTGGGCCGGGCACCTGACCGGGGAAACCGTCCGCTATAAGAAGTACTTCTATGCCCTCCGTCCGCTCCTGGCGGCGCAGTACATCGAGCGCTTCCACCGGGTGCCGCCGGTGCTCTTTGACGAACTCCTGCAGATGGATCTAGACCCGGCGCTCCGGGCGGCGATCGATGACCTGCTGGAGCGGAAAAAGGTCACGACCGAGGGCGAGTCTCATCCGCAGATCCCCGCCATCCGTGATTTCATCCGGGAGGAGCTGATCCGGCAGAAGGCCATCGGCAGCAGCCTCCCGGAGGATCGGAATCCGGACTGGTCCGCCTTGAACCGGTGCTTTGCTGAGATGATCGGCGTCAGGCTGTGAAGCAGGTATGCAGAAATGATGTTCATCGAACACATGGTAAGGGTGACAAAAGGGCGCTTTCAACCTTAGAGCCACGACTGGTTGTGGTGATTTCCGCTGTCTTCCACAACCAGTCGTGGCTCAGTTCATGAAAGCGGCCTTTTGACATCCGAATCAACACATCGCGCTTTATGTGAACGATCTGGAGGCTGCCAGAGACTTTTTTGTCCATTATCTCGGCGGCAAATCAAACAGCGGTTACCACAATCCGCGCACAGGTTTTCGCTCTTACTTCATCACCTTCGACGGCGGCGCACGGCTGGAACTGATGAACAAGCCGGAGATGGCAGATCAGGAAAAGCCGCTGAATCGCACCGGTTATGCCCACATCGCTTTCAGCGCGGGCAGCCGGGAGCGGGTAGACGCGCTGACGGAGGAATTGAGGGCTGCCGGATATGATGTGGTCAGCGGCCCGAGAACGACCGGTGACGGGTATTATGAGAGCTGTATCGTGGCCATCGAGGGAAATCAGATTGAGATCACGGAGTAAAGAGCATATTCAAAGGCTCCCCGCAAAATGCGGAGAGCCTTGTTTCATCCGGAATTACTGCCGGCGGCTGCTATTTCTTCATGTCCGGTGATCCGGCGCGAAGGAGACCTCGTCATTGTCGACGGGCTTGGGCACGGGCGGGAAGAGGGTTTCGTTGGTACGGGTCGCCTTGTCCACGTCCACGCTCAGGTGCTTGGTGTGGTCGGCGATGCGGGTCAGCAGATAGTTGCTGTCCTTGGTCTTGTCCACCAGCTCGCCGTAGGCGTGCATGAGGAGGCTGGTGATATAGGCGCTGGCCGCGCCGAGAATCAGCACCAGCACCGCCAGCACAATGGCCGCGCCCTTGCTGCGGGCGGCCTGCGGATCGTTCATGGAGAGGTTGATGCCGCCGGGCGCGGTCGCGATGCCCAGGGCAATGAAAGCCACACAGGCCGTTTCGACCCAGAAGAGAATCTTTGCGATCAGCTTGATTTTGGTACCGGATTTCTTGAACATGAGGGAACCTCCTTGCTGTCGTATGAGGATGAAATTATTATAACTATGTTACAGAAAAATGTCAATCAGAAAAAGAATCGGTTTCGCCCTATATTTAGCGCCGACTGAAACATCCTCCCCTCCCCGCTCAAAAAAAGTTTTCCGGGGGCTTGCAATTGAGGGAGGGGGATGGTATGATAATGACGATTCGATGCTGTATGTCCTTCGACCCGGGCAGAGGCTCCCACGACCACTGAGATACAGACCTGCGCAAGCTGCGTCTCAATGGGCCCGGACTTGAAACCGGTTTCAAACGTCCCGGATGACGTCCGCTGGAGTCTCTGCGCAAGGCTTCCGGCAGGCGCACGCATGTTTGAAACCGGTTTCATACCGGATGGCACGGTGTCAGACTCAACGAGGAAAGGGAGGGTCACCTTGCAACAGACAGTCAACAACGCATCGCTATACCGGAGGCCGTCCATCGGGCGCACCATCTGGCAGAATAAGACATTGATTCTGATGTGCCTGCCGGCCATCGTCTTCTTCTTTGTCTTCTGCTACATGCCCATGCCCGGAGCGTACATCGCCTTCACCAACTTCCAGTACAACAAGGGCATCTTCGACAGTCCCTTCGTGGGTTTCAAGAACTTCGAGTTTCTCTTCATCTCCGGCCAGCTGGGCCTGCTGCTGAAGAACACCGTGCTGTACAACATCGCCTTCATCGTGCTGGGCAATGTGGTGCAGCTGGCCTTCGCCATTCTGCTCAACGAGGTTAACAGCAAGCCCTACAAGAAGACCGCCCAGTCCATCATGTTCCTGCCCTACTTCATCTCGGACGTTCTGGTGTCCCTGCTGGTGTACAACCTGATCAACTACGATTACGGCTTCATCTCCAACCTGGTGCGGTCGCTGGGCGGTGAGATGCCCAAGGTATACCAGGACGCAAACGCCTGGCCGTACATCATCGTGTTCGTCAACCTGTGGAAGTCCACGGGCTATGGCACGGTGGTGTACTTCGCCTCCATCACCGGCATGGACTCCTCCATGATGGAAGCCGCCCAGATCGACGGCGCCAACGCCTGGCAGCGCATCCGCTACATCACTCTGCCCACGCTGAAGCCCACCGTCATCATCCTCTTCCTCTTCGCCATCGGCGGCATCCTCAAGGGCAACTTCGGCCTGTTCTATAACCTGGTGGGCAACAACTCCATGCTCTTCAAGACAACGGACATCATCGAGACCTATGTCTACCGCTCCATGATGAACAGCTTCAATTTCTCCCAGTCCAGCGCCGTGGGTCTGTTCCAGAGCGTCGTCGGCTTCTTCATCGTGCTGGGAGCCAACGCCTTTGTGAAGCATCTTGACCCCGACTACGCGCTGTTCTGATCCGGCCGGAAGAGAAAGGAAGTGCTTGTCATGACAACGCAGGAAAAGCATGTGATGCATACCACCCATATCAAAAAGGACAACACCCAGATTGTCATCAACATCGTCACCTACATTCTGGTCACCATCTTCTGCCTGCTGTGCATCCTCCCCTTCTGGATGATCATCGCCTCCTCCTTCTCCACAGAGGAAGCCATCCGGCGCACAGGCTTCACCCTCTGGCCCTCGGACTTCTCCACCTACTCCTATGAGCTGCTCTTCCGCTCCCCGGATCAGATGATCGGCGCCTACGTCGTCACCATTTGCCTGGCGGGCATCGGCACGCTCATCGGCCTCTTCATCATCGCCATGACCGGCTATGCCCTGCAGCGCAAGGATTTCCCCTACCGCAACGGCATCATGTTCTATATCTACTTCACCTCCCTGTTCTCCGCCGGCCTGGTGCCCTTCTACCTGCTCATCGTTCAGACCCTGAACCTGCGCGACAGCTATTTCGCCATCCTCCTGCCCCTGCTGATGAGCCCCTGGCTGATCGTGCTGATGAAGAACTTCGTGAAGGCCATTCCCCACGAAATCACCGAGTCCGGCAAGATCGACGGCGCGGGCGACTTCAAGATCTTCTACGCCCTGGTGCTGCCCAACCTGAAGCCCGCCCTGGCCACCATCGGCCTCTTCCTGGCTCTGAGCTACTGGAATGAGTGGTACTACTCCTCCCTGTTCCTCACCTCCAAGGTGGAGTACCGGCCCCTGCAGTACCACCTCTACAACGTCATCAACAAGGTGGCCAGCCTCAAGAACTCCGTGGCCGGCTCCAATGTGGTCATCACCGACCTGCCCGGCGAGACCCTCAAAATGGCCACCGCCGTCATCGCCACCGGCCCCATCATTCTGCTCTATCCCTTCGTGCAGAAGTACTTCGTGGCCGGCCTGACGGTCGGCGCGGTCAAGGGCTGACCCATTGCGAGGGTTTCGCGTCTGCGGACGCGAGCAGGGGGGCTTTGCGATCGCCCCCCTGCACCCCCTTCGCTGTCTGTCCCCCTGAGATACTGCGCATCATCCCCTGCTGGATTTAAGCCCGGATGGGCTGAATCATACTACAAAAGGAGGCATACCCATGAAGAAACTGGTAGCCCTGTTCCTCGCGTGCGCCATGCTGCTGAGCCTGATTCCGGCCATGGCTGACGGCATCGACACCTCTGAGCACGTCAAGATTGTCTACCTGGTGACCGGTGACAAGCCCAGCAACCGCACCGACGAGATCCTTGGCAAGATCAACGAGCTGCTGACCGAGAAGATCAACGCCGAGCTCGAGTTCCGCTGGATCGAGTGGACCGACTGGCAGACCCAGTACAACCTGGCCCTGGCCACCCAGTCCGGCGACATCGACCTGATCGGTACCGCCACCGACTGGCTGGACGCCTGGCCCAACTCCCAGAAGGGCGCTTTCATGCCCCTGAGCGAGGAGATGCTGCAGACCTACGCCCCCAAGACCTGGGAGAGCGTGTCTCAGGCGCACTGGGATCTGTGCAAGTACAACGGCGAGATCTATCTCATGCCCGAGGACAACTATGCGCAGTGGACCAACCATGGCTTCATGTATCGTCAGGACTGGGCCCGCGAGGCCGGCCTGGAGAACGGCGTGCATTCCTGGGCTGACCTGGCTGTGTATTTCCAGTATGTGAAGGAAAACAAGCCGGACGTCATTCCGTGGGACGCCAACGGCAACGGCTCCTCCTACAGCCCCCAGATGGCCGGCGGCTGGCAGACCTCCCATACCGGCAACATCGCCATTGAAGGCTTCCCGGTAAGCATCTTCTACGGCGAGAGCAAGGACGATCCCTACACCCTGAGCCGCTACTACATCGAGGGCGACGAGCTGGTCAACTTCGCCAAGGAGATGAAGAAGTGGGCCGACGCCGGCTACTGGCGCGCTGACGTGCTGAACTACACCGGCGACGTGGCGGGCGAGATGGAAGAAGGCAAGACCGCTGCCCATCAGCACCACACCCAGACCTGGACCGGCGAGCGCACCACCATGGAGCGCAAGCAGCCCGGTTCCGACCTCGGCTTCTTCTGGTTTGGCGAGGAGATGGGCAACCTGATCTCCCTGAACATCACCCACGGCGCCATGGCTGTGGCCGCCCAGAGCAAGCATCCCGAGCGCGCCCTGATGGTCTATGACCTCATGCGCAACGATCCCGAGATCTATCACCTGATGCAGTACGGCATCGAGGGCGAGATGTACACCGTGGACGAGAACGGCCGCTTCTCCCGCCCCGAAGGCTTTGAGGACTCCGTGGACGGCGTTAGCTTCAACTTCTGGTGGGGCCGCAACGACAACCTGGAGTTCAAGAACGCGCAGCTCGACTGGGACGCCATCGACGCGCTGTATGCCGTGTACGATTCCGTCAAGATCGACTATCCCTATGGCCAGTACATCTATGACAACTCCATGGTGGGCGTGTTCATGGACAACCTGTCCAACGTGTACAACACCTATATGCCGCGCATCGTCTTCGGCATGAACGACGATCCCGAGGCCCTGGTGGCTGAGTTCCGTCAGGCCCTGAAGGACGCCGGCATCGAGATGGTGATGACCGAGATCCAGGGCCAGCTCGACGCTGTGTACAAGAAGTAAGACACATGGATAACGGGCGGGGGCTCCCGGACTGGGGGCTCCCGCTTCCTGTTTTTGGGCGTCTATTGTATTCCTGCCAAATCTGTCATATAATGATGATGAAGGAAACATGCTTTGATTAAAGAGGTGAAGGCTGATGAGCAAGCTGAAGGTGTATCTGGATACATCCATTGTCAGCTATCTTGACCAACAGGATGCCCCTGAGAGAATGCGTGAAACACTTTGTTTATGGGAACTGTTTCGTCAGGAGAAGTTTGATGTCTACATTTCCGACATTGTCATCCGAGAAATCAGCCAATGCCCGCGAGAAAAGCTTGAAATCCTCAATTGATTCCTGGATGAGATCAGCTATACGATAGTTGAAACAGATGACAGCACAATGGCGCTTGCAGAGAAGTTTATCGATTTCGGCATATTGAAACAGAAAAGCATTGACGATTGCCAGCATATAGCGGCCGCAATCATCGCCGGCTGTGACATCATCACATCATGGAATTTCAAACATATCGTGAATGTCAGGACAGTCCGCGGAGTGAAAGTGATTACAACCCTTGAAGGCTACAAAGACCTGTTGATCTACCCGCCGTCCATTCTGGTTGAAGGGGAGGGAGAATAATGGATAAACCCTATGTGAGCGAACGCTTCGATTTGGATGATATCAGGCGGATTCGGGATTACCACTCCGAGCGGCATACTGCCATGACACACGCGGAGATCATCGCGGACATTCATGACGGCGCGGCAGACCTGATGAAGGAAATCATCAGCCGGCCGAACCGCAAGCCCATCGTCATTCTCTCCAGCACCCGCAGAACCGTGATCGATCCTCCTTCCCCATGAGCAGACCCGCTCAGGGCTGACGGTCTTTCCATCACCCCCTGCCCAAATGAGACAGCGCAGACGGTCAGAAGCCGGGTCTGTTGTCACCCGCTGAATCTGAATTCGTCTGCCTGTTTTTTCACCCGGTTCGAACCCTGCGAAAATACTTTCTGGAGGCTGAAAACATGACGGAGCGTGAGATCCCGGTGACGGCCATCGCGGGCATCCGCATCGGGCAGACCGAGGACAGAGCGGCCGGGACGGGCTGCACGGTGTTCATCGGCGAGGGCGGCATGCGCGCCGGGCTGGACGTGCGCGGCGGCGGACCTGCCTCCAGAGAGAGTCAGCTGCTCCATCCCCTGATGTCTGCCCAGGCCATCCACGCCATCGTCCTCTCGGGCGGCAGCGCCTTCGGTCTGGGCACGGCCAACGGGGTCATGCGATACCTCGAAGAGCGCGGCATCGGCTACGACGTGGGCGTGACAAAGGTGCCGCTGGTGGCCCAGTCGGACATCTTTGACCTGACCGTGGGCGATTCCTCCGTCCGCCCGGACGCGACCATGGGCTATGAGGCCGCCCGCCTGGCCTTCGAAGCGCCGAACTACCGGGACGGCTGCTTCGGCGCGGGCTGCGGGGCGACGGTGGGCAAGATCGCGGGCATGGCCTGCTGCATGAAGACCGGCATCGGCAGCTATGCCCTGCAGATCGGGGCGCTGCAAATCGGCGCGGTGGCCGTCGTCAACGCCCTGGGCGACATCTTCGACTGGAGAACCGGGGAGCAGATCGCCGGGCTGCTGACGGAGGACCGCACAGCCCTCCGCAGCACTTCAGACTACATGAAGGCCTCCGCGCAGGTGGCGGACAACAAGTTCACCGGCAATACCACCCTTGCCGTGGTGATGACCAACGCGCGTTTTGACAAGGCGCAGCTGTGCAAGATCGCCGGCATGGCCCACGACGGCTTCGCCCGCTCCATCCGCCCGGTGCACACCTCCGCGGACGGCGACAGCATCTACGCCGTATCCCTCGGGGAGGCGCGGGCGGATCAGGATCTGGCGGGGCTGCTGGCGGCGGAAACCGTCAGCGGGGCGATCACCCGGGCGGTGGAGCGCGCGGAAGGCGGCTACGGCTTCCCCTCCGCAGGGGAGCTCCGGGCCAAAGGCCGTCCAGCCGGATGAGGCCGGGGCGAAACAGATAGCCATCAGGCGAAAAAGCGATAAGGAGGGAGCCGGAGGGACAGCCTCCGGCAGACGGTTATGGCGGAAAAGCGGAATCTGAATCTGGACTGGCGCTTTCACTGGGGCGACGCGCCCGACGCGGGCTTCATGGGCTATGACGACCGGGCCTGGACGCCGGTCACCCTGCCCCACGACTGGGCGGTGATGTTTCCCTTTGACAAAAGCCACGCCAGCGGCACGGGCTACCTGCCGGGCGGCACGGGCTGGTACCGCCGCCATCTGACCCTTGGGGAGGACATTGCGGGAAAGCGGCTGCGGCTGACCTTCGACGGGGTGTACAAGCACGCCCGGGTCTGGGTCAACAGCCATTATCTGGGCTCCCACGCCTATGGCTACACGGGCTTCTCCTTTGACGTGACGCCCTTCCTGCGCCCCGGCGACAACGTGATTGCCGTGCGGGCCGAGCACGAGGACGTGGCGGACTCCCGCTGGTACACGGGCTCGGGCATCGACCGGGACGTGTGGCTGACCCTCTCCGATCCCGTCTGCTTCCGGGAGCACGGGCTCTTTGCGGAGACGCTCTCAGCGGACGAAGACAAGGCGCTGCTCCGCGTCCACTATGAGACCGAGGGCGCGGAGGCGGTGCGCTTCCGCCTGCTGAACGCCGAAGGGCAGACCGCCGCCGAGGCGGAATCCGCCGGGAGCAGCGGTACGGCAGACCTGACGGTTGCCCGGCCCCGGCTCTGGAGTCCGGACAGCCCGGCCCTGTACGCCCTCGAGGCCGAGGCCCTTTCCGGCGGGCAGGCGCTTGACACCGAGCGGCTCACCGTGGGCCTGCGGGTCTTCCGCTTTGACCCGGACGAGGGCTTCTTCCTCAACGGCATCAATCTCAAGCTGAAGGGCGTCTGCGTCCACCACGACGCGGGCTGCTTAGGCGCGGCGGTGCCGCTCTGCGTGTGGGAGCGCCGCCTCCACAAGCTGAAGGCCATGGGCTGCAACGCCCTGCGCACCGCCCACAACCCGCCCGATCCCGGCCTGCTGGATCTCTGCGATAGCCTGGGTCTGCTGGTGATGGACGAGGCCTTTGACGAGTGGGAGGGCGTCAAGAACAAGTGGTGGCAGGGGCACAATGTGTACCCGCCCAAGCACTTCGGCTACGGAGAGGACTTCCCCGAGTGGCACGAGCGCGACCTGAGCGCCATGGTGCTCCGGGACCGGAACCACCCCTCCGTCATCCTCTGGAGCATCGGCAACGAGATCGACTACCCCAACGATCCCTACGTCACGCCCCTGTTCCGGGAGGCCCTGGGCAACAACGACGCCAACAAGCCCGCCGCCGAGCGCCTCTACGATCCCCGCAAGCCCGACGCCAGCCGCCTGGCCGCGGTGGCCAAGGAGCTGGTGGACATCGTGCACCGCCTCGACCCCACCCGGCCCGTCACCAGCGCTCTGTCCTTCCCGGAGCTGAGCAACCGCACGGGCTTCGCCGACTGCCTCGACCTCTCCGGCTACAATTACCGCGAACACTTTTATGAGGCCGACCACGCGGCCTGGCCCGGGCGCGTCCTGCTGGGCAGCGAAAACAGCCACGACCCCGCCGCCTGGTACGCCATCCGGGACAAGGCTTACATCTCCGGGCAGTTTCTGTGGACGGGCGTCGACTTTCTCGGCGAGTGCCGGGGCTGGCCGGAGCGCATCAGCCAGGCCGGCGCCCTGGATCTGGCGGGTCTTGAGAAGCCCCTGTATGCTCAGCGCCAGGCCCTGTGGACGGACAAGCCCATGGCCCGCCTGGCGGTGTCCGACGCGGCGGATGAGCACGGGCGCTGGAGCGAGCGCTTCCGCTGGGAGGGGGAAGAAGGCCATCTGATGCGGGTGAGCTGCTATACCAGCGCCCCCGCCGCCGAGCTTTTCCTGAACGGCGCCTCCTTAGGCGAAAAGCGCCCGGCTGACGGGGACGGCTGCCGCATCGTCTGGGATGTGCCCTATGCCCCCGGCGAGCTGCGCGTGCAGGCCGGCACAGCGGAAGACCGCCTCTTCACCCCCGGCGCGGCGGCCCGGCTCACCCTCAGTTCCTCCGCGGAGGCGCTTCCGGCGGACGGCCTTGCGGTGGCGCAGATCGAAGTCCTGCTGACCGACGCGGACGGCCATCCCGCCCGGGACGAAGTCCTCCACTGCCAGCCCCTGGGCGACCTCAGCCTGCTGGGCATCGAGAACGGCGCTCCCGACGACCTCACCCCCTACGCCGCCCCTTACAGAGGCACCCGCGAAGGCCGTGCCATCCTGTACGTCCGCCGGGGCCGCGCCCCCGGCCGCGCCGCCCTGTACGTGTGGACGGACAGTGGGCTGAACGCCCTCTGGGTGGCGCAGGGCTGAAGACCTCTTAAGGGAAAGGCCGGCTGTCTTGCCCTATCCATTCCCCGCGAAAGGAGACCCGCCATGCTCCATCCCGGCCTGTACGACCAGATCATCAGCCAGTCCCTGTCCCGGGAGCTGGCCTCTGTTCCAGCTGCGTGCCAGCTTGTGGAAAAGCTGGACGCGGCGGAGGCGCCCCAGGCGCTGGCCGGGTATGTGGCGGAGGCGGTGCGGGCGGCCCTGGAGGCCATGCCCTCGGGCACGGAGGAGCAGGAGGCGCAGCGGATCGCCCTGGTCAATCAGGTGCTGGAGGTGCTGGCGGCCCAGCGGGAGGACCTGGGGGAAAGGAGCGTGGACAGCCGGGCTGAAAAGCTGCTGCAGATTCTGCGGGAGAATGATCCCGGGCGCATCACCGGCCTGACTGCGGCGGCAATGCCCCGGCCGGAAACGCCCATGGCGGTCAGCAGCCTGTTCACCGGCGCGGCCCACGAGCCGCAGATGTACAGCGAGCTGCAGAAGGAAATCGCCAGCGCCGACCGGATCGATATGCTGGTGTCCTTTGTGAAGTGGAGCGGCCTGAGGCTGCTGATCGACGTGCTGAAGGACTTTGCTGCTCGGGGCGGCTTGCTGCGGGTGATCACCACGTCCTACATGGGCGCCACGGAGGTGAAGGCCGTCGATGAGCTGGCCGCCCTGCCCGGCGCGGAAGTCAGGGTCAGCTACGACACCGCCCGCACCGTGCTGGACAACATCAGCCGCAGTTTCCGGGGGCACGGCGAGCTGGTCAGCCGCATCCGCTCCTTCACGGAGGACAGCGGCCAGGCGCTGAGCTTTGCCGCCTTCCTGCGTTATCATCACCTGACGCCCGGGGATGTGTACGGCAAAGGCCTCTCCTTTGCCCGATTGTGTGTGGAGGCCGGAGTCCGGCCCGAATTCCGGGAGGAGGCTGAAGCGGCGCTGAACAAGGCGCTGTACCGCTTTGCCGCTTTTGACTCCCGGAGGTGGATCACCTTCCTGCTGAACATCCTGCCCCGGCTGGGCGACATCAATTTCGCCGCCCTGCCGCCCCTGGAGCAGCGGATGATGCGGATGTTCTATATGACGGTCTGGGACAGCTATGCCGATGACTGGGACAGCGACGAGGTGCTGGAGCGACTGTACAGCCTGGCGGACAGCCACGTGATGCTGTCTGAGCTGATGGAGCTGCTGCGGTACCAGTTCAACTGTATCGACTTTGTCGACGCTCCCGCTGACCTGGGCTTCGACTGCCCGCTGGACGTGCACTGCACCTACACCCAGCGCCAGCTGCTGAGCGCCCTGGACTACCGGAATTACAGCGCCATGCGCCAGGGCGTGCTGTATCTGCCGGAAAAGAAGATCGACGTGTTCCTGATCACGCTCAACAAGAGTGACAAAGACTACTCCCCCACCACCATGTACGAGGATTACGCCGTCAGCCCGACCCTTTTCCACTGGCAAAGCCAGTCCACCACCGCCGCCGATTCCCCCACCGGCCGGCGCTATATCCATCACGCCGCGCAGGGAGGCCGCGTGCTGCTCTTCGTCCGCGAGTTCAAGCAGGATGCCCTGGGCACCGCGCCTTACACCTTCCTGGGCCAGGCTTCCTATGTCAGCCACAGCGGCAGCAAGCCCATGAACATCCTCTGGCAGCTGGAAAGGCCAATCCCGGCCAAATACCTGCGGAAGGTGCAGCAGGTGGTGGGGTGAGGGCCGTCCCGCCTGTCTTTTTCAAGCGGCCGCAGGGCCGTTTTTTCAGTCGTTTTTTCTCTGTACAGAAACCGTTTTCTCTGTGCAATCTGCTTGAAAACCCGCGCATTTTTTGCTATAATCTGTTTCGGCACATTATCATTCACAGGAGGTTGCACCATGAAGCAAGTGAAGACCCTGCTGGCCTTTGTGCTGGCGCTGACCATGCTGACCGGTCTCTGGACAGCCGCGGCGGCTGAGGAAGGGACTGGAATGAACGCCTACATCATGTTCGCCAACGCGGACTGGAGCACCCAGTACTGGGGATCGGACGCGGAGGGCGTTCAGGCGGCCAACGCGCTCGTGACGGGCGAGGGCGAGTACACCATCGGCCTGACCTTCGAGAACGAGTCCGCCGGTCTGGCCTTTGCCGCCATCGGCATTGACGCCGGCGAGATCGCCTTCCCCGAGTACAAGATCGAGGTGAAGGACATCCGCGTGAACGGCGAGAGCATCGCCTTCACCAAGGGCTACACCTCCTCGGACGACGGGGTGGTCACCCGCATGAACCTGTACAATGAGTGGGTCAGCGAGCTGCCCGCCGACGCCCGCAGCTTTGACGGCAGCCTGGAAGGCGCCTCCCCCATCGTGGTGGACAAGGAAGCCTTCGCGGCGGTCAAGTCCGTGGAGATCGACTTCGCCCTGCACCGCTTTGGCGTGGACACCGCGTACATCATGTATGCCAACGCGGACTGGTCCGTGCAGTACTGGGGCGGCGACGCGCCCGAGGGCGTGACGGCCGCCAACGCGGTCATTCACGGCTTCGGCGATTACACTGTGGGCCTCGCCTTTGCGGAGGAGTCCGCCGGCCTGGCCTTCTCCGCCCTGGGCATTGTCAGCGGCGAAAAGACCTATCCCGGCGCTTATCTGAAGATCAACGAGATCCGCGTGAACGGCGAGGCCATCGAGGCGGCGAAGGGCTACACCTCCTCCGACGACGGCGTCACCACCCGCATGAACCTGTACAACGAGTGGGTCAGCGAGCTGCCCGCCGACGCCCGCAGCTTTGACGGCAGCCTGGAGGGCGCCTCCCCCATCGCGGTGGACAAGGAAGCCTTCGCGGCGGTCAAGTCCGTGGAGATCGACTTCAGCCTGCTGCCCGTCACCGACACCGCCTACATCATGTTCGCCAACGCGGACTGGTCCGTGCAGTACTGGGGCGGCGACGCGCCAGAGGGTGTGACGGCCATGAACGCCACCGTGGACGGACAGGGCACCTACACCATCGGCCTGGAGTTCGCGGAGGAGTCCGCCGGCCTGGCCTTCTCCGCCGTGGGCATCGTCAACGGTGAGAAGACCTTTGCGGGCTACTTCATCGACGTGACCGACGTGAAGATCAACGGCGAATCCATCGAGGTGGGCCGTGGCTTCACCACCAGCGACGACGGCGTGACCACCCGCGAGAACCTGTACAACGAGTGGGTCACCGACCTGCCCGCTGAAGCCCGCCGCGCCGACGGCATCCTGGAAGCCGCTTCCGCCATCATCGTGGACAAGGACGCCTTTGCCGCCGTGAAGAGCATCGAGGTCACCTTCGACTACATTTACGGCAAGCCTGCCGCCAAGGCCACCGACGCGCCCCTGACCGAGGAGGAGGCCGCCGAGCTGCAGAAGGCCGACTACAACGCTTACATCGGCGTACAGACCGAGAGCTACATCTTCCGCAATTCCTGGAACGACACCTACGGCCGCGACGACGCGGATCACGAGGGCTACTTCAGCCGCCTGACCGGCTGGGACGCCGACAACAACGCGGTGGATTACGGCGGAAGCTTCACGGACGCCCTGCTGAGCAATGAGGGCGAGTACAGCGTGAGCCTGACCACCGGCGACATGGGCTTCGGCACCGACAGCTTCTTCCGTCTGCTGTACGTCTCCACCGAGCTGCCCTCCAAACTGGTGAAGGAAGGCTATGTCACCATCGACAACGTGCGCGTGAAGATCGGCGAGAGCGCCACCCAGGATTACACCGACGTGGACGTCTCCGGCGAGTATGTGCGCATCGTCATCATCGACCAGTACAACCGCTCCGAAGATCCCTTCGGCTACACCGTGCCGGGCGCCGGCGCCGCCATCACCGTCACCTTCAACGTGACCGGCCTGACGGACTGATCCTGACTGGCTGAGTGGCCGGCGGATCGTGGTTGTTGGATTGCTCCATCCCACTGACCGCCGGCCGCTCCTTTTGAGAAGAGCAATTGATGAGAGCATTTCAAGGGAAGTGACGGTTTTGCAGGCAAGCATCCAAAGAAGCGCCGGCCCGGCGGAGGAAGCGCAGACCCTGGCCCAGCGGATTCCCCTGTGGGTATTCCGCCTGATTGCGCTGATCACCGGGCTCGCGCTCTTCTTTCCCCCGGTCAATCCCGGCCGCGTCAGCGAGAAGATCAACGAGGCGGCCAGCCTTTTCACCACCGGCGTCAGTTATGGCACCATCACCAACAGCATGGGCCGCATCCTGCGCTCCCAGTGGATCCGGGATACGGACATCCATCTGCTGATGATCGCCTGCTGCGTGGTCATGGCGGGCGTGATCGCCTGCGCCGCCGGCGGCTGCATGAGCCTGGGCAACCACAAGATGCGCCGCAGGGGGCTGATCCTGCCCCTCATTGGCGCGCCGGTCATGGCGGCAGGCCTGTACCTGATCCGCAGCGCTTACACCAGCATGCTCGCCCACGGCGAGGAAGTCGGCAAGCTGGACACCATCAAGCTGATGGTCCCCGCTGGCTTCTGGTTTTTTTGCGCCCTCGCCGCCCTGCTCTTTCTCTCGGCGGGAGCGGCCTTCCTGGCGGCCGGCAAGGTCCGGGACGCCTCGGCGAAAATGGAGATGGAGGAAAAGTACCGGCTCTTCCTGATGATGCTGCCGGTCATCCTGCTGGCCTTCATCTTCGCCTACCTCCCCATCTGGGGCTGGCGCTTTGCCTTTTTTGACTACACGCCGGGCGGCACCATCGGCCCGGAGAACTACGTGGGCTTCAAGTGGTTCTCCTTCCTCTTCACCGATCCCGCCACCACCCGGGACCTGCTGCGGGTGCTGCGCAATACCCTGATCATGAGCGGCCTGGGCATCGCCACCTCCTGGCTGCCCATCGCCTTCGCCGTGCTGCTGGCCGAGGTGAGGAGCACCAAATTCCAGCGCTTTGTGCAGACCTTCACCACCATCCCCAACTTCATCTCCTGGGTGCTGGTGTACGCCATCGCCATCTGCATCTTCTCCACGGACGGCTTCATCAACAGCTTCCTGACAAACATCATGCACATGGAGGGCGCCAACACCAACTATCTGCAGGTGGCGGATCACACCTGGCTGAAAATGCTGCTCTGGGGCACCTGGAAGGGTGTGGGCTGGAGCGCCATCGTGTACATCGCGGGCATCGCGGGCATCGATCAGCAGCTCTATGAGGCCGCCAAGGTGGACGGCGCCAACCGCTTCCGCTGCATCTGGCACATCACCATACCGGGGCTGATTCCCACCTACTGCGTGCTGCTGCTGATGTCCATCGCCGGCATCCTGTCCAACGGCATGGAGCAGTACCTGGTCTTCTCCAACGCCATGAACAAAGACGTGATCGAGGTGCTGGACCTGTACGTGTACAACATCGGCATCGGCCAGAACCGTATCTCCCTGAGCACCGTGGTCGGCGTTTCCAAGTCTCTGATCGGCATTACCCTGCTCTTCGCCGCCAACGGCATTTCAAAGGCCATCCGCGGCGAGAGCATCATCTGAGGGGAGGCGAAGATCATGAGCAGGAAAGAAAAAGCAGCCGCCATGCACATCAGGCGGACGGCGGGAGACTGGGTGTTCGACATCGCTGTCATCATCTTCTTCTGCATATTCACCTTCATCTGCATCTTCCCCTTCTACTATCTGCTGATCAACACCATCTCCGACAACGATCTGGTGACCAGCGGCCGGGTGAACTTCTTCCCCATGCTGAAGGGGGCTGACAATCTGCCGGTGTTCGGGGTGCAGCTGAACAACTATGTAGCGCTGCGCAACGTGCAGGATCTGGGCTCAAGCGTCCTGGTCACCATCGCCCGCACCATCATCGGCACCGCGCTGATGGTCATCACCAGCGCCTGGGCTGGCTACCTGGTCACCAAGCAGAAGATGTGGAAGCGCTCCCTCTGGTACCGCTTTCTGGTCATCACCATGTATTTCAATGCCGGCCTGGTGCCCTGGTACATGAACATGCTGATGATGGGCCTGACCGACAACTTCATGGCCTACATCATCCCGGGCATGGTGGCCCCCTACAACATCATCCTGGTCAAGACCTACATCGAGAGCATCCCCGCTTCCCTGGAGGAGAGCGCGATCATCGACGGCGCGAGCACAGTCAAGGTGTGGCTGAAGATCATCCTGCCCCTCTCCATCCCCATCCTGGCCACCATCGCCATCTTCGGCGCGGTGGGCAACTGGAATTCCTTCCAGGATTCCCTGCTGCTGATGAACAACCGGCCGGACCTGTACACCCTTCAGCACCGCCTGTACATCTACCTGAACTCCTCCTCCAACCTCGGCGCGATGATGAGCCAGGGCGGGCAGGTGAGCGAGCAGGCCGCCCAGAGCATGCTGAACCAGCGCGTCATCCAGTACACGGTCTCCATGGTTTCCATCATCCCGATCCTGATGGTCTATCCCTTTATGCAGCGCTATTTCGTCAAGGGCATCATGTTAGGCGCGGTGAAGGGCTGAACCGGCCTGTTCTGCCGCAGTCCGTCCCCGCATCAATCTGATTCTGATATTGGAGGAATCCGCATGAAAAAGATCTGGGCACTCATCTTAGCGCTGAGCCTGGCGCTTTCGACCCTGGGCAGCCTCGGCGCTGCCGCGGCGGAAGAGGATGACATCTACGCCAAGCTGGCAGACATCGGCGTGTACGACGGCGAGCCGATCACCATCAACGTGTACAGCCAGCTGGCCAATTACAGCGGCATCCAGTCCCACTGGAGCGCCGACCTGCTGCTGGACAAGTTCAACGTCCGCATCAACATCATCCCGGAATCCGACGGCACCTACGCCACCCGGATGCAGAGCAAGAACCTGGGCGACATCGTGGTGTGGGGCGCGGACGGCGACAAGTACCAGGCCGCGGTGCAGCAGGGTCTGCTGCTGGACTGGGAGGAGGACGGCCTCTGCGAGGAGTACGCCCCCTATGTGTGGCAGAACTACCAGATAGCCCTGGAGGCCAACCGCGCCAAGAGCGGCGACGGCAAGATCCATGGCTTCGGCCACAATGTGGCGCTCAAGAGCGGCAGCCATGAGAACTTCTTCTACACCTGGGACATCCGCTGGGATCTCTACCAGCAGCTGGGCTGCCCGGAGGTCAAAGACCTGGACGGCCTGGTGGAGCTCTTCAAGCAGATGAAGGAGCTCTGCCCGAAGGACGAGAACGGCAACGAGACTTACGCCACCTCCATCTGGCCCGACTGGGACGGCAACATGGTGATGTATGTCAAGTCCCTGGCCACCGCCTACTACGGCTGGGACGAGTTTGAGCTGGGCCTGATCAGCACCGAGACCGGCGAGTTCCAGGGCTGCCTGCAGGAGGGCGGTCTGTACCTCACCTGCCTGAAGTTCTTCAACACCCTCTACCGCGAAGGCCTGCTGGACCCCAACTCCGCCAGCCAGACCTACACCACCATGGGCGAGAAGGTCAAGGCCGGCGGCACCTTCTGGTCCATCTTCAACTTCTCCGGCTCCTCGATCTACAACACCACCGAACACCTGGACGCCGGGAAGTACATGTACACCATCATCCCCGAGGAGGCCACGCCCATCTCCTACGGCCTGAGCCTGACCGGCGGCAACCGCATCTGGACCGTCGGCGCGGACGCGGAGTACCCGGAGCTCTGCCTGGCGATCATCGACTACCTGGCCACCCCCGAGGGCAGCATGACCATGTGGTACGGCCCCAAGGGGCTCACCTGGGATTACAACGAGGCGGGCGGCGCGTACTTCACCGAGCTGGGCTTGAAGACCAACGCGGATCCCTCCTATGACATGACCGGCACCGTGCTGGTGGGTCCCCGCACCGGCCGGGAGTATCCCCAGAGCGGCACCTACAACGACGGCGCCCTGCAGATCAACAACACCACCCTGACCTCCAGCCAGCAGAACCCCGACAGCAAGCTGACCGAAACCCTGGACAAGTCCGGCTGGGTCAGCGTGCTGAGCGCCGATCTGAAGCCCATCCAGCAGGCCTGGTGCGACTGGGCCAACGCCGCCTCCACCCAGCAGTACCTGGAGAACCATCCCTACAAGGTGATGCTGGACAAGGGCACCTATGCCCCGGCGGTGCGCGACCAGGTGCTGGACACCAAGTGGAGCCAGATCCAGACGGCGGTGAAGACCTACAGCTGGCGCGCGATCTACGCCAAGAACGACGGCGAGTTCAACTATCACGTCAGCCAGATGCTGAAGGACTGCCGGAATTACGGCTATGACGACTGCGTCGCCTGGTGCGAGGAGCAGGCCGCCCTCTGCTGGGCCGCCCAGCAGGCTCAGGCCGCGGTAACGGTTGAATAAAGAACATGCAAAAGGGGGAAGGGAAGCCCTGTCCGCACGGAAACAGCTTCCCTTCCCCCGCGCTTTGCCTGCGGACGGGAGGTCACGGTTCATGAAAACGATTGCCTGCTTTTTCGCCCTGTTCCTGGGGTTTTTCTTATGCGCATCCCCTGCCGGCGCGGACGGTCTGCCCTCCAGCGTGGAGCTGACCCGGCTGATGGGCAACGGCACCAACCTGGGCAACACCATGGAGGCCTGCAACAACGGCGCCCAGTACGGCCACACCACGGACGATCCCGCCTACTATGAGACCCTGTGGGGGCAGCCGGTCACCACCCGGGAGATGATCCACGGGCTGAAGGAGGCCGGCTTCGACACCCTGCGCATCCCGGTGGCCTGGATGACCAACGCCACCGACCTGGCCAGGCAGGGGGATTACACCATCAGCCCCGCCTACCTGGACCGGGTGGAGGAGATCGTCTCCTGGGCGGTGGACGAGGGGATGTACGTCCTCATCAACGACCACTGGGACGGCGGCTGGTACGGCATGTTCGGCTCTGAGTCGGCTGAAACCCGCGCCTTAGCCATGGAGGCCTATGCGGGCATGTGGACGCAGATCGCCCGGCGTTTTGAGCCCTATGACGAGCATGTGATCTTTGAGGGCGCCAACGAGGAGATCGGCGCGCGCTTCGACGAGAACAGCCCCCTGTACTGCTCGGATTCCATCGACACCTACCTGACGGACAATCAGCGCTATGCCCTGGCCAATCAGGTGAACCAGGCCTTTGTAGACGCCGTGCGGGCCACGGGCGGCTTCAACGCCAGCCGTTTCCTGCTGATCCCCGGTTACGGCACCAACATCGCCCAGACCTGCGACAGCCGCTTTGTGATGCCCCGGGACATCGCGGAGGACAGGCTGCTGATCTCCGTGCACTGTTACAGCCCCTGGTCCTACTGCGGGGCTTCCTCGGCCGCCTCGGCCACCCCCTGGGGCTTGGCCAAAGACTATGACGCCCTGGAAAAAGAGATCCGCATGATGTCCAAATTCACCGCCCAGGGCATCGGCGTGGTGATCGGCGAATACGGCGTGCTGCCCGGCAGCGACGGCGTCCTCAAGGAGGGCACCGCGGTCTACCACAGCTATTTCCTCGACCTCTGCGACGCCTACGACTGCTGTCCCGTGCTCTGGGACACCTCCTGCTTCTATGACCGGAGGAAGCTGCAGTTTGTGGACAGCGGGCTGGCTGACCTGTACAGCCTCCGCCGCGCCGCCTTAGAGGGGGATTACGCGGAGGTTCGGGAAGCGGCCCTGGCCTCCATCGCGGCAGCCGCGGCCTCGGCGCCCACCACCTTCCGGACGGACGCGCCGGAAGCGGCTGAGGGCGAGAGCGTGGCTTGGATCATGTGGTCCAGCGGCGACTGGGCGATCTCCTACTCCGTGGGCGACCAGTACAACCCGGACTCCATGACCCCCGGCCTTGTGCCCGTGGACGCGGTGATCAGCGGCGAGGGCACCTACACGGTGTCATTGGACTTCACCGGCACGGACAAGGGGTATTCCAACGGTGTGGCCTTCGCGGCCATCGGCATTGCCAACGGCGAGATCCTCCGCCCCGGCTGGGCGATCCACATCCAGGAGCTGAAGCTCAACGGCGAGCCCTTCTCCCTGAAGGGTCGGCCCTACACCACCAGCGACGACGGCACCTGCACCCGCACCAATCTCTTCAACGAGTGGGTCACCGCCCTGCCCGACGACGCCCGCGTCCTGTACGGCCCCAACATCAGCATCTCCCCCACGGTCCTTGACCGCAGCGATGCCGCCTTCAGCCAACTGGAGCGCATCGAAGTGACCTTTGTCTACGGGCCGAAGAAGTGAAACCGTCCAGCTGAAAACGTGTGACCAGAGGCCGCCGCTGCGCCGGAAGACGCAGCCCCATGTCCCTGGTCACACGTTTTTTTGCGGTCATGCGTGGTCGGCGTCGCCCGCCCTCTTCAGATACGCCAGGCACAGGAGGATCCCGAGCGTGCCCATGATGAAGAACTGCAGCGCAATCCCGGCGCCCTTCCCCGCGCCGAAGAGGGGGATCAGCCCCCGCTGCAGGGGGGAGTCCGCCGCCATCAGCGGTTCAAACACCTGATCCGCCAGCAGTCCGCCTAAGAACAGGCCCAGAGGGATCGCGCCATTTTTCAGGGTGCTTTCCGCGGAGAAAACCCGGCCCTGCATTTCCAGCGGCACCTGCTCCCGCAGGAACACCGTCAGATGGGCGCCCATGATCGCCGCCATGGCGTAGGAACCGAAGGCAGCCGCGCACCATACCGCGGGATGCCGCGACAGGCCCTGAAAGAGATTCCCGGAGAACACCAGGGCCGTGCTGATGCCGATCACCTTCAGCCTGTTTTTCACCGGCTTCATCCATGTGACCATCAGGCTGCCTGCCAGCACGCCTATGGAGACAAAGGACTGCACCGCGCCCAGCACCTGCTGATTGTCTCCGGTTCTCGCCAGCACAAAGGGGGACAGCAGGCCGTCGTTGCCCATCTTGGCCAGAAAGTTGACGCAGCTCATGAACAGGATCAGCCGCAGCATCACCGGGTGGCTGCGCAGGAAGCGGAAGCCTGCCGCGCAGGTTTCCCAGAACGGTTCCTTCTGCTCTTTTTCAGCGCGCTCCACCTTCGGAATCCGGATGAAAAGCAGCAGCACGGTGAAGGCGATGAAAAAGCTGCCGAGATCGCAGAGCAGCACGATCTTCAGCCCTCCGAACGTCAGCAGCGCCGCCCCCAGCGCCGGCGCCAGGATGGAAACCGCGGCGCCCGAAAAGCCCTGCAGACCGCTGGACCTGGTGTAATGCGCCTCCGGCACCAGCAGACTGGTCGCCACAAAAGCGGCCGGCTCCTGAAAGGCGTTCATGAAGCTGAGCAGCACATTGATGAGATACAGATGCCAGACCTGGAGCGCTGAAAAAGCGTGCAACAAATAGACGCTGAACGTTCCGCAGGCGGCAAACAGGTCGGCGATGAGCATGATGCGCTTTTTGTCCCAGCGATCCGCGATCGCCCCGGCCGCAAACCTGAACAGGATGGTGGGCGCAAACGAACAGAGGGTGAGCAGCGCGGTGCTGGAAGCCGTCCCCTCCTGGCGGTAGATCCACACGATCAGCGCGTATTCCGTCATAGCCGTGCCCAGAGAAGACACCGCCTGGGAGCTCCAGAGCAGCAGGAAGCTCTTCAGTTCCCTCAACGTATTCAGTTTTTTCATGGCTTTGCTCCTTACCATTCATTCTGATGATTGCAGGCGGCGCAAAGCCCAATCCGGACGACCCCTTCCCCGCGGGGGGCTGCCGCTCCGTGCAAGTGCCGTCCGTGTCAGACCTTGCGCGGAGCAGAGACATCTGCGGCAAAGGAAACCCCGTTCAAATCATGCTTCAACTCAGTGCACCTCCGGTTGACTGCCCCGCTGAGCGGAGCTGAAAGACTCGTTTTCAGCCAGCTTAACCCTCGATTCTGTTATCTGTTATTCTGCGCCATGCGCCGCGAATCCTGCAGGCCGGCGAAAAACTGCGTGTCTGAAGGAGACGCGATGGGGCATTTGGAAAAACAAAGCAAAACCCCGCCGGCTGTCGACGGGATTTTCGCTTGAGTGGAGGCTGGAAGAGCCTGGGCGAACACTGGCTTCTGCCTCTTTACCGACAGAATCGATGTCGAACGGTATCTCTGCGGTGTTGTGGCCGTCGCGGGTGTAGTTGAAGACGATCTTCAGCTTGTCGTCGTACAGGTACACGGCCCGGAGGAACATGTTGAACAGGAGCTCCTGGTAATTCTTGTCTTCCAGATCGCCGACACGGACCAGGGAGAGCGCGGAGACGATATCGTCCCTGGAGAGGGTGGACAGCTTGTCCGGCGTCTTCAGGGCGATTTTTGCTGTCAGGTCAGCTTTCTGGCCTTCCAGCTCCGTCAGGCGCTCCTTGGTGGTCGGCGTGATGATTCCCTGCTCGATGGCGGTCATGAGGTTTTTGATCGCGCTTTCGGTCTGCTTGAGCTGAGACCTGAGCAGGGACAGCTCCACCGGCTCAGCGTGCTTCTGCTGATACTCGATCGACTTGTCGGCCAGCCACTCGATCATGCCGTCCTGCAGGGCGTATTCCTTCAGCGCCCTGGCGACCAGGTATTCGAGATGGTCACGGCCGACATTCTGTTTGTCGCAGGTCTTTTCCGTCACCTGTTTTTTGCAGGCGTAATAGGCGTACAGACGGCCGGTTTTGCTGGTGCCGGACTTGCCGATCATGGCCGATTTGCAGTGGCCGCAGAAGACCTTTCCTGTGAGCAGGTACACGCTGTTCTCCCTCCGTTTCTTGATTGGGCTGTTTCGTGGATTGGCTTTGAGCTTCAGGCGCTCCTGGACGGCGTAGAAGGTGGAGCGGTCGATGATGGCCGGGACGCCGTTCTCGATGCGGTAATCACCGTAGATGTACCAGCCGATGTACCGCTCGTTGGACAGAATCTTGTTGAACGAGGATTTGTTCCACGGGGATTTGTGCTTGGTTCTGACGCCGCGCTCGTTCAGATCGCGGGCGATGCCGGCCAGGCTGTCGCCGTTCAGGAAGCGGCTGAAGATCTCCTTCACGACGGCAGCCTCTTCCGGATCGACGGCGTACTTCCCATCCTCGCCCTTTCTGTAGCCGAACGGCAGCGCTGAGGTGACCAGGCACTTTTCCGCGTTGTCGTTCAGACCCCGGCGGATCTTCGTCGCCAGCTCCCGGCTGTAATACTCGGCCAGGCCTTCCAGCAGGGATTCCATCAGAACGCCGGTCGGATCGTCGGAGATGTTCTCCATGGCGCTGAGGACGCGCACACCGCATTCCTTCAGCTGCCGCTTGTACACGACGCTGTCATAGCGGTCGCGGGCGAAGCGGTCCAGGGAATAAACAATGACATAGCTGAAGGCGCGCTTTTTCGCGTCGGCGATCATCCGCTGGAATTCGGGCCGGTTATCGTTGGTGCCGGTCAGAGCGCGGTCGGCGTAGATGTCGATGACCTTCAGATCGTTGCGCTCGGCGAATTCCCGGTCCGCTTTCACCTGCTGGTCGATGGACACGTCCCTCTGGCTGTGAGAGGAATAGCGGGCGTAGATCACGGCCAGCTTGCCGGCGTCGCGCTGGTTCCTGTCTGACATCCTGTGATACTCACCTCCGACCAATGTTAAAGTACAAGTATTGTACCCAACTATCTGTACCATACTTGTATTCTATACCAATCTTGTATGGTACCATACAGTAACACTACCCAAGTAGTAATTAGAACGTAAGAGAGAAATTAATATATAATACACACTGTTCTTTCTTTCTTTTGGTTCTTTTCTTTCTTTCTTACTTTTTTGCAAGGATCAAATTTGGATCACTTTTTCGGCGGAAACCCTTATGTACCAACGCTTTCCCGCCTGAAAATGATACGGTTTTGATCCTCGAATGATACTCTCGATGATACGATTTGATCCTCGGCATCCTCATTCCCCCATGGTACATGATTCTCGCGGTTTTGTCCGTGAAAAGTTATTCAATCACTTTCTCCTGACAGAATCGCCGGGAAGTGCTATCATAGACATTGCCACCGGTGAGTATCAAAAACAGGAGCGTTGACAAATGGTTAATGCGAGTAGCGATGAAAAAGAAATCTCTATTGCTGTGGAACGGTTTTTGAAGCTTCCCCCGGTTCATCAGAGGGAGATTCTTGCGTTGATAGAAGTGTGTCTATTAGAGCAAGTATCATCTTCCGATGACCAGAATCAAGACTCCTGAGCTTGTTTGTGATTGTAGAAGTCAACTCATCAGACGTGGTGGGTTGACTTTCCTCTTCGAGCAATTCACCAATCGTTGTATTGAGTTCGTCCGCCGCACTATGGGCATCATCCAACGAAACGGTGCCATGGCCATAAGCGATCCGTCTGATATTTTGCAGGGAAAGAGTGTGTTTAGATGCAGCTTCCAAATCAGCTGTATCAGTGGTTTCCAAAACAAAACGTACTGCCTCTCGAAAACGCTCCGTGTACTCTCCTTCGTCCGGCTCCCATCCCATCAGATAGCTTGGTGATACATAAAGGGCTTCGGCAAGAATTGAAATAACAGCTACTGGAACATTCTCAATCTCGCCTTTTTCATAACGAAAAACAGTAGCTCTATCCTTGCCGATTTTGTCAGCCAACTCATCGGCCGACATAGAAAGTGCTTTCCTCAACATTTTGATGCGACTACCTACTGAGTTCACAACATCACCTCCAGCAGAATCATTCTAACACAAGAATCGCAAATATGCAACACTTCTTTTGCCTAAAACAAAAAAAGTCGCGTATGCTGCGAAAAAGTTCTTGACAATCAAAAAGTCGTGTGCTAATATTCAGATGGTCGCATTAAATGCGACAAGGAGGTGATGAAATGCAGATCGTGAATATCAACCGTTTGAAGGGCAAAATCGTGGAACGAGGTATGTCCATTGCCACCCTCGCAGAAGCACTTGAGATTGACAGAGCGACTCTTTACAGAAAGCTTGAGAATGATGGTGCAGGGCTTCTGGTTCGTGATGCGAACAAGATTGCTACTGTACTTGATCTCACGCGTGATGAGGCTTTGTCAATTTTTTTTGCTCGCTTAGTCGCATAATGCGCGACTTTGAAAGGGGACTGATCCTCATGGAATGGCAGAACATCCAGTCAGAGCAGACCGAGCAGACCGAAAAAGAGAAGGAGGCAACGACATGAGCACACCTGCCGACCGGCTGAACAGCCTGACCGACGCCGAGGCGATCCGCCTGGTGGACGAGTGCGGCTGCGGAATGACAGCGATCCTGAATGCCCTGGGCCTGGACGGATATAACCAGAAGGCCGGCCGCATCTGGTACGCACTGCCCAACAACAGCGTGATCAAGGCGGAGCTCGCCCGGGAGTGGCTGCGTGAGCACCCGGACGTCCTCGAACCCCAGAAGGGCACAACCATCAGCGATATGCTCCGCCTGATGGACGAGATGGAGCGCCGCTTCCACGAGCGGCTGGAAGCCTGGAAGAGGGAGATGGTCTCGCCCCGCACGGAGCCGGCGGATTGAAATCCCACACATGATGCCAGCGAAGCGAGGAATCGACCAACACGAAAGGGGGCTGATCCCCATGGAAGCGGCAGGAGCCGCGAAAGTACAGTTTGACCCATCACTCATCCCTCCGGAAGCCGCGGAATACCTGGCCTGTGAAACACTGCGGCTGGTGCGCTGGATGATGACGATCCCGAAGTACCGGGAGGCCATCGAAGCGATGAACGCGGCGCGAAGGACGGCCAGAGCCGAAGGAATGGGGTGATGGACATGCCGGAACAGCAGCAAAAGAAAGGCCCCGGCCTGCTGGAACAGGGCGGAGCCAAGCGTGCGCAAACCACAATGCACGATGAGATGATACCACAAGCCAAGAAAACCGTCAAGAGGGCGAATTGGCTCAAAGAGTTTCACGTGCAGAGCGGACTGAGCAGCGCGGAGATCGTTGAGCTGATTCGCCCTTTGTTCCCAGGTTTCGACAAGCCGCTGCTGGTGAAATGCGAGAACCCGGACAAATACGGCATCCAGCTCAGCCAGAAAGCCATGAGACGGCTGAAGGAGGCGATGCACGATGAACGATCTTCCTGACGCCCCGTGGATCCGGGACGCGGAGATCAACGGCATGCCGGAGGAACCGGCGCCGGTCTGCCCGATCTGCGGCGAAGAAACGGAACGGTATTACCTGGATGGCGCCGGCGACATCATCGGCTGCGAATCATGCGTCAGCTCCATTGACGCCTACGATTACACCCAAACCCATAAGGAGGACTGAAGATGATCCAGAAACCCGAGAACATCGTCCCGGCGGAGAAGAAGATCCGCATGCTGATCGCCGGCTATCCCGGCATCGGCAAGAGCACCCTGGCTCTGAGCGCGCCGAGGCCCCTGCACATCGACTGTGATTTCGGCATCGACCGCGTGGAGCCTCAGTACCGCAAGCCTTTCATCCAGCCGGGCAGCTACGCGGAGATCCTCAACGATCTGCAGCCGGGCAACCTGACGGACTTCGACACGCTGGTGTTCGATACCGGCGGCAAGCTGATCACTCTGATGAGCCAGTGGGCGATCCAGCAGGACAACAAGTACGGCCAGCGCGACGGCAGCCTCAGCCTGAAGGGCTACGGCTTCGTGGGGCGCGAGTTCGTCCGGCTGATGGACTACTGCTTCTACCAGCTGAAAAAGCACATCGTGATCATCTTCCACGCCACCGAGGAAAAGGACGGGGACAACACCCGGCTCCGGATCAAGGTGGAAGGCCAGACCAAGAACAACGTGTGGGAGCCGATGGATCTGGGCGGCTTCGTGGAGATGATGGGCAACGACCGGACGATCGGCTTCAGCAACTGCGAACGATACTTCGCCAAGGGCACCCGCGGCATCCACGGCATCTACAAAATCCCCGACCTGGCCACGAACCCCAACACCTTCCTGACCTGGCTGTTCGAGCAGTACAACCAGAAGAGCGAGGCGGAAGTGGCCGCCGCCGCGGAACAGCAGCAGAAGTACACCGAGACCATGGCCATCGGCCGGGCAGTCATTGAGAGCGTGACGGACGCGGAGTCGGCCAACCAGGCGGCCACCGCCATGAAGACTCTGGAGCACGCGCTGACCAGCGAAGCGGAGATCAAGGCCGAGTGGGTCAAAAAGATGCAGGTTCTGGGCCTGACCTTCGACAAGGCGACCAGGCAGTACGTGAAGGGTGTGATCGCCTGATGGCATTCCTGATGACACACAGCCTCCTGAGTGCCTGGCTGCACTCGCTGAAGGAAAACCCATATGCCGACGCCACCACGGAAGACACCGCGAAAGAGGACTTCCTGCGGGTGCTGCGGCGGGAGCCGACGCCGACCACGGAGGCCATGCAGAAGGGCATCGAATTTGAAGCCCTGGTCACGGACATCTGCCAGAAGATGCATCCGGCGCAGGCCAGCATACTGACAAACCGGCTGGACGAAAGCGACACGCTGCCTGAGGAGCTGAAAAAGCACCAGTGGTTCATTCCGGCACTGAAGGTGGCCAGGACAGTCCAGGGCGGGCAGTTCCAATACGCGGCCTGCAAGCGCGTGGAGATCGGCGGATACGAGCTGCTGCTCCACGGCCGACTGGATGCGCTGAAGGCCGGGCACATCTACGACATCAAATTCTCCGGCAGCTATGACCGCGGGAAATACATCGACAGCACCCAGCACCCGATGTACCTGGAACTGATACCGGCGGCCAATGATTTCACCTACCTGGTCAGCAACGGGGCCGACGTGTGGACTGAGCAGTACCGGCGGGACGAAACGCCCAGCATCTATCCCACGATCCGGGACTTCCTGCAGTGGCTGACGGCCACCGGCCTGATGCAGACCTACCTGTACCACTGGGGTGAGCGGAAATGAGAGGACGCCTCCGCGACCTGACGATGAACCGGGATCGGACGCAGAACATCACCGTCACCGTCAGCGCCGATTTCCGGGAAAGCTTCGACCGGCTGAAGGACAAGGACCTGGACATCGAGATCAAAGTCCACCGGGAAAAGCGGAGCCGGAACGCCAACGCCTACTTCCACGTGCTGGTCAACAAGATCGCCCAGGAGCTGAACGAGGCGGACGAGGCCGTCAAGACCCGGCTGGTGATCGATTACGGTGTGGTGGCCAAGGACGAGGACGGGCTGACGATCGGCTTCAAGCTGCCGGCGACGGTGGACGTGAGCAAGATCTACCCCTACACCCGGCTGTTCGACCGGCGGACGGAAGGCGGGAAGCTGTTCAACTGCTACCTGGTGCTGAAGCACACATCCGACATGGACACCAAGGAAATGGCCCGCCTGATCGACGGCGCCATCGAGGAAGCAAAGGAGCTGGGGATCGAGACGGACACGCCGGAGACCCTGGCCAGATACCGGGAGGAATGGGCGCGGTATGACCGACAGCATCCTACAGACTGACCGTGAATGCTATGTCACCGGCTCCCGCGTAAACCTTGATCTGCACCATGTATACGCAGGCAGCCGGAGGAAGGCTTCCGACCGCTGGGGATGCGTGGTATGGCTCCGGCACGACATTCACATGGACCTGCACCAGCGGAATCCGGAATTGGACAGAAGGCTGAAAAGAGAATGCCAGGAGGCCTTTGAAGCCAAGTTCGGGCACGAACTGTTCATCAGAATCTTTGGCAAAAATTATCTGTAAAAAGAGAGAAAGCGAGGCAAAAACAATGAGTTCCATGGAAGGCAACGTAACCATGCGTGTGGTGGACCAGGATATGGTGTGCATTCCGGTTGAGGAATACATGAACCTGATCCGCAAGGCGGACCGGATGGATATGCTGACGGATGATATCAGGGACAAGATCTGCAACAACGAACCGGACTACGCTCTGGTGGATGCGGATATGGTGCTTCTCATGACCGGCCTGAAGGCCCTCCACCGGTGGAAGGCGGACGAGCAGAAGGCCGCTGAGAGGGCGACCGAGGCCGCCAGCAAGGTCATCCGAAACGCCATTCTCAACCCGGAGGAGGATGACCGCAAGTGATCCGACTGATCGACAAGGGCCGCTGCGGACGCGGCCAGGAGCAAGAAAGGAGCATCACCATGGAAGAAAATATGAGCGTCGACTTCATCGCGGACGAAGTGATCATCATTGACAAGGACGAGTATGACATGCTGCGCCGGAAGGCGAACGTCGTGGATATCCTGGCGGAGGACATCCGGATGAAGATCGATGAGGGAGCTGGCGATTATTCTCTGGTCGATCATGAACTGGTCCTGATCCTGACGGGCATGAAGGCCTATCTGCGCGATAAGCGCCAGGAGGAAGCAAAGCGAAACGCCGCCATGCTGAAAGAGTCCACCGGGAAGGATGAGGCTGATGAATAAGCTGGTTATCATCGGCAACCTGACCAGTGACCCGAAGCTGAGGCAGGTGCAGGGGCGTGACGGATATGTGAGCGTATGCGACTTCACCGTAGCCGTCAACCGGCGGAACGGACGCACCAACAGCAACGGCCAGCCGGAAGCGGATTTCTTCCGGGTGACCGCGTGGCGGGGCCTCGGGGAGACCTGCCAGAAGTACCTGGCCAAGGGACGCAAGGCGGCGGTCACCGGCGCGGTGAGCTGCCGGACCTACACCGGCACCGACGGCGTGACCCGGGCTTCGTTGGAGGTCACGGCGGACGACGTGGAATTCCTCTCGCCCAGGCAGGACGGAGGACAGCAGAGCGCCGCTTCTGCCTGTCAGGATCCTGCGCCGCCCGCCGCTTATCCGCAGGCCGCGCCCCAGCCGCAGTATCAGCAGCAGCAGATTGACACGCAGAGCGGCTTTGTGCAGGTGGACGATGAGGAACTCCCGTTCTGATCGGCGGCTCTGAAAGAAGGTGATACGATGCCGGACCGGATTTTGCGTGAAAGCATCCGGACCAGTGAAAGCATAGACCAATTGAGCGCGTTTGAGGAAACGTTTTTCTACCGGCTGATGGTTTCCGTGGACGACCGGGGATATATCGGCGCTGATCCGAAGGCGCTGTCAAAAACGCTGTATCCGCTCAAGGACGTGCGCGACTCTCAGATCAAAGATATCCTCCACAGATTGTCCTCTGCAGGATTGGTCCGATTCTTCAGACGTGAAGACGGAAAGCTCTTTGTCAGACTGACAAACTGGGACTGGTATCAGACAAACGATCGGGCCGCCGCCTCCGACACCGCCGAAACAGACGACAGACCAAAGGAACAGGCGCCGACGAAAAAGGCACCGCCGAAACCCCGCGCCAGCAAACTGTCAGAACCGATGAAGAAACGGTTTGACCGGTTCTGGGCGGTTTACCCCCGGAAGGTCGGGAAAGGCAAAGCGGAAGACAGCTTCGCCAAGTACAAACCGGACGACGCGCTGACGGACACCATGATCAAGGCGGTGGAGGCCGCCAAAAAGACGGCGCAGTGGCAGCGTGAAGGAGGGCAGTATATTCCTCACCCGGCCACATGGCTCAACCAGCGCCGCTGGGAGGACGAACCGCCCAAGGCTGAACCCGTCGGATCGACGCTCGCCAGCCGGGGGCTGGAGGACTGGGACGAATGATCGGATTGTTTGAAGAATCCGCCAGCATTTACTACAACCTTGAAGCGGAACAGTGCCTGATCGGCATCGCGATCAGCGAACCGAAGCACATGAAGCTGGTGACGGAAACCAGCGCGGATGATTTCTACGACCAGCGGAACAAGGTGATCCAGGCCGCGCTCCGGGACATGGAGCAGGCCGGCACAACGGTGGACCTTGTCACGCTGGACGACTGGCTGGTCAAGCACAAGCAGCTCGACGAGGCCGGCGGCGACGCTTACCTGATGGAGTGCATACAGAAAGGTTTCCTGACCAGCCAGGCGCAGAATTACCTGAAGATCATCCGCGAATGCGCCATGCGCCGGGCCCTGTACCGAATCGGCAAGGAGCTGATGGAAAAGACCAACTCCGCCGACTCTCCGGAGGACATCCGCGACTGGGCGTCCAGGACCGTGAAAGACCTGCGGCTCGGGGACGTTTCCCAGGTGATCTCCATGTGGGACGCCTGCATCAACACATACACCCAGCTCGGCGAAGATCAGCAGAAGCCGGGCGAGCCGAGCAAGAAGATCCTCAGCGGGATCGCCACCCTGGACAACAAGCTCGGCGGCCTGCGCGGCGGCGAGTACGTGGCCATCGGCGCCCGGCCGTCCGTCGGCAAAAGCATTCTGGCGCTCACCTTCTGCGTGAATGCCGCCATGCAGGGAAAGCGGGTGCTGCTGGTGAGCCTGGAAATGAACGAGGTGCAGATCACCGAGCGCGTGCTGGCGGACAAAGCCAGCGTACCGCTGAACATGATCACATCCGGCAACATTGACGAGGACGGATGGATGAAGCTGACCGGGGCCGTGTCTCCCGTTGCGAAGCTGCCGCTGTGGTACAGCCTGGAGGCGACGACGGTGGAAAAGGTACGGCGGTGCGCCTACCAGCTCTATGAGAACGGCGGGCTGGACATGATCGCTATCGACTACCTGCAGCTGATGGAGGCTACCTACGCCAAAAAGCAGAGCCGGCAGGAGCAGATCAGCGAGATCAGCCGGGGCCTGAGGAAGCTGGCGGCTGAGCTGAAGATTCCGATCCTGGTGCTGACGCAGCTGAACCGTTCCTCCGTCAATGAACGGGTGGACGGAAAGAAGGTCAAACGGGAGCCGACCATGAGCGAGGCCCGCGAGAGCGGCGCCATCGAGCAGGACGCGAACGTCTTCATCCTCCTGCACAACCCAGGCAAGGACGAAATGCGGGACGAGGCGGAGCGCGAGGTGTGGGAAAACCTGGACAAGCAGGGCTACACCATGATGCGGCTGATCATCGACAAAAACAGGCAGGGCAAGCGGGGGCGTATGACTGTCGCCTTCGACGGCGATCATATGCGGTTCCTGCCGATCGTGAGGAACGCATGACGGACCGGAAACATGATTTTCCTGTGTGCAGAGTATGCGGCGGCGCGGTGCCGACGGGGATGCTTGAGTGTCCCGCCTGCGAATGGGCAACACAGCGAAGAACAGAAAACATGGCAAGGAGGGAGAATGAGCGTGTACGACCAGAACTTCGGCTTCTGCCGCGGCTGCGGGAAACAGATCATCTGGACACGGACGCCGGCGGGAAAGAATATGCCGTGCGACCCGCACATGATTACCTTCGCCGAGGGTGAAGGCCCAGAGACCTTTATCCTTCCGGACGGCCAGACGAAGCGCGGCCGGCGGTCCGAGCAAGGCGAACGCGGATACATCCCCCACTGGGTGACCTGCCCGAACTGGAAGCAATTCAAACGAAACGGAGAGAAAAAGACATGAGCGACCCGAGAGAAATCACCTATGAAGGCAAGAAGATCACCGTGCGCGACTGGGCGGACGGTAAGGTGCTGCTGATGAGCGCCGACGACAGCGTCAAGGAGAACCTGCTGGACGTCCGGAAGGAAAGCCCGGACTATGTGGAGCTGCTGACCGATCCGGATATGACGCCGGTGCCGGAAGATGCAGAAGACGTCATGCCGGTGATCGTCGATCCTAAGCACGTGTGCCTGCTGATCGATTTCAGCGGAAGGAACACGGGGTTCTTCATCGTCTAGGACGTGTGACGGGAGGATCATGATGAACGGCATCGAGATGATTCCCATTGAGCGGCTGGTCCACCATCCGGAAAACCCACGCCTTGACCTGGGTGATCTGACGGAACTGACGGAAAGCATCCGGGCCAACGGTATTTTCCAGAATCTCACGGTCGTTTTCGATCCGGCCCACAATATGAGCCCGAAGGAATGGTCCGATCTTTCCGACCAGTACAGCCGGAAACCGACGGAGGAACTCCGGCAGCTGATGGACAGCAAGCGGATTCCCGACCGGTATCTGGTGGTGATCGGCAACCGGCGCCTGGAAGCGGCGAAGGCCGCCGGGCTGACGGAGCTTCCCTGCGTGGTGTCCGAAATGAGCCATGAGGAGCAGATCGCCACCATGCTCCAGGAGAACATGCAGCGCAGCGACCTGACCTTGTACGAGCAGGCCAAGGGCATCCAGATGATGATCGACCTGGGCTTCAGCAAAGACCAGGTGTCTGAGCGGACCGGCTTCAGCAAAACCACCATCGAGCGCCGGCTGGCCGTAGCCGCCCTGCCGGACAAGGAAACAAAGGAAGCCGTGGCTTATGGCTATGACCTGATCGACCTGGCGGAGATCGCCAAGATCGAGGACAGGAAAACGCAGAAGGACCTGCTGAAGGGAACGCCCGATTCCGGCCACGGCCTGGATACCAGCTGGCTCCGGCAGCGCATACGGAACGCGCTCCATGATCAGGAACAGCAGAGAATCGTCTGCCGCCTGCTTCAGGAAATCCGGAATTTCGCCAAGGAACTGAAGAACCCCAACGACCGCTGGAGCAATAAATACGAGCGGGTGCCTGGTCTCACCATCAAGATCGAGGAAGGCGCAAAGGTCAAGTATCCGAAGGATCCTGACAACTACCGTTACTACATCAGTTACGGCGATATCGAATTCTATCTGCCGGCGAAAAAGCAGAAGCGCGTCAAGACGGACGCCGAGATCGCCCTGGAGAAGAAACAGCACGACGCCAAGGAACTGAACGACCGGATGCGGGACCGCCGGATCACCTTTGTCAGCGGATACAGCCCGAGCAGAATGCAGGAAGCCCATCTGAGGGCGAAGATGATGGAGTGGGTGTTCGGCGGAGTGAACAAGTACAGCATCGGCGAGTTCAAGTGCACATATCACAGCTGGAGCGGCACGCTGTTCCGGAAGATGGCCGGCATCCCTCTGGAAGAAGGCCGGGACAAGGATGAAAGTCTGCTGGACGAACTGACCCGCCGGAACGTTCCGAAGGGACGCGCCTTCCTGGCCTGGCTGCTCTGCGGCGGCCTGAAAGCGGACGACCGGCAGGGCTACGCCAACCAGTACAACGGCATTTATCAGCATGACGAGGATCTGGACGACGTATATACGATCCTGACCGAAGCCGGCTATGTGCTCAGCGAGGAAGAGCAGGCCTGGAAAGACGGGACGCATGAATTCTATCAGGAGGAAAAACAGCGATGAAAGTTCTGGCGATTGACCCCGGCACCACGGAAAGCGGTTATTGCATGCTGGATGGATATAAACCGGTTCCCGCACTGTTCGGAAAGTTGCCGAACGATCTGCTGCTCCAGACGATCAGTACGCCGCCAAACTATTCCGGCGTTGAGCGTGTGGTGATCGAGATGGTTGAATCCTACGGAAACGCTGTGGGTCAAACGGTGTTTGAAACCTGCGTGTGGATAGGACGGTTCATGGAAGCCGCCAGGCAGCGGGGATTCAACACGGACCGCATCTTCCGTACAGAGGAAAAGCTGATGATCTGCCACAGCCGGAAAGCGAAAGACACCAATATCCGAACCGCCCTGATTGACCGGTTCGCCGATCATGACAAAGAGCGCGGGAAAGGGACGAAGGCGAATCCCGACTGGTTCTATGGCTTCGCGAATGACGCCTGGATGGCATACGCCGTGGGCGTGACCTGGCTGGACAAACAGCAGGAGGAGATCATCAACCGTTGACATTCCAGGGACGGCGGCATCCCCAAAGGGGAGCGATAGGCTTTATACGACGTGACAGGTCGCTCCATGTGCCTATGCTGTCCTGCTCGGGTCATACCAGCTGCAGATGGGATGATTCCGCAAAAGCAGGGCTGCCGTCCGTCCCGTTTTGACGAAAGGAGACAGAGCGTGAACGAATACAGCCTGAAGATCGGCGATGTGGTCTGGACTATGCGCGGCCACAAAAAGCATCGGGAAGAGGAAACACAGTGGCACGCGGTGCCGGTGTGCATCGAGTATGCGGACGACCACAAATTCCTGGACGCTTATCACTGCGGCGCCAGCTGGAGCAGCATCGGGAAAAACTACTTCCTGACCAGGGAAGAATGCCTGCGCCACTGGGAAGAGCACCGGAAGGATTACGAAAAGCCCGCCGTCACCAGCGCCATGTTCCATGAGTACGTCCGGATCGGCAGCATCATTGAGGATGGGAAATACTTCTGGCGGGACGAGGACGTGTTCCGGGTGTTCATCCATAACGGCCTGAACAGCGCAACCCCGGTCGAAATGGACAATCTGCCGTGGAAGCTGAACGACGAACCGGGCGAATACGGCGAGTTTGACGAGTACATCACCCTGGGCGATATCCGGGAAGCGCTGGGAAAAGATAAGGTCATTACCGTCTGGTACGAAGGCCCGATCCAAGGGGAAATCTACGAAACCGGCAACTATCCGGGAGAAACCGCCTGGCGTCTGCACGGCCAGACACAGGGATATGCGTGAGGGAGGAAACGAGATGGATCTGACAGTGACGGGCCTTCTCCCGCAGGATGAGCTGCTGCTTCAGCTGGCGGAGGAAGCGGCGGAGCTGAGCCAGGCTGCCATAAAGCTGCGGCGGGTGATGGACGGCCGCAATCCGACGCCGGTCGGGTATCAGATGGCCGTGAAAAACCTGAACGAAGAAATGGCCGACGTGCTGCTCTGCGCGGATCAGATCAGCAGCCTGGATGAAGAACAGATCGCCAGGACCAAGCAAAACAAACTGGCCCGATGGATGGAACGCCTGAGGGACATGAGGAGGAAGGAAGATGCTCGTAAAAGCGCATGGCCCGGAGACTGACGGACAATATGAGCTTGCCGCCTGCCCGTTCTGCGGGAAAGAAACCTCACTGTGCTTCGCCAACTGCCAGGAGATGCGGGCCTGCGAGGATTTCCGCCAGTGTGAGGACGGGCACTACCTGAGCGTGGTGTGCAGCTTCCAGCGCGCCGGCTGCGGCGCCTCCAGCGGATACTTCCCGACAGCGGAAGAAGCCGCGGCGGCATGGAACCGGCGGCCTGTGATCACCATCGACGGTCCGGAAATCGGAGGGCCTGTGGTTGCTGTTGGACACCGTACTGCTTTGAGAGGGTGAGCGGCATGGATGCGCTCTACAGGCTCGCCAAGGTGTGCGAGCTGATGCCGATGGCAGGCGGGCGGTGCATCACCTGCGAGGTTTGCGGCAAGGTGGTCAACGTCAGCCGATACGAGAGATGGGGCTACGGTGTGGGCAGCAGGGACTGCTGCTCATATAAATGTCAGAGGAGGCTTGAGATGGAGATCTCGGAAGAGAAGGCCGGGAAATGTGCCTTTGACGGGCACGAGGATGAGATCATGGCCAGACTTGAGGCCGGAGAAAGCAAGGTGGAGGTGGCCAGGAGTTACGGCCGGATTGACTCCGCGCTGCACGTGTGGCTGAAGAAGCGTGGGATCACTTTGGGCAAGTCAGCGTCTGAGGCTGAGGACGAACCGGCTGAGGCCGTGCCGGTGGCTGACCGGGCTGAGGCGTTCATGGCGCTGGGCGTGATCGAGGCGGTCGTTCGCCTGAAGCTGGAGGACGACGGCGCGGAGATGGCGCTGGAAGCGCTGGACGTGCTGAAGGTGGCATTGCGGTGAGATCAGACCGGATTAAGGCTCGCCAGTGAGCGGCTATCCGGCGCTGCAAAAGGAGGATGACGGCATGATTTGGGTGGTCGGCGCGGTGGCCTGTGCGGTGGGGGTGGCGATCCTCATGGGGTACAGGCGGCTGGACAGGCTGGAACGGGAGGAACGCCAGCGGCAATGGGAAGAGGACATCCGGCGGCGGCTGAAAGAGCAGGAACGTCAGCCGGGCAACGAGGGCGAATGGCTGTACCGGATGGCGGAAGAAGAGAGGGACGGAGATTGAGGCTGATTGATGCGGACGCGCTGATGAAAGAGGCGGGCAAACTGTGGGCGACCATGCCGGATGGCGAGGAACTGAGCAAAGAGCTGATGAAGGCAATCAATCATGCGCCGACCGTTGCTAAGGACATAAATGTCCCTGGCTGGATCAGCGTCAAGGACAGGCTGCCGGACGGTGAGTGCATCGCATATAGCACGAAGTGGTTCGAGATGATAATCGGTTATATCTATAAGGCAACGGCAAGCGATACAGGCTACGAGGCTGAAAGCGAAAACGAAGTTTTGCGCGATGTCACCCACTGGATGACTTTGCCGGAGCCGCCAGAGGAGGTGAGCGGGAATGGATGAGTGTAGCACTTGTAACGCTATGAAGATTTCGCGCATGGCGCATGACAAAAACGAGAAACGGCTTAGATACAAATACTATGCTCGGAT
>JAFXVR010000065.1 GCA_017534885.1 Clostridia bacterium | reverse complement strand
TAGCTGTCGTCCATCGTCATCTGCTGCGCGTCGTTTGCCCGGAACATCCCATCACCGCCCTCTGTGTTCCTATACTGGTATTATACCACAGGGGTCGGCTTTATGCGAGGGATGCAGCGGGGTTTTGACACTGGAATCATTCCTTCAATTTGACATTGCCGTCAACAGTCTTCCAGCTTGTGTTTCCATCGAACGAACCGCCGTTCAGGAACTGACCGGCGCCGCTCTGGGAGTCAAAGCTAATATCAACCTGGAGGATGCGCTGAACAAGCTTCCCCTCAGCCTCGTATTGCTTCCGGAGTTCTTTGACGCGATTAAAGCTATCAAATTCAAAATTCAGGCTCTTCTTTACCAAGACCGCACAGGCAGCTTTGTGCAACTGCAATATGCCGTCAAATAACGATCAATCTCTTTGCGGTGTTCACGCAATGGTAGAATCATATACTCCTTGGTACCCATGCCCCCCGCAAAATCAAATTTGAACATGATGAGGCTTTGCTCCGACGCAGCCAGTTCACATGCACTGAGGATGAAAAACTCCGCTTTCCCATTGTAAGTATTATAGACAAACCGAACATCGTCCCAGGCCATTGAACGCTGATCGAGGGTTCTCTGATTTTCAATCATACATCCATCAGGGCTGAGACAAATGCGAACATTATGCGTTTTCGATACGAATACAAAAATCAGTATTGGTAAGGGTGACAAAAGGGCGCTTTCAACCTTGGAGCCACGACTGGTTGTGGTGATTTCCGCTGTCTTCCACAACCAGTCGTGGCTCAGTTCATGAAAGCGGCCTTTTGACATCCGAATCAGTATTTGTACTATGGGATTTACAAGCGAAATAACAATCATCAATACAGGAAGACCGTGTGCAATGATCCTGTCAATTACCAGCACAATCACCAGAAAAACCAGCGAAACAGCAGCATGTGCTTTCAGGAACACAAGCTCTGATTGATAAGGGCGTATTTCAACAGTATCCTGCATATTGCATTTTCTCCACGATCTGCCTCTGGTGTTACTACACGTGATCCGTTTCCAAGTCTATGATATCTTGGCAGCCCGAATGAGGCGACGCCGCATTCCCCACAAAACAGAAGTGCCTACGGCAGCAGATTGGGCTGCAGAGAGACATCAGAATGGACCAGAAAACACAGGAACTCAAAAAACGGATCGTTCAGGCGGACGCCGTTATCATCGGAGCCGGGGCCGGTTTGTCCACCGCTGCCGGATTCATCTACACCGGAGAGCGCTTCGACCGGTACTTCAGCGACTTCAGCCGCAGATATGGCTTTCGCGATATGTATTCCGGCGGGTTCTATCCTTACAAAGCCCCGGAGTAATTCTGGGCCTACTGGAGCCGGTATATCTGGACCAACCGGTATATGGACGCGCCGGGAAGCGCTTATGCCGATCTGTTCCATTTGGTGCAAGGCCGGGATTATTTCGTCCTGACCACCAATGTGGATCACTGCTTCCAGAAGGCTGGCTTTGACAAAGCCCAGCTGTTTTATACCCAGGGGGATTACGGTCTGTTCCAGTGCAGCAAGCCCTGCTGCCAAAAGACCTGGGACAATGAGGCCGCAGTGCGGGATATGGTGCTCTCGCAGGGATTCAGCATTGGGGAACGCAATGAACTGCTTCTGCCGGAAGGCGCGGGGGCGGCAATGGCGGTGCCCATGGAGCTTCTGCCGAAGTGCCCCAACTGCGGTCGCCCGCTGACGATGAACCTGCGCTCCGATGACAAGTTTGTGGAGGACGATGGCTGGCAGAGAGCGGCGGTGGAATACGAGACCTGGCTGACTGCGCATCAGGAGAAGCGGGTTGTGTTCCTGGAGATCGGCGTAGGCTTCAATACCCCGGGCATCATCAAATACAATTTCTTGCAGCAGGTATATCAGAATCCGGAAGCGACCTATGCCTGCCTGAATCTGACAGAAGGCCCTGTGCCCCAGGCAATCAGGGAACGATCTATTGTCATCAGCGGAGATTCCGCACAGGCGATCCGGGAGCTGATTGCATGAGTCTTTTTCAGCCTCAGCCGTACTCCCCCACAATCTCCGCCATCTCCTCCCAGTGCGCCTCCATCTCCCGCACAAGCTTGAGCTGGGTGCGTGCCCTGTCCAGGTTGTGGCCGGGCCGGGCGGTGTGGAAATAGTGGTCGCCTTCCAAATAGTCCGTCAGGAAGCGGGCGCCGCATTCGAGGGTCATCAGCCGGGCGCCGTCGGGCAGGGTCTGTTTTTCGAGGAGCGTCAGGCTGGCGCCGCACATGGAAAGGAAGCCCTGGGTGAAGGCGCGGAAATGCGGCAGGGAAAGGCGCACCTGACTCAGGTCAGTCTCGTCCTCCGCGGCGGTGGACGCGCCAAAGCGGATGGAATCGCCGAAGTCATAGGCGGCCAGACCGGGCATGACCGTGTCCAGGTCGATGACACACAGCGGCTGACGGCTGCCTTCGTCCAGCATCACATTGTTCAGCTTCGTGTCGTTATGGGTGACCCGCAGGGGCAACGCTCCCTCCTCCAGAAGGCCAGTCAGTTTCCCGGCGCTCTCCGCCCGCTCCAGATAGCCCTCTATCTCCGCCTGCGCTGTTTTGGCACGGCCCATGGCATCCGCCTCAATGGCCCGGCGCAGGTTCTCATAGCGCCTGGGTGTGTCGTGAAAGCCCGGCAGGACTTCCGTCAGCCTGTCCGCCGGGAAATCCGCCAGCTGCCGCTGAAACTGTCCAAAAGCCACGCCGCTCTGCCTGAAATCCTCCAGTGTCTCCGCCTGATCCAGGCAAATACTTCCGGTCACAAACTCATACAGCCGCCAGATCTCTTCCCCGCGGCGGACAAACCAGCTGCCTTCCCGGGTGCGCACCAGCGTCAGCACCCGCCGGGGATCGCTCTCCTTCTGACGGATGTGCTCCGTCACCAGAACGATATTGCGCATCAGCCCTTCCGCGTCCGGAAAGATGCGGGTGTTGATCCGCTGAAGAATATACAGGTGCGGCCTGGTGGTCACCACCAGGTATGTTTCGTTGATATGCCCGGAGCCATAGCGCGCCCAGTGGATGGGCCGGCCGTCCAGCGCATAGTGGGACAGGATCTCATTCATGGCTATGCCTTTCCGCTTAAAGCTCAATCACCTTTCCGCCGTTCAGACGGGATTCTTCCGCGGCAAGGGCGACCAGATGGCTCTCCACCGAACGCTCGATGGAGGTCATGGTGGGGCTGACGTCAGCCTCCCCGCGCAGTAGGCCGATAAACTCATGCACCAGCCGCGCGTCGCCACCGCCATGGCCGGAGAAGTCATCGGTCAGGGTGCGCACGTCGATGATCTCGTCCGTCTGACCGTAGCGCATCACCTTGATGGTGTTGGCTTTCATGTCGCAGTAGAGCTCACCCATGGTGCCGCCCACCCGCAGGGTGCGTCCGCCGTGGGCGGTGAAGGCCGTCATGGTGAAGCTGACCGTCGCGCCGTTTTCCAGCTCCAGGCTGACGCTCTGGTGATCCACCACATCATTGTCGCAGTGATAGACACAGCGGCCATAGGGGCCGTTCCGGAGAGCCGCCAGCAGTTTCTCCTCCGTGGGCTCAAAGGCCACCACATTCTGAGGCCACTCGTCCCCTGTGCGGCGGAATTCATCCAGGTAGAAGCGGACGGCGTTGTAGGGACAGCTCTCCCCTGCCGCGCAGTCCAGGCACCGCTCCGTGCTCCCCTGCGGCGCGTTCTCGCTGCGGAAGTGGCTGAGGCTGCCGAAGGAGGAGACCCGCATGCAGTGCTGGCCCGTCAGCCAGAGCAGAATGTCCATATCGTGGCAACACTTCTGCAGAATCATGCAGGAGGAGAGGCCTTCGTTGCGCCAGTTGCCGCGCACGAAGCTGTGTGCCTGATGCCAGTAGCAGACCTGCTCCATGGCCTGTACGCTCAGCACCTCGCCGACGACGCCGCTGGCAATTAGTTCGCGGATCTTCTGATAGAAGGCCGTATAGCGCAGTACATGGCAGACCGCCACCCGGCGTCCCCGCGCTACGGCGATGTCCCGCAGCTCCCTGCACTGTTCAGCCGTGGGTGAAATAGGCTTCTCCAGCAGCAGATCGTAATCCTTCAGCAGCGCTTCCCGTGCCTGCAGATAGTGGCAGCGATCCGGTGTGCAGATCAGCATCACGTCCGCCAGCTTCGGCCGAAGCAGCATCTCCTCTGCTGAAGCGTAGCAGGCGCTCTCCGGGATGCCTGTCAGGCGGCGCATGCCCGCCAGCTTTTCGGTGTCAATATCCGCCGCCGCCACAATCCTCGCCTTCTCCGGCATGGTCAGCAGAATCTTGGTGTACGTGTCCTGTCCGCGGGAACCGCAGCCCGCCACAGCCACCGTCAGAGGTCTGTTCATGTTGTTCTCTCCTTTGACTGATTTCATGTCATAAGCGACTTTCTGCATCATCACAGTCCGTGCAGGCTTCACAGCATTCTGAAGTCCAGATGCTCCGGGGGCTTCACGTGCTCCTCCGCCCATTTCAGGCTCTCCCCGTCCGCCCGGCCGAATTGCCTGAGCGCCGCCGCCTCGAACCAGAGGTCGGTCAGCAGGGTATTGCCCTCCCTGACATCCGTCAGCACGATCGGACCGCGCAGGATGGCCTCAGCGGCGTCCAGCTGTCCGCTCCGCAGCAGGGCTGCGGCCTGGTAGCTCATCACCCGACCATCCTGTTTCAGCTCCCCGGGAAGCGTTTCATGAAAGCGCAGCAGCTCCCCGAAGCGTCCGGCCTGCAGCAGGGCGTCCATCGCCTCCACCACCAGCGGACGGATCGGTTTCATCCGGGCCGCCTCCAGCAAAAGATCAGGCGCCTGCGCTTTGCGGATCAGCGCCAGGCAGCGCAGGGCCCAGGGATTTCTCGCCAAAACCAGGGAGCGGCTGTATTCCGCTTCAGCCACCGCCATGTCCGCCCGGTGGTGAGCCATCACCCCCAGCTGATACCGGGCAAACCAGTGGTCGGAGCGCCCGCTTTTCACCGCCTGCCGCAGTTTCTCCTCCCATTCCGCGGAGATCTGATAGCTCAAAGGCGCATCCAGCGGATCGGGGCAGGGCAGCGCGCCGGTTTCCGCCAAGGTCAGCCAGAGCTGTTCGCCCTCCCTTTTCCGCATTGCGTCCAGAGACAGCCCCACCGTAGAGAAAGCCTCTCCCAGCAGGGCTTTTTCACAGTGGGCATAGCCCATGCTCTGGTGGATGACCTCGCCGGTCTGGCCGTCCAGCTCATCCTTCAGATGCTGATGCAGCCTTTCAAGGTCTTCCTCCGGGCAGCGCTGCTCCAGCGCCTCCGCCACCGTCTGTACCGCGGCTTCCCAGTCCCCGCCATGGGCTTTCGCAGGATCCGCCTGTACCGCGCCATAGCTCTCCAGCCAGCTGATGCTCGCGCCGGCGGGCATGGGCAGGTGTTCCAGCTGGGTGTGCGCCAGACCGGCCTGCAGCTCAATGTACGCGCTCTCCGGTGTGGAGAGGAAGCGCTGCCAGTGGCGGCCGCCCTCCCCCATGCTCCAGGCGAAGAGTTTCCGCCCGCGCAGCTCGTGCGTGGAGGTCTGGCACATACCATAGCCGTCCGGGCCGATGGCCGCGATGAAAGGCCGCGCCTGATCCGGCACGTCGAAGAAGAAATCCATGCTCTGGGGCAGGCAGGTGGGATAGCTCACATCCCAGTGCAGGATGCCCCCCTGCTCCCGGGCCAGGCGCGCGGCGCTCCCCCGAAGCTTGTCCGCCTCCGCGTCCATGCGGGGCACAGGCACCTTGCTCAGCTTGCCGCCATAGCCATAGCGGTAGGCTTTTTCAGCGGGCACGATCACCCGGATGTCCGGCCCCTCGTTCACCGCCATATTGCTCCACCAGTAGACCGCCGTGTCCTCCTGCCGCGCATTGTCGATGCGCACCCGGATATACAGCTCCCTCGCCTCATCCGGCAGAAGCGCCTCCACCCGGTAGAAGAGATGGCGCACCCGTTCAAAAGCGAACATCCGCAGCACCGGCGTGCCGTCAGACAGGGTCAGGATCTCGCAGGCCATGTCGTCGCAGGTGAAGGGGCTGTGGCCGATGATGCCGCAGTTCCACTCCACGCCTCCGGAAAACCAGGCGTTGCGCAAGGCCAGGTTCGCCGGCTGGAATACCGGGTTGCGGTGCAGCAGCTCCCGCCCGGCGTCCTTGTCGTACAGCGACCAGAGCCGTCCGCCTAAGGTCGGCATGAAGACGGCCTTCATATGCACGTTTTCCAGTTCAACGCATTTCAGCGCCCGCGTCTGCTGATTCCGGTCATAGCCGTCCTGCAGGGTGTAGGGCAGGATGGAGTGAATCCGCCCCCAGCCCATGTACCTGGCTTCCTCAGGGGTCACCGTGGCGCTGTCGATTTCGATCCGTGCGTGCGCGTCTCCCGCCGAGGCCAGATCGGGCAGCGGGTTCTCCGGGCCGATGGAGGCGGCCGGCAGGGTCAGCGTGGTCACCCTCCATTCACTCACAGTCTGTCACCTTCCTCCCATCAGGATAGCAGATTTCAAAGCGACCGTCCGAGAAGCAGACCGTCACGCTGGTGCCGTCCGAGAAAGCTGTGCGCTGTGTCTGGCGATCCTCCGTCAGGAAGCGGTGGTCGGTCATCTTTTCGTCCGCCACGTGCAGGTGAAGCTCGGAGATCACCTTCCACTGGCGGATGTTCTCCTCCAGCGCCTCCCCTTCCGCCTGATCGCTCATGTAGGGCATGCCGCCGTTGAGCAGGCAATGCAGGAAGCCGGTGGTGCCCTCAGGGATGCCCCACTCGCCCGCTTCCATCTTCCAGGGGATCATCACACAGTCGTGGTAGACCAGGTTGAAAAGCGGCACGGCGATGGCCGTATCGGTCAGGTAGGGTGCCCAGTGGCAGAAGACCTGGCTGTCCATGGCCCAGTCATTGACCTCCTCTGAGGAAGGCGCAATGCCCTTGCTGGTCAGGTAGTGGAAGCACCGTGCCCGGTATTCCAGGCACTCCCTGCGGGTCATGCGGTGTCGGGGATGATCGCATTCGTCCGCCTCATTGCAGGTGAACACGTCCAGGTAGGTCGCCTGCAGCCTGATCCCGCCCGCCAGCAGCTGCTCGAAATTGCGTTTGACATAGCCGGGAGCCAGGGACGCGCAGAGATAGTTCTGCTTGCCGCCGGCCCAGATCGCGTGGCCGTAGATGCTGCCGTCCGCGCTGCGGCAGGCGCAGTCGGGCGTATAAGTGGGCGCGTCCAGGTAATAGTCCCTGTACTGGTCGTGAACGCCGTAGAGATAGCCCAGCTCCTCCACGGTTTCGGAGAGCTTTCTCATGCCCTCCCAGCCGCCGAGCTCCCTGCAGGGCGGCAGATAGTCCGGGTGCTGATTGTCATACCCGGGCTGACCCCAGCCGTCCTGGTGCATGTAGAGCCGATCGACGCCCATCTCCTTCAGTCGGCGCGCCCGCTCCTCCCAGTGGGCGAAGGGCACATGGGTTTCGTTCCGGGAGGGATCGTCCTGATGATAGTACCGGGAATCCGGGCTCACATGGGTCTTCCCGGCCACGTGCATCACACAGCAGCCCTTCAGCCGGGCGACATTCGGATTCCTCGCCGCCTTCTCCCTCAGGGTGACGGGCTTCCCCTCCTCCTCCGCCAGTTTCCGGTAAAGCCGGCACAGGTCGAGGTAGTTGCTGCCCGCAGGCAGGAAGAAGAAGGAGACCGTGCGCTGATAGCGCATGTTTCCCAGAGAAGGCAGGTGCCGCGCCTGAATCCTTGTGGGCCCGCCCGCGGGATGGGTGATGCTGTATTTGGTATCCCAGGGGGAGCGCACCCAGGCCAGATAACTGCCGGTGGGCGTCACCTCGCCCCACCAGGGCATGTAGGCGGATTCAGAACACATCTGTCCGTCAAAGGGCAGCTTGTCGAAGAGCTTTTGCGGCCAGTCCACGGGCAGGAGCTGTCCCTGCATGGTGTTCAGCACGGCATAGGCGCCGCTGTCATCCGCCGCGACTGGCGCGGGATAGCGCACTTCCCTGAGCCGCAGGCCCATCTCCCGCTGTACGGAAAAGGTGAAATCCACATGGCCGTCCGTGTCGCTGACCAGCGTTTCCGTCTCAAAGGTGAAATCCCGGCAGCCTGGCAGATCGGCGTACACGGTACGGCTGCCCTGGCCGAGGCCTGTGGTCACAGGCCGGGTCTGAACGGAAACCGCGCTGGAAAAAAGCACTGTTTCGCCACCCGATAAAACAAGGGACGGCGCGTCCTGGCTGTCAAAGCGCCAGACGCGGTCAAAAGCGCGGATGGAGCCGTCTGCCTCCAGGCGGACGTTCTGCTGCTTGTACATGGCAAAGCCTCCAAAAGCTCTCTGATGATTCGGATGCGTATGCTTTCCGGTATGAGAACGGGGGCCGCTTCCCCGTATGTTTGAAGAAGCGGCCCCCTCCGGTTTGCCTTCTGTACCTTTCAGGCGATCGGATTACCAGCCGTACTGGGCGGCAATCTCGGTGACCTTCTCGGTGGCGGGGCCATAGTAGGCCTGAGCGCGGGCCTGCATGTCGGCGAACATTTCCGCAACGGGCTTGTCGCCGGAGATGATGAGCCAGTACTCGCTGGTGATGTTGAAGGCGGCCGCGTCGGTCACGGCGTCGTCGTCAATCAGCATCGGGCCCACCTGGGGATAGACGGGGTTCTGGTTGCGTATGGCGCAAACCTCGGCATTGAGCGCCTTGGTCTCGTCGTTGTACTGGTCAAAGAACTCCACGTTGGGCATGGCAGCCATCTCGAAGCCCCAGCTGGTCCAGTGGGTCACCGGGATGCACGGATAGGCGACCGCCAGGTTGGTGGCATTGCCGTTCTCGTCGCGGATCTTGGCCACGTTGCCGTCCGCATCGATGGTGTAGTCGATGCCCTCCAGGCCCATGCGCATGTACTTGCCTTCGCCCAGCAGGTACTCATAGAACTGCAGGAAGCGATCCATCTTTTCCTCGGTGATTTCGGGGGCAAACTGCACGGCCACCATGCAGGAGATGTAGGCTTCCATGCGGGGCTGGTCGCCCTTGTTGTTGCCCAGCGCGCCGATCATGCTGACCCGGTCGAAGGGGTTGCAGTCGGGGTTGGCCGCGCCGTAGTACTTCACCATCACGTTGTTGATCCAGTCAGCGTCCGCATTGCGCACGCACACGCCGAAGGTGTTGGAGGAGAACTTCTGCAGGCCTTCCTTCCAGCTGGTGGCGGCGAAGTCGGGGTCGATGGAGCCGTCCTCATACATCTTGCGGAGCCACTCCAGCACCACGATGTTGCTGTCGTCCAGCGCGCCGTAGAACCAGTTGCCATCGGCATCCTTGTTCCAGTAGCGGTTGGAAACGCCGGTGGAGGCGAAGAAGTAGCGCAGGGTGCCCAGGCCGTCGCCGGTCAGGCCATAGGTGTCATTCACGCCGTTGCCGTCGGGATCGTTGTAGGTGAAGGCGTGGCAGACTTCGTACAGTTCTTCCCAGGTGTTGGGCATTTCGAGACCCAGGTTCTCCAGCCAGTCCTTGCGGATGAAGAGGCCCTTGCGCTCCGCCAGGTAGATGGAGGGATCAGCGGAGTCGGGCTTGGGCAGGAAGTAATACCCGCCGTACATATTGTACACCAGCTGAGACACCGCGTCGTTCTCCAGGCGGGCCTTGGTCAGCGGATACTTGTCGATCAGCGCCTGTGGGATCTCAGCCACCAGCTCCTCAGGGATGAACTGGGTGATTTCCTGGGTGTAGTAGAGGATGTCCGCGGTGAAGACCTCGGGCAGGGTGCCTTCGTTGGCAGCCAGCTGGGTCACCGTGAAGTCATTGTTGTAGTAGTTGGTCTCGCTCTGGATGAAGTTGATGCCGAAGTTCTCCAGAATGTAGGCCGCCATGGGATCATTCTCGGGATCCCAGGAGAAGGGATCGTCGTCGCAGTCGGCGGTGATGGTCAGCACCTCGCCGTCATAGGCGAAGGCCGTGGCCGTGAAGGTCATCATCAGGGCGAGGGCAAGAGCGAAGAGTTTCCACAGTTTCATCAGGCAGAATCCTCCTTTGTGTATTTCATTGAAGCCATCCGGCTTTCAATCCAGTTTGGGTCAGCCCTTGACCGCGCCAATGGTCATGCCCTTCTCGAAGTACTTCTGGATGAAGGGATAGATGACGACCATCGGGAGCACCGTGGCCACGGCGCAGGCCATTTTCAGGCCGGTCTCGTTGAGGAAGATGCGGTTGCCGGCGGCGTCCCGCAGACCTTCCATGTTCTGCATGTCCGCCGGCCGCGCCTCGTGCACCACGAAGTTGCGGACGATGAGCTGCAGGGGGTAGAGCTTTTCATCGCGCATGTACAGCATGGCCGCGAACCAGCTGTTCCAGGTGCCCACCGCCACGAACATGGCGATGGTGGCCAGGGTCGGGATCGACAGGGGGTAGATGATGCGGAAAAGGATGGTCCACTCATTGGCGCCGTCAATGCGCGCGCTCTCCTCCAGAGAGGCCGGCAGCTGGCGGAAGAAGGAGCGGACGATGATGAAGTTGAACACGCTGACCGAGTTGGGCACAATCAGCGCCAGCAGGTTGTTGCTCCAGCCCAGGGTCTTGGTGATGTTCATGTAGTTGGGGATCAGGCCGCCAGAGAAGAACATGGTGATGAGCAGGTAGATCATGAAGAACTTCTGCCCGCGCAGGTTGCCCCGGCACAGACCGTAAGCCAGCATGGACGTCACCAGGGTGGAAAGGGTGGTGGCGGCCACAGTGATGAAGATCGTCAGCAGATAGGATCTGGGGATCAGCGAGGTGGAGAAGATATATTCGTAGGCCTCCAGCGTCGGCTCCTTGGGCCAGATGATGTAGGGCTCACGCATGTATTCCACGTTGCTGGTCAGGGAGATTGCGAAAACATTGAAGAACGGGAAAATGATGATCAGGGCGATCAGCACAAAGAGGGTGATGTTGACGCCGTTGAAGATCTGGTCGCCCAGGCTGTGTTTGATGCGGTTGCGGTTTACTTCCCTTTTGGCCATACTGCTTCCTCCTGTTCTCTTGCGTCTGGTCAGCGCCGGCTCAGAAGAAGCCTTCGCCGGACATGCGCTTCACCGCGTAGTTGGAGACGAAGAGGAGCGCACAGTTGACAACCTGCTGGAACAGGCCAATGGCCGTGGAGAGATCATACTGTCCCTTGCCGACACCCATATCGTACACATAGGTGTCGATGACCTGCGCCACCGTCGTCTGGGTGGCCGCGGTGCGCAGGTTCATGATCTGGTCGAAGTTCGCGCCCATGACCGAGCCCACGTTCAGGATCAGCATGGTGGTGATGGAGAAGGCGATGGAGGGAAGGGTGATGTGGATGCACTGCTGCCAGCGGTTTGCGCCGTCCAGGTAGGCGGCCTCATACATCTCCTGATCCACACCCGCGATGGCCGCCATATAGATGATGGTGCCCCAGCCGGCTTCTTTCCAGATGGAGGTGCCGTAGAGCAGCCCGTAGAACTTGTTGGGGTCAGAGAGCAGGTTGATGGCCGAATTCCCCAGGGACATCAGCAGCTTGTTCACCAGACCGGAGGTGATGGAGAACAGGGAGAAGAGCAGGGAGTACATAATGACCCAGCTGATGAAGTGGGGCAGGTAGATGATGGTCTGAATGGTGCGGCGGTAGCTGGTGGAGCGCAGCTCGTTCATCAGCAGCGCCAGGATGATCGGCACCGGGAAGGTGATGATCAGCTGGGTGACGCCGATGAAGAAGGTGTTCCAGATGGTCTGGCCGGCCACAGGGCTTTTGAAGAAGCGGTCAAAGTGGTATGCGCCCACCCACTCGGAGAACATGATGCCGCTCTTGATCTTGTAATCCTTGAAGCCCAGGACGATGCCGTACATCGGCATATAGCTGAAGACAAACACCACAATCAGCCCCGGAAGGATCAGGCTGTAGCGGTATCTGTCCTTCCAGATGTCCCGGGCCACGGGTCTGGACCAGCGTTTGACGCCCGGCAGGGTGAAGTACAGCACGATGGACGCCGCCAGCAGCAGGCCGCCGCAGATCGCCAGCGTCCTCGGTCCAACACCATAGGTGTTGAAATCCCAGTTTTTCCGGCCGATGATGCCCGTGATCGCAATGTACCACACGCCGCCGCCAGCCAGCATCAGGATGCCTGCGATCATCCCGCCGTACAGGAGGCGCAGCAAACCGCGGTCGCCTCCAGCCTGATGGGTCTGATCCATATTCACAGGCTTCTGCATCGCGTTCCCTCCCCTGCTGAAATTGTAGCTCCGATTCACTCATAGCCATTATAGCGTTTGCCGCAGGCCTTGTCAACGATCAACAAATTACACTCAGTCAGCCTCCTGCTGCCGGTTCAGCATTGCCTCGTCGATCTTGCCCCAGGCGCCCGCGCCCTGGCAGACCACGTGCAGTCCCACCGTCACCGTATCGCCTTCGCCCACGGTGATGCCCTCAATTACCGCGGTGTGCCAGCTGTTCCAGGAGGTGATTTCCGTGGGCGCGGTGGCGATGATTTCGCCGTTGATTTTCACATAGGCGTAGATCTCCTGCTCACCCGCGTCGCCGCCCATCACCGAGATCGCGTAGCGGTAGGTTCCGGGCAGCAGTCCGGCCGCGTCCTGCTCCAGGTCAAAGCCCACGGAGCGCGCCGCCGCCGAGTAGAAGTGGTAATGCCTGGAGCCGGCTAAGGAGTCCGTCAGTTTTTCCTCCACATACAGCTGTTCCGTGCCGCCGAAGTTGTCCGCCCGCCACATGCTGTCGTCCGCGTCCTCAAAGCCGCCGTTGAGCAGGTAGTTGTACTCGATCATCTGCAGATAGCAGACCGCGTCCATCCCCTCAGCCGTGCCGCGGACGGTATAGGTCTGCGGGCCGCCGCTCCGCAGGGTCGCTTCGTCCGGCGCTTCCCAGATGACTGGCAGGGCCACCCGGCTGTTGTCGTTCATCACCGCTTCGACAGTCTCCGGGAAGGCGATCACACCGTTCAGGTCGCAGACCACATGGGTGTCCGCGATGGCATCCGGCCGGATCTCCGTTTCCTGGCCCTCCCGCATCAGGCGGAAGACCTGCAGGGAGGGCAGGGCTTTGCCGCTGAAGTCAAACATGGTCTGGTTGTCGCAGGCCGAGCCGCCGTAGTACTTGCCCGCGTCATTGGGATCGTATTCCGCCGAGTAGCTGGAGGCCCATCCCGAGCCGAACTGCTCCCACCTGGCGCTGTTCTCCTCCCAGCTCTCCGTGCCCACGGGCACCCAGGCGCCTTCCCAGTAGCACACGCCGATGCCCCCAATGTCCGCCATGGCGGCCGCCACGTCCCGCACTTCATTGGCCTGACCCTGCACCGTGATGGGCCAGGGCTTCTCATAGCCGCCCTGGTCGCCGATGGTGTTTCCGCTGAAGTCGCCGTCCTCCAGCGTCCAGGCATAGCTGGTCTCAGCCACCATCACCTGCTTGCCGTATTTCTCCTGAATGGCGGACAGCACGCTCTTGAGATTCTCGAGGCTGCCGTGCCAGTAGGGGTAATAGCTGGTGGCAAACACGTCGTAATCCAGCTCGTAGTAGGCCAGCTTGTCGGCATAGGTCAGGTACTGCTCCCCGTTCTCGGGATTAGCGAAATGCACCGCGATCTTTGCCTCCGGGCAGACTTCGCGCACCGCCTCGCAGCCGTACTTCATCTGGCGGAACACGATGTTCATCCAGGTCTTCTCCCCGCAGAACATGCCGTTGGTCTCGTTGCCGATCTGCACCAGCGCCACATGCACCCCGGTGGAGGCAATCTCCGTCAGGGCTTCCTTCGTCCATTCCCGGATGACCTCGCCCCGCTTTTTGACGGGGATGTCCTTCCAGGCTTTGGGCGCCATCTGCTTGCCCGGATCGGCCCAGAAGTCCGAATAGTGGAAGTCCACCATCAGGCTGATGCCCTGGGCTGCGCAGCGCTTTGCAATCGCCGCCGCGTTGGCCACGTCGCAGTTGCCGCCGCCATAGCCGTGCCCCTCGCTGTCGTAGGGATCGTTCCACACCCGCACCCGCACCAGGTTGACACCCGCCTCCCGCAGGAGCTCGAACAGATCGCGGGTTTCACCGGTTTCATCCTTATACGTCACGCCGGAGGCTTCCAGCGCAGTCACCGAGGATACGTCCATGCCCATCCAGAAATCCGCCGGGAGGTTCTCCACCTTCCGCACATAGAGCGCCTCCTCACCGACAGCCGCGGCCGTCAGTGCCAGCGCCAGCGCGAGAATCGCCAGGAATCTGTGTCCGTTCTTCATACAGGCCTCCTGTTCATGCACATGTTTCTGAATATGCGGTTAATCGCCGGAGCGCAGCAGCACCACCGCGCCGGGCGGCAGGGTGAGCCTGCCATCATCCTCCAGCAAAGCCGTGTTTGCCCCGGTCTCCAGGTCACAGAATATGGTCTGTTTTTGATTGATTTCAAAAACTTCGGTCTGTTTAAGTGAAAGGTTGGCGACGATCAGGCATGGACCGTCTGCCGTCTCCCGCGCCAGCGCCAGCACATTCCCGAAAGCAGACCGGATTTCAGCCCTTCCCATGAAGGCTTCCGGCCAAGCCAGCTTCATCTGGTTGAGCCGCTTGATGTAATGCAGCAGCGAGGCCTCATCCGCCTCCTGTTCTGCCACAGAGGGGTATGCGTACTCGATCTTGGTCACCCCAGGCGGCTGCTCGGTCATCTCTTCATCCGACCAGTACATGGCCAGCCGCTTGTTGGGATCCTCCCCCGCGCCAACCATGCCGATTTCATCCCCGTAATAGGTGAAGGCTGCCCCGCCGATTACGCTGACCAGCGCGTGCGCCAGCTTGACCCGATCCGGCAGCGTCCGGGCCTGCAGCGCCGGCACGGTTCTCCCGGTGTCGTGGTTGCAGAGGAAGGGTGCGTACAGAGCGTCCGGCAGCGCCTCGTAGAGGGACTGCAGGGAAGCGGCAAAGCGCTCCGCGGGCTTGCTTCTCGCCAGCAGCGCCTTGCAGACCCAGCCCTCCGCCTGGGAGGCCGGGAAGAGGAAGAAGCAGTCCACGCCGCTGTCGTAATACTCCACAATGGTGTTCAGGCCCGTCCAGCACTCGCCCACCAGGAAGGAGCCCGGTTTGATCGCCTCGCAGCTCTCCTTGAGCCAGGCGAGGAAGGCGATGTTCTGGTCGTTATGGCCGGTGTAATAGCTGGTCACCGCGTCCAGCCGGAAGCCGTCCACCCCCACATCCGTCAGCCAGAAGGCCAGGATGTCCCGGATTTCTGCCCGGAGGCTTTCGCTGTCCAGGTTCAGGTCCGGCATGCCGCCGCCCGCAAACTGCTCCTCATAATACCAGTCCGTGCCCTCTACCGGCACATGCTTGCTGCCCGGTGTTTGGGAGAAGCAGTACCAGCCGGTCTTTTCACTGTCCGCAGATCTCTGGCGCAGGGCATCGCAGGCCTCCTTAAACCAGGGATGCGCCACCGCCGTGTGGTTGACCGGCAGATCGACAATCACCCGGATGTCCAGCGCGTGCGCCTCGCTGACCAGCGCGCGGAAGTCTTCCATCGTGCCGTACTCGGGATCGATGTCCCGGTAGTCAGTCACGTCATACTTGTGGTAGCTGGGCGAGGGCATGATGGGCATCAGCCAGAGCCCTCGCCAGCCCATGTCGTGGATATAGGGCAGCTTCGCCCGCAGGCCGTTCAGGTCGCCCAGGCCGTCCCCGTTACTGTCCGCGTAGGAGCGCACAAAAACCTCGTACCAGCTCACCGGCACATCCTTCGTCTCCGCCCCTGCCCCGCCGATGCACGAAATCACCAGCAGCAGACAGCACCATAATGCAAAAAGACGCTTCAAGGTTTTCACCTCCCGTTCTGTATGGATTGTACCACAACGGCGGGGGTTTGAAAAGAGGAAGTTGGGGAATCAAACCCGCCTGCTTCATCCGTTATCATACTGGGGCTTGCGTTTTCCCCGAAATCTTTCATCCGGCTGTGTTGCGTTTTATGCACCTCGGTGCGTCTGAATCAGTGAAAGGCGGTGAGGCTGCCGTGGATACTGTCATGGGCCCTGACAGTAAGGAAGAAAGAATCGAGCGCATGGTCGCCCTGTACCAGCTCCCCCTGCTGCATTTCTGCATCATGTATCTGCGCGATGAAGACATGGCGAAGGATGCCGTACAGGAGACCTTTCTCAAGGCTTACCGGAAACTGGACAGCTTCCGGGGGGAAGCATCCGAAAAGACCTGGCTGACCAAGATTGCTGTCAACACCTGCAGAAGCATGTACCGCACCGGCTGGTTCAGGAACGTCGACCGCTCGGTCACCGTCGACATGATCGCGGAGCGCCCGGCCCCGGCGGATCCATTCGATGACGATCTGACCTCAGCACTGCTGAATCTGCCCGCGAAGCTGCGGGAAGCCGCCCTGCTCTGCTGGCTGCAGGGATTGACCCAGGAGGAGGCTGCCGACGCCCTTGGCATCTCACGTCAGGCCGTCGGCAGCCGCTTGAACCGCGCAAGACGTAAACTGCGCCATGCCATGGAAGGAGATGACGGGTATGACCCTGCGTGAGGAACAGGAGCGCATTGAGAGCGCTGTGCGTCATTCGCTCGCGCATGTGCGGGAAGACCCATGGCTGGCGCAGCGGATACTTGCGAACGCGAAAGGAGAAGAACCCGTGAAAAGAAAGAGATCTGCTGCGCTCGTCCTGGTCATTGTGCTGGGATTGGCGCTTATGGGAACCGCTTATGCCGTGTTTTCCTCCCAGGTGGCTGAGTTCTTCAGCCGTCACTGGAATCAGGAGCTTGGAGAAAGCCTGCAGGAGGGCAAGATCGCCCAAATCGGCGAGTCCGTTACCATCGGCGATGTGGTCTTCACCCTGGATGAGATCGTATACCGGGACCGCGCCCTGTACGGCCTCGGCACTGCGCGCCCCCTGCGGGACGGCGATGTGATCGTGCCCTTTGATCTGGGTGACGATCCGGAGTGTTTCCAGGCCAGCGATGAAGCAAAGGCCCTGGTGGAAAAGGCCGCCATTTCCGGCGGCAGGCTGCTGGTGACGTACTCCATGCCCCGGAAAATCGGCGTCGACGACGGCACCCTGCTGACGCCCGGCTGTGTCGGTTACTATGACATCGCAAACGGCGACGGCTCCGTCACTTTCTCCTTTGAAGCCTCTGACGGATTTGCCATCAGTGAGGGAACCAGCTACCAGATTCAGATGGAGAGCTGTACCGAGCAGATCGACCCTTCCGGCGCCATCGTGGAGGGAAGCAGGCTGCGCGCCGACTGGACAGTCTCCTGCATGCCGGTTTTCATGACAGAGCCGGCATCTCAGGCTTCGGATCGTCCTGTCACCATCGAGAATCGGGACGGATACGAACTGGTCACACCGGTGCAGTATCAGGAGACAGGCATCCTGCCCATTTACCAGGCAGTCGAAACGGATTTCTCCTCCACCGTGGATCCGGTATGGTTCAACCGGACGGGTATTGCTGCAGGCATCGGCACGGACGAGATCCGCTTTACCGATCACGCCATCCTCAACCCGGCTTCGGAAGCCCTCTTCTACTATGAATTCACAGATGACAATTATACGGAAGCGCCCTCCAACATCATCGTCGATCGCGCCTGGGTCAGGGAGTGGAGCGGTCACCGCGGGGAATTCTCCCTGGACAGGACAGAGCTGACCGGCATCACCCTGTCAGAAGCCCAGGCGCAAGCCGAGGCAATGATGGCGCGTCTTGGGATCGACAGCAATGACTATGTCTGCGTGGAAGCGCTGGATCTGAGCCTTGAACGCATCCGCACCATGGGCGCCATCTGGGAACAGGCGATTGTAGACGGTGAGCTGCTGGTGGACGACGATTATCAGCCCTACGATTACGCTTCCATTCCCGCGACCGAAGAGGGCTATTACCTGAAGTACTTCCCGCTGGGCATTGACACCTCCCCTGCCGGCGGACGGCACAGCGTGATCTTCTACGTCACCAGCCGTGGGATCGTCTATGCCGCTGTCCGCAATGCCTTCACCCGGGGAGAGATCCTCAGCACACCCGAAGCCCTGATTACCCCGGACGCGGCCATCGCCAGGCTGGCGGAAGTACTCAGCCGCTCCCTGTCCTGGAACGACCGGAACATCCAGGCCATCCAGCAGGCCGCGCTGACCTATGAAGCTGTCCGGGCGGACAACAAGGCCGATGGTATGGTCTTCGTGCCAGTCTGGATGATCCTGTATCAGGACGAGTCCGCGGTAAAGAGCGACAGTTTCTGCTATGCGCTCATCAACGCGGTGGATGGCACGCTGATCGACGCCTCATTCAGGTAAGCGCCACAAAAGCGGCTCCCGAAGGTTCTGACGCCTCCGGGAGCCGTTCCTGTATCGTTTTTTCGTCTGCTTCAGCCGCTCAGTAGGCCTTGGCGAAGTACATCACATGCTTGGCCTTCTTGCCGCAGCACACGCAGGTGTCACCGAAGGTCATTTCCTCCTGGTTGAAGGGCATATTGCGGGAAGAAGCGTTGAAGCGCTCCTTGATCTCGTCCTCGCAGGCCTGCTCACCGCACCACATGGCCCGGGCAAAGCCGCCGTCCACCGCCTGGCCCAGCTCCTCCATGTTGTGTACCTCGTAGGTATGGGCGTCGCGGAAGGCTTTGGCCTGGTCATAGAGACCCTGCTGAATCTCCTTCATCAGGGCTTTCAGCGCCTCCGTCAGGCCCTCCAGGGGCAGCGTGCCCTTCTCACAGGTGTCGCGGCGGAAATAGGTCACCACGCCGTTCTCCAGGTCGCGCGGGCCCACCTCCAGGCGCACAGGCACGCCCTTCAGCTCCCAGTCGTTGAACTTGAAGCCCGCGGACACGGTGTCGCGGTCGTCCAGCTTCACGCGCACGCCGGCGGCTTTCAGATCGGCAAAGAGTTTCTCACAGGCCTCGGTCACGCCCGGCTTGTGCGCCGCGATGGGCAGAATGACCACCTGAATGGGCGCGATGGCCGGGGGCAGGCGCAGGCCGCGCTCGTCGCCGTGAGTCATCACGATCGCGCCGATCAGCCGCGTGGACACTCCCCAGCTGGTCTCCTCGGCGTACTGCAGCTTGCCTTCCTTGTTTTGGAACTGAATGCCATAGGCCTCGGCGAAATTGGTGCCGAAGTTGTGGCTGGTGCCCGCCTGCAGGGCTTTGCCGTCCTGCATCATGGCCTCCATGGAATAAGTGGCCCGGGCGCCGGCGAACTTCTCCTTGTCGCTCTTCTGTCCCACATAGACCGGCAGCGCCAGCACGTCCTCTGCCACCTCGCGGTAGACTTCCAGCATGGTCAGGGTTTCTTCCTGGGCTTCCTCCGCTGATGCGTGGATGGTATGGCCTTCCTGCCAGAGGAACTCGCTGGTGCGCAGGAAGGGTCTGGTCGCCTTTTCCCAGCGCATCACAGAGCACCACTGGTTGTACTTCATGGGCAGGTCGCGCCAAGTCTGCGTCCATTTGGCGAACATCGTACAGAAGATCGTCTCGGAGGTGGGGCGCACCGCCAAGCGCTCGGTCAGCTTTTCCGAACCGCCCTGGGTCACCCAGGCCACCTCAGGCGCGAAGCCCTCCACATGCTCGGCTTCCTTGAGCAGCAGGCTTTCCGGGATGAGCATCGGGAAGTACACGTTCTCGGTGCCCTTTTCCTTGAAGCGGCTGTCCATGGCTTGCTGAATCTGCTCCCAGATGGCGTACCCGTAAGGCCGCACAATCATGCAGCCCCTGACTGGCGCGTAGTCGCACAGCTGCGTCTGCGTGATCACGTCCGTGTACCACTGGCTGAAGTCCTCGTTGCGCGGCGTGATGAAGGTGACAAACTCCTGCTTGTCCTTGTTCTTGCCCATTTGCGTTCTCCTCCTCTTCGGTTGACTGGCGTCGGCCTATCAAAAAAGCCTTCGCTGCCTGTTCGCAGGGACGAAGGCATTGCTGCTTCCGCGGTACCACCCGGCTTAGGGCTTTTCACCCTCCCTCATTCCATCTGATCACGGAGATGACCCGGCGGTGATTAACCGCGGCTCCGGGGCGGGTTGACTGCGGCCTCCTGCGCGCCTCCCACCGCCGCGCGCTCGCTTGGCTTCAGCCCTGCAGCCTGACCCCTTCACTGCCTGTGCGCCTATTGTATCTCATCGCGCTGGGTTTTGCAAGGGGCTGAGGAGGTGAAATTGAGGGGAAACCCCCCTTTCCTCTTCCAGAAAAGCTTTCTGCTGGGGGATGACTTTATTCAAGGGATGTACGTTCATTTTGGGTTGCAGATACTGCGCGCTGTCATTGGCTGTATTACTTTGCGAACAGATAGATGATGCATAGGACAACAATCCAAAACAGTATATGCGCCCATATGACTTGATCCCTGTTTTTCATAACGCCCTTTCACGCTTTCAATTCTTTTCTCAGGTCTTCTGCACTTACGTCGGGCATCCACCCGTTCAGCCAGCGCACCATTCTTTCAAGGCTCTCCTGGGGTTTGCAGGCGGCGCTGTTGACCAGCTCTTCCCCCAGATGGTTCTCGGGAGTGTCCAGCAGGGCGTTGCCCCAGCCGTAGGCCTTGCCGTTCCGGTCGATGTCGTACACAAAATCCCGGTCCACAATCCATGTCTGCATCTGCAGCCGGGTCAGCGCCGTGTCATAGCCCTTCGTGACGCCGCAGGTGCGCCTGCAGACCTTGGAGACCAGCGGATGCCGCTCCTGCAGGCAATGCATCAGCAGCTTGTCCTGGTGCGGGGCTTTGGCGTCCTCCACAAAGCCTTCCCAGTCATAGCCGTCCCGGCGGAAGTTCGCCAGATCGGGAAAGCAGGTCAGGGACACAAAGGCCGCCTTCCCCCGGATGAACTTGCCGTACACCAGTTTTTTGTCCCGGGCCATGCGGCCTTTCCACTCCCAGGGGCCGTCCGCCGCGGTGAACCACACCGCCGGATCGATGTTCTCCTCCAGCGACCAGCCGGGAATCCGGCAGCGGAAGAAAGGCAGGAAGCCAATGCCCGCCACCAGCTGGGCCAGGTCTTCCTCACTGTGAACACAGTCGAAGCGCATATCCATTCCTCAAAGAGAGAGGGAAGCGCTTTCGGCTCCCCTCCCATGTGATTTCGTGTGATTTACAGCGCCTTGGCCACAAAGGCTTCCAGCGCGGCCTGCGGCACATAGCCCACAGAACGGTCGACCAGCTCGCCGTCCTTGAAGAGCAGCAGGGTCGGGATGGACTGCACGCCGTAGCGCATGGCGATATCCGGATTGTCGTCCACGTCCACCTTGCCCACCGCGATGTCGCTGCGGCTCTCGGCCAGCGCGTCCACCAGCGGGGAGAGCATCCGGCAGGGCCCGCACCAGCTGGCCCAGAGATCCACCAGCACAGGCTTGCCCGCGCCGTTGATGAAGCTGTCAAAATTGTCCTTGTTCAGTGCGGTTGTCATGAGTTTGTTTCTCCTTTCTCCTGCGGAGCTTCCTCCGCTTTGCGATACATACTCTGGGGAATCACACGGTTCAGGGTGGGCTGCCAGGCGGTGCTCTCCCTGCGGCCCTTTTCAGTCACCCGGACGGCGGCCAGGCAGACTGCCAGTCCCACAGCACCGGCGATGGCTGCCGCCGCCATGTTTGCGGGAAAGAGCGCATAGCCCAGCAGCATGCCGCCCATCAGGCCGGCCATGGGCAGGGCGTAAGCCAGCAGTGAGGCTTTCACCACCGTGCCGGTGGGCAGTTCCACCGCCGCCAGGTCGCCCACGGCACCGCTGCCCTTTACGCTGACCACCGTGCGTTTTTCCTGGCCGTCGCAGGCGCGGCAATGGCCGCAGTCTTCCGGGCGGCAGAAGGTCACCTCGAGCCGATCCCCGTTTACCGCCGTGATCTCGCCGATGCGTTCCATGATGCTTTCCTCCCGGGCTGAAATCAGCCAAGTCCATTATACCATATCAGTCAATAGTCTGAAGCGCTGTCCCGTCCGCGCGCATCACCCGGTGATAGAGCCCGTGCAGGTTTGGCCCGAAATCCCGGTCCAGGTGCAGGTGCCCGAAAAACCACTGTCCGTAAGGCAGGGACTGGCGAATGCCCTCCAGCGCCGTGTTCAGCGGAAGTTCAGCGCCGGGATCGAAGCCGACCATGCGCATCACGCTCGCGGGCGCCGCGTGGGTGAGGATCAGATCGACCCGCTTCAGCTGCTGCACTCTCTGCCTCAGATGCTGGTATTCCGCGTTGGTCGGCATTTCCTCCGGCCACCAGCTCAGCCCCGGCGTGCGCCACACCCGGTCGATGGACCTGCCGCCGCCCATAACCAGCAGGCTTTTCCGCTCAATCAGGTACGTTTCGCCCCGCAGCAGGTGAAAGAGCTTCGGCCCGAGTCGGTGCACCGTTCCCCCTTGCCACTGCTCCACCGGATAGCGCATCAGCCGCGGAAAGTTCTCATGGTTGCCGTCGCAGAAAGCCACCGTAAAGGGCAGTGAGGCCAGTTTTTTCATGCACTCCGCTTCAGCTGGATCACCCTCCGGACGGAACACGAAGCCGAAATCCCCCGCGATGAGCAGGGTGTCCCGTGCCCCCCAGTCCCGGGCCAGCGGCAGAATCTCATGGGCAAAGCGGTTCCAGTCGCCGTGGGTATCGCCCGTTACATATATCACTTTTCACCGCTCCCTTCCATCAGGCGAACCGCGCCGTTGAGCCGCCTCTCCAATTCCCGCATGCTGTCAAAAGCTTCACCGGCCTCCATCGCCAGCACCTCAGCGGAGAGGCCCTCCGGCGGCGGTGCGACGGTGAAGGGTTCGCCGATCAGCATTCTGAACCGCTTCCCGAACAGCGGATAGTATTCCCCGTTGTGGAAGACCGGCACCACCTTCACCCCGGCGGAGGCCGCCAGCAGCGCGAAGCCCGGCTTGAAGGGGCGCATTCCCCGGTTGAAGTTGCAGCGTCCCTCCGGGCAGAGATAGATGGACTGCCCCTCTTTGAGCAGCCGCCGGCTGTCCCGCAGCCAGGACAGGGAGGCGTGCTCCCGGTCGATGCGCATGACGGGCAGACAGGCGCAGAGCCACCGCAGGGGCTTCGAGTTTTCCAGCATGTCCTGCGCTACCAGCCCGGTAATCCGCTTACCCGGCAGCAGGGTAAAGATGACCGCGCCGTCAAAGCCGCGCACATGGTTGCTGATGATGACGCAGGGTTCAGAGAACGCCTCCTGACGCGCTTTCTCGCTGACATAGGTTTTCCGGGGCCGGAACAGGATCAGCACCAGCCCCCGCAGGAGCCACTGCACCGGCTTCAACAGCTTGCTCTTCATTGCGTCAGCCCTCTGCTTTCCGGGTGAACGACAGGACGCACGTGATGGCCTTTCTGACCAAGCGCCAGCTCCCGCACTGCCCAGGCCACACCGAACTCGGTGTTCGCGGCTGTCTGCCAGCGCGCGCAGGCGATTGCCTCAGGCGCCGCGTTGCCCATGGCCACTCCGCAGCCCGCGGCTTTCAGCATGGCGCAGTCGTTTTCACCGTCGCCCAGGGTCATCACTTCCGCCATGAGGATGCCGTAATGCGCGGCCAGGCGTTCCAGCGCTGAAGCTTTGCTGACGCCGCCCGCGTTCACCTCTATGTTGGTAAACCAGCTGGACGACATGGTCAGCCCGGGCAGTTCCGCGATGACCCGCTGCCTCAGGACGGCCAAGGTTTCCGGCCGATCCTCCGTGATGACCACGATCTTGTGGACGCCCTCCCGGATGAGCCTTTCGGCGGCCGCCCCGCCGCTGCACACGCCGATCCGGCTCCAGGGCTGATTCAGGTAGGTGCCCCAGATCGAGCTGTACATCATCCCGGGATCGCTGACCCAGAGCGTGTGAGTGGCAAAGATCGCATGCAGCAGGCCGCTTCCCTGCGCCAGGCGGAAGAGGGCAGCCGCCTCTTCGGGATCGATCACCCGGGTGTCAAAGGTCTCTCCGCCCGGATGCAGCACCGTGTGCCCTCCGTTCAGCCCGATCACCGCCAGATCCAATCCGGCCAGGCGAGCAAAACCGCCCGCGTCGTCCGCAAAACGGCCGGAAGCCAGGGCCAGCCTGATACCCCTTTCACCCGCTTCCCGCAGGGCCCGGACGTTCTCCTCGGCGATGCGTCCTGTGTGGTCGGACAGCAGGGTGCCGTCCATGTCCATGGCAATCAGGGAAATCATCTCATTTACCAGAGCCGGGGATAGGGAAACCCCTTCCTGTTGCAGAAGGGGTTTGTACTTTATTCCCGGTTTCTGTTCCTTTCTTTCACGCGCTGATGCAGGGAATTCCCGCAGCACCGGTTTCCCGGCTATGCCGTCAGGATCTCCTGCCCAGCTGATGTTCATAGAAGCGCAGGTCTCCCTCCGCCTGCGCCGTTGCCTGCTCATCCGGCGCGGCGGCTGTCCGCAACCCGTTCAGCTGTTTTCGGCAAAGGCTCACGCGCCGCTCCAGCCATGCCCGCAGCAGGAATTCTTCCTCACTGTACAGCAGGCTGCCGTATCGCAGGGCCTCCTCCCCCGGATTCCACGGGCCGGGCACATACCGCCACACCTGGTAAAAGCGGCCGTCGTCCCTGGTCAGGCGTTCTTGCTCCGGCCGGTAGCCGATCTCAAGGGCCGCCCGGCGCACAAGGGGATATTCGGTCTGCGGCGAGAGAATCAGCGCCGCACCGCGCAGCCATTCTGTGCCTTTGCGCAGGATGTCCGCGATGGTCTCCCCGCCCATGCCGGTGATGGACACACAGCCGCAGGCCGTTTCCCGCAGGGCTTCCAGACCTGGCGCGCACACCAGCTCCGTCCGGCCCTCCAGACCGCGCCGCTGCACCTCAGCCCGGGCTCTCGCGAGGGCTTTGGGGCTGAGGTCGCTCAGCAGCATCCGCTCACAGACGCCTGTTACCAGCAGATGGCAGGGCAGGAAGGCGTGGTCGGTGCCGATATCCGCGCCCATGTCACAGGGCGTATAGAGGGAGGCGGCCAAGGTCAGTCGGTTGCTCAGCATCGGCCACCTCAGCTGCGCATGTTCTTGATCTGCCGGTTGGTGCGCAGCTTGCGCAGGGCTTTGGCCTCGATCTGCCGGATGCGCTCTCTGGTGACGTGGAACTTCTCGCCCACTTCTTCCAGGGTGTAGGTGCGGTCACCTTCCAGGCCATAGCGCAGGATCAGCACGCGCTTTTCCCGCTCGGTCAGGGTGTCCAGCACTTCCATCAGCTGCTCGCGCTGCAGGGTGTTGAAGGCCGTCTCCGCGGGCGCTTGGGCGGACTCATCGGGAATAAAATCGCCCAGATGGCTGTCCTCTTCCTCGCCGATGGGCGTCTCCAGGCTGACGGGATCCTGGGCGATCTTGATGATCTCCTGTACCCGGCTCTCCGGCAGGCTCATCCGCTCGGCGATTTCGGCAGTGTTGGGCTCCCGGCCCAGCTCCTGCATCAGTTGACGGGAGGTGCGGATCAGCCGGTTGATGGTCTCCACCATGTGCACTGGAATGCGGATGGTGCGCGCCTGATCCGCCAGCGCCCGGGTGATGGACTGCCGAATCCACCAGGTGGCGTAGGTCGAAAACTTGAAGCCCTTGGTATAGTCGAACTTGTCCGCGGCCTTGATCAGGCCCATATTGCCCTCCTGGATCAGATCCAGGTACTGCATGCCCCGGTTGTTGTAGTGCCCGGCGATGGACACCACCAGGCGCAGGTTGGCCGTGATGAGCTGCTGCTTGGCATCCTCGTCCCCCTCTGCAATGCGCTTGGCCAGGTCCACTTCCTGCTCAGCGGTGAGCAGGGGAACCTTGCCGATCTCCTTGAGATACATGCGGATGGGGTCGGAGAGATTGATCTCCTCGTTCAGCGGAGAATTGGGAGTCTGGGGGGCGGGCAGATTCGCCGCGGGCAAGGTGAGAACCTCGCTTCCGGGCTCAACGCCGTCAGCCTCAGGCTCATCCGCGGTCACATGGACGCCCATGGCATCCAGCTTGTCCAGCAGCTGCTCCAGCTGATCCGGATCCAGCTGCAGGTCTGTCACCTGCGCCATGATATCGTTATATGTGACAGCGCCGTTCACGCGGCTCAGCTCAGTCAGCTCATTCAGTCTGGCGGAAAGCGTATCTGCGGGGATGGACAAACGTAATCGCTCCTTTCGGATTACAGGGCGTAAAGGAATTATAATTATATGGAAGCCGCGGTGCACAGCATATGGCGCGCGGTGTTGGAAGCGCAGTCAATCAAAGCAGTACCGGCCCCGAGTCCGGCCTGCCAGCCTTGGCGCGAGTTGACGATATACTATTCGCGGTCAGTCAAGATAATCCTTCAACTTTTTTCCAATATTCGGATTTTTCAGCCGCCGGAGCGCTTTGGCCTCAATCTGGCGGATGCGCTCTCTGGTTACATTGAATTCCCGGCCCACTTCCTCTAAGGTGTGGGCCCTGCCGTCTTCCAGGCCGAAGCGCAGCCGGATCACCTTGCGCTCCCTGGGCGAGAGCTTTTCCAGCGCCTCGTCCAGCTGCTGATGCATCAGGGAGCGGGAGGCCGCGTCCACCGGGGCCAAGGCGTTCTCGTCGGCGATGAAGTCCCCCAGGTGGCTGTCTTCTTCCTCTCCGATGGGTGTCTCCAGGCTGACAGGTTCCTGGGCGATTTTGATGATCTCGTTCACCTTGCTGACGGGTATTTCCATCCGCTCGGCGATCTCCTCCGCCGTAGGCTCACGGCCGTTCTCCTGCAGCAGCTGGCGGGAGGTCCGGATCAGGCGGTTGATGGTCTCTACCATGTGCACCGGGATGCGGATGGTGCGGGCCTGATCCGCGATGGCGCGGGTGATGGACTGCCTGATCCACCAGGTGGCGTAGGTGGAAAATTTGAAGCCCTTCGAGTAATCGAATTTCTCCACCGCTTTGATCAGCCCCAGGTTCCCCTCCTGAATCAGGTCGAGGAACTGCATGCCCCGGCCCACGTAGCGCTTCGCGATGGACACCACCAGGCGCAGATTGGCCTCGCTCAGCTCCCGCCGGGCCTCATCCTTCTCGAATTCCGTGCCTTCCTGCAGCTTCCTGGCGATGGCCATTTCCTCATCCGCCGTCAGCAGCGGAATCTGGCCGATCTCCTTCAGGTACATGCGCACCGGATCGCCCAGCGCCACGCTGTCGGGCACGGTGAGATCCGCCCCATTGTCCTGGGGCACCTCCGGGGTTTCGCTTTCGGGGCTGTCCTCCGAGACGACGGCGATGCCCGCCTGCTTCAGCGCGTCCAGCACGTCGTCGAGATCGTCCGGCGCCAGCCCGAAGGCGCCCAGCTGTTCCATCAGCTCATCGCCAGTGATGCTGCCCTTCCGCCGGGCAAACAGCACCAGTTCGTTCAGTTTTGCGCTGCGCTCCTCCGCCTTCTTCGTACTCATTGAGCTCTCCTTGTCAGGGGTCGGTCGGAGAGGGGATACGGTCTATCCCTCGTTTTTCAGCTTTTTCAGTCGGTCGGACAGCGCCATATACTGACTCATGGCGGCTTGCTTTTCACTGCCTTCCTTGGTGTTGATGATATGCATGATCGCCTGCATTTCCCGGTCGAGGCGGCGCTGGTTCATGCGGCTGATGCACTGTTTTGCCATGCGCAGCTGCTGGTCGGTGTTCTCGCTGGGGGGCGTCATCAGCAGCCGGCTGACCCTGGCCCGCTCCTGATCGGTAGCCTGCTCCTCCACCAGGCTGGCCGGGGACGCGCCGGCGCTCAGCGCCTCGTACAGGTGGCGCAGCAGGGGATCGTCAAAGTCTTCCGCGCTGACAATGTCCGTGGGCAGCTGCCCGTTGGAGAGCAGCGACACGATGACCTCCTGGGCGCGCACATTCTCCAGATCCTCCCCCTCGCGGCCTTCAGGCCGGATGGGCTCCGGGCGGGGTGAACCCGGACGACGCTCGCTGACCGGTGCGGCAGAACGGCCAATCTGCTCCAGCAGCACTTCGCGGCCGAAGCCTGTCTGCACCATCAGCTCCTGAAGGCGGTTTTCCAGATCGAGGGGATCCAGACTCTTGAGGAAGGGCGCGCAGGCTCTGGCATAGCCGGTGCGGCCTTCCTGGGTGCTCAGGTCGAACTGCTCTTTCAGCCGGCGCATCCGGTACTGCTCCGGCGTCACGCTCTTCAGCCGCGCAAAGCCTTCCGCCCCCTCCCTGCGGATGAATTCATCCGGGTCAAGGCCGTCGGGGAAGTCCAGCACATCCGCCGGGATGCCCTCGTTTTTCAGCACATCCAGCCCCCGGAGAATCGCCCGCTGGCCGGCTCCGTCGCCGTCGTAGGCCAGGGTGACCTTGGGCGCGAAGCGTTTCAGCAGCCGGGCCTGTTCCTCGGTGAGCGCGGTGCCCAGGGTGGCGCAGACGCCCTTCACCCCGAACTGGGTCAGGGCCACCACATCCATGTAGCCCTCCACCAGAATCACCCGATCCAGGTGGCGCTCCTTTTTCAGCAGGTTGGCGGCATACACCCCCAGCCGCTTGTTGAACACCGGGGTGTCTGATGTGTTCAGGTACTTGGGCTCTCCCTTGCCGAGGATGCGCCCGCCGAAGCCCAGCACATTGCCGTACTGGTCGATGATGGGAAACATCGCCCGGTCGCGGAACATATCATAGATCCGCTCGCCCTGAGCCGGGCGGTCAGCGGCGGCAGGTTCAGCGGGCCGCACCCTGGTCAGCCCCGCCAGCCTCAGTTCCTCAATGGTGAAGCCCTTCGCCCTCAGGTGATCGGTCAGCTGTGCCCAGTCGTCCGGGGCGGCGCCCAGGCCAAAGGCGCGGATCACCGCGTCACTCAGGCCGCGGCGCTGCAGGTAGCTGAGGCTTCCTGCGCCTTCCTCTGTGTAGAGGGTCTGATGGTAGAACAGCGCCGCCTCCCGGTTGGCGGCCAGCAGGCGCTCCCGCTGATCTTTCCTGCGCTGATAGTCGGGGTCGTCCTCCATCTCGGGCAGTGTCATGTGCGCCCTGTCCGCCAGCAGCTTCACCGCCTCATGGTAGCTCAGCCGCTCCATGTCCATGATGAACTGAATCACCGTGCCCGAAGCCTTACAGCCGAAGCAGTAATAGAACTGTTTGTCCGGGCTGACAGAAAAGGAGGCGGTCTTTTCGCCGTGGAAGGGGCATAGGCCCCAGTAATCCTGGCCCCGCTTTTTCAGGGGCATATAGGCCGAAATCACATCCACGATATTCGACCTGGCGCGCAGCTCTTCCAGCCACGCGGCGGGATATCGTCCAGCCATTTTGCCTCACCTTATGCTTATTTCGCCGCAAAACAGGATTTTCCTGCCTGCGGGTATACAGAGAAATGCATCAGCCCGGCGTGATCACCGGCGCGGTGAATCCGCCCGGGATGAAGAGCTGCTGATAGAGCCGCACGGCGTAACGGTCCGTCATGCCGGAGAGGAAATCCGCCACGGCTCGGTTCAGGCCCTCCTGATAGCCGATGAGAAGGTATTCCTCTGGCATTTCCGCCGGGTGGGCGCAGTAATAATCGAAGAGACCGCGCATCACATGATCGCAGCGGGCTTCCTCGTCTGCGCGCCAGGAGTCCCGGTATACCTTCTCGAACATGAATTCCCTGAGTCCGTCCATGGCCGCCTCCACCAGGGGCTCCATGCGGATTTCCTCCTGATCCTTTGAAGCGTGTACAATGCTCAGGATCATGGTGTTGATGCGCTCACCGTGGGTCTGACCCAGCACGCGCAGGCAGTCCGCGGGCACATCGAAGGGGCGGAGGACACCGGAGCGCAGGGCATCGTCCAGGTCATGATTCAGGTATGCGATGCGGTCGGCCCGGCGGACGCACTCCCCCTCCAGGGTCGCGGGATGCTGGATGCCCGAATGGCAGGCGATGCCGTCCCGCACCTCCCAGGTCAGGTTCAGCCCCTGTCCGTTGTTCTCGAGGCGCTCCACCACCCGGCGGGACTGCTCGTTGTGCTGAAAGCCCTCGGGCATCAGCTCGTTGAGGCTCCGCTCGCCGATATGGCCGAAGGGCGTGTGCCCCAGGTCGTGCCCCAGGGCGATGGCCTCGGTCAGGTCTTCGTTGAGGCGCAGCGACCGGGCGATGGTCCGCGCCACCTGGGTCACCTCAAGGGTATGAGTCAGGCGGGTGCGGTAGTGGTCTCCTTCAGGGGCGATGAAGACCTGGGTTTTGAATTTCAGCCGCCGGAAGGCCTTGCAGTGAATGATCCGATCCCTGTCCCGCTGATAGCAGGTGCGCACTTCGCAGGGAGTCACTTCCCGCTCCCGTCCCCGGCTGTTCACCGAAAGGGCCGCGTGCGGCGAAAGCCACTCCGCTTCCCGCTGCTCCAGCTCCTCCCTGATGGTCATACACTTCGCCTCCCTACCGGTATATACTACAGGCCGGGGAGAAAATCCTTTTTCCCGCGCAAAAAAGAGGGGCTCTCGTCTGCCGGAGTCCCTCTTCTGGCCTGTGTATGCTCAGCCAAGCATGGCCGCGCCGATGATGCCGGCGTCCGCGCCGAGCCGGGCCATCTCGATGCGCGCGCTGGGCACGCTCTTGTACATGGCGTACTTCGGCACTTCCTGGCGCAGGGGGGTCAGCAGGAAGTCGCCGGCCTTGCTGACGCCGCCGCCGATGACGATGATCTCCGGATCCAGGAAGTTGATGATGCTGTTGACGGCCTGGGCCAGGTAGCTGATGTACTTCTGATAGACCTGCACCGCCACGGGATCCTCCACGCGGGCCGCGTCGATGACGATGCGCGCGTTGATCTTTGCGGGATCGCCCTCCGCCATGCTCAGGATCAGGGATTCCGGATGCTCAGCCACCGCCACGCGGGCCATGCGGATGATGGCCGTGGCGGAGCAGTAGCGCTCCAGGCAGCCGCGGTTGCCGCAGTTGCAGGGCTCGCCGTCCAGCATCATGGTGATGTGGCCGATCTCCGAGCCGATGCCGTGGGCGCCGCTCCACACCTTGCCGCCGATGACGATGCCCGCGCCAACGCCCGTACCCAGGGTGACGAACACGCTGGAGGAGGTTCCGGCGGACACGCCCGCCACACTCTCGGCCAGGCCGGCCACGGTGGCGTCATTGTCGATGTAGATGGGCTTGAGGATGTGCTTCTGGAACTCAGTGCGGAAGGGCACATTGACCCAGGCCAGGTTGTTGCAGAAGATGACGACGCCGTTCTTGTCCGCCACGCCGGGCACGCCCGCGCCGATGGACTGCACATCGTCGATGGTGAAGCCGCTCTCCGCCAGCACCCGCTTCGCGCAGTCCGCCATCTGGGTGATCTGCTCGGAGAAAGGCAGGTCGATCCGGGTGGGGATCGCCTCGCTGGCAAGGATATGGCCGTTCTCGTCCACCACACCGATCTTGATGCCGGTGCCGCCTACGTCAATACCGATCCGAATCATAGATGAAACCTCCTTCAGGCTGATTGATTGCATGGTTGGTCAGAGGCTGTCGTGTCAGCGGTCAGCGTTTTGTTTCCGGGCATCCTGCTGCGCCTGGCGCTGAATCTCCACCAGGCGGCGGTCCAGCTCGTGGGCCGCGGAATAGCCGAGCTGCTTCAGGGAATAGTTGCGGGCGGCCACCTCCACAATGATGGCCAGATTGCGGCCGGGCCGGACAGGCGTGCGCTGCTTGGGCACCTTCACCCCGAGGATGGTCATGGATTCCTCGGTCAGCCCCAGGCGGTCATACTCCTTGCCCTCCACCCAGTTTTCCAGGTGCATCACAAGGTCGATGGACTTGCTCTGGGCCACCGCGCCGACGCCGAACATGGCGCGGATATCGATGATGCCGATGCCTCGGATCTCCATGAAATGGCGGATCATCTCCGGGCATTCGCCTATGAGCCTGTCCTTCGAAACCCGGCAGATGTCCACCACGTCGTCCGCCACCAGCATGTGGCCGCGCTTCACCAGTTCCAGCGCGGTTTCGCTCTTGCCCACTCCGCTGTTGCCGGTGATGAGCACTCCGGTGTTGTACACATCCACCAGCACCCCGTGCATGGTCACCCTCGGGGCCAGGCAGCGGCTCAGGTAGGTGATGGCTTCCAGGGAGAAGGTGGTGGTCACCTCCTCGCTGCGGTACACCGCCACATCGTGCCGTCTGGCCGCGGAAAGCAGCTCTTCGGGCGGATTCATCCCCCGGCAGCATACCACGCAGGGGATCTGGTAGGAGAAGTAGGTGTCCAGCCGCGCGCTGCGGGTGTCCGGATCCATCTCATCCAGATAGGCCATCTCCTGCTTGCCGATGACCTGCGGGCGCTCATAGGCGAAGAACTCATAGAAGCCGCAGAACTGCATGCCCGGCCGGTTGAGATCCGGGGAGCGGATGTCCCACTCCTCCCGGGTGGAGGGCGAGAGCACCGTCAGCTTCAGGGCCTTGGCGAATTCCTGGGCGTTGATCATGGCATCCTCCGTACATCAGTCGTTCAGCACATGCTCCTGAATGTACCGGGCCACCCCATCTTCCTGGTTGGAGCCGCACACCCGGCGCACCTGCATCCGCACATCCTCCCGGGCGTTGGCCACGCACACGCCGGTGCCGGCTGTGAGGAGCATGCTCAGGTCATTCAGACTGTCGCCGAAAGCGATCGCCCGCTCCGGATCGAAGCCCAGCCGCTCCGCGCACCAGCTCAGCGCCAGTCCCTTGGTGGCCTCAGGCGGGTTGAACTCCAGGAAATAGGGCTTGGAGCAGGTCGCCGAGGCTCTGCCCGCAAAGCGCCGCCGCGCTTCCCGGAGCATCTCCGCGATCACCACGGGCTCGTGCATCATCAGAATCTTGGAGGTGGGATGCGTCTGGATGAAGGGAATCAGTTCCGGCGTGTGCATGCCGGTCAGCATGGACGCGCGCGCATAGCTCTCCGCCCAGTGATCCGCCCGGTTGTAGTAGAAGTGCGCTCCGGAATAAGTCTGGGCATAGCAGGCGTGCTCGTCGGCAAAGCAGACGATCTCTTCCGCCACTTCCAGCGGGAAGCTCACCCGCCGCATCAGCTCGTGCGCCGGTGACCACACCTCCGCGCCGTTGCAGGCGATATAAAGCGCCGCGCAGCCGATCTGCTCCACAAAGGGCAGCATGCTCTCCCGGGCCCTGCCGCTGGCGGGAATGATGTGGATGTCTCTCCTGCTGGCCTCCCGCAGGGTTTTGATGGTGTCAGCGGAGATGGTCAGATCATCCCGGAGCAGGGTATCGTCCAGGTCGAAGATGATGGCCTCAGTGCGCACGTTTGCCTCCTCCAGTGTGTCGTCCATCCCATTATAGCAGAAAACGCGCTGCGAATCCATAGGAAATCAAGCGCAATTTATATTTCAAGTTACGCAACATTTAATAAAGGGATGCAGGGAGGGACAGTCGAATATATAAACAGAACCATAAACATGTGCGCCTATGGTGTGTTGAGACAGGAGGTCAGGTTATATGGATCGCAAGGAGGCCAGGATACTGGCAGAGCAGCTGGTGAGCAGGATGACGCTGGAGGAGAAAGCTTCCCAGCTCCGCTTCGACGCCCCGGCCATTGAGCGGCTGGGCATCCCGGCCTACAACTGGTGGAACGAGGCCCTGCACGGGGTCGCCCGGGCCGGAACGGCGACGGTCTTTCCCCAGGCCATCGGTCTGGCGGCCATTTTTGACGAGGACTTCCATCAGAAGGTAGCCGAGGTGATCTCCACCGAAGCCCGGGCCAAGTACAATGGCCAGAGCGCCGAGGGCGACCGGGACATCTACAAGGGGCTCACCTTCTGGAGCCCCAACGTCAATATCTTCCGTGATCCCCGCTGGGGCCGCGGCCACGAGACCTACGGCGAAGACCCCTTTCTGACCTCCCGCCTGGGCGTGCGCTTCATCAAGGGACTTCAGGGCGAGGGCAAGTATATGAAGGCTGCCGCCTGCGCCAAGCATTACGCGGTGCACTCCGGCCCGGAGGCCATCCGCCACGAGTTCAACGCCATCGCCAGCAAAAAGGACATGGGTGAGACCTACCTCCCCGCCTTTGAAGCCGCGGTGAAAGAGGCCGGAGTGGAGTCCGTCATGGGCTGCTACAACCGGGTCAACGGCGAGCCCGCCTGCGGCAGCAAGACCCTGCTGGTGGACATTCTGCGGGAGAAGTGGGGCTTTGAGGGCCATATCGTCAGCGACTGCTGGGCCATCCGCGATTTCCACCTGAATCACAAGGTCACCGACACTGCGCCGGAATCCGCCGCCCTGGCTCTGAAAAACGGCTGTGATCTGAACTGCGGCAACACCTATCTGCACATGATGGAGGCCTACAAAGAGGGGCTGGTGACCGAGGAGCAGATCACCACAGCCGCCGTGCGCCTCTTCACCTGCCGCTACCTGCTGGGTCTCTTTGCCGACGACTGCGAGTATGACCAGACCCCCTACACCGCCTGCGACACTGCGGAGAACAACGCCGTGGCCCTCGAAGCCGCTGAAAAGAGCATGGTGCTGCTGCGCAACAACGGCATCCTGCCCCTGGATGCCGGCAAGATCAAGACCGTCGCGGTGGTCGGTCCCAACGCCGCCTCCGATCTGGTGCTGAAGGGTAACTATTACGGCACCTCCAGCCGCCAGGTCACCTTCCTGGAGGGCATCCGGGCCTACTGCGAGCCGCTGGGCATCCGCGTGCTGTATTCCGCCGGCAGTCCGCTGATCATGAACCGGGCGGAAAACCTGGCCCAGCCCGACGACCGCATTGCTGAAGCCGTACTCTGCGCAAAGAACGCCGACGTGACCATCGCCTGTGTGGGCCTGGACGAGACGCTGGAGGGCGAAGAGGGCGATACCGGCAACTTCTCCGCCAGCGGAGACAAGCGCGATCTGCTTCTTCCCGCCGCCCAGCGCACTTTGATGCAGGCGCTCGCCGCCACGGGCAAGCCGCTGGTGACTGTGCTGGCGGTGGGCTCCTCCCTGAATGTGCCCGAGGGCGATGCCGAGCTGCTGACCTGGTATCCGGGCCAGGCGGGCGGCACCGCGCTGGCGGAAATCCTCTTCGGCAAGGTGAGCCCCTCCGGCCGTCTGCCGCTGACCTTCTACGAGTCTGTGGACGATCTGCCGGAGTTCACCGACTACAGCATGGCCAACCGCACCTACCGTTATTTTGAGGGCGAGCCTCTCTATCCCTTCGGCTACGGCCTGAGCTACACCTGCTTTGAGGTCAGCGATGTCCGCTATGACAATGGAAAGGTGACCCTGACGGTCTCCAATCATGGCGGGATGGACGCTGAAACCGTCCTGCAGGTCTATGTCCGCTGCAAGGAAAGCCACTTTGCCCCGCCGCATCCCGTCCTGGCCGGCTTTGCGCGGGTGAAGGTCAAAGCGGGCGAGTCCGTCCAGGCAGCCGTTGCCGTCGACCCGAACGCTTTCACTGTGGTGAACGATGAGGGCGAGCGCGTCTCCGGCGGTGAGCGCTTCGACCTGTACGCGGGCCTGTATCAGCCCGATGCCCGCTCCGAGGAGCTGACCGGAATGAAGGCCGTTCGCCTTGACATCAGCCGCTGAGCCGTTGTATAATCCTGTTGATGAATCTCCCGGGGAGGGAGGACTTCCGGTCTGGAAGCGCCTCCCTCCCCGTTTTGCTGAAGGGGGAAGCGCGATGGCTGACGTGGGCGTGATCTCTTTCCTGCACAATGACAATTATGGTTCCACCCTGCAGGCCTGGGCGATGCAGCAGACTTTGTCCGACCTCGGCCTGACGCCCGTGCATCTCAATTACCGGCCGGACAGCGTTGAGAAGGTTCTGAACCAGGTGCGCAGCGGCAATTCCCTCCGGGTGCTCTCGGACAGTCTGAAGCGCAACAGCGTCAAGCGCACTGAGCCCGGCGCGGTGGAGAAAGCGGCGGCTTTCCGGGCCTTTCAGCGGGAGTCGCTTCACCTGACCGCGCCCTGCCGGAACAAGGCTGAACTGCGCGCCGCCGCTAAGGACTGTCCCCTGCTGATCTGCGGCAGCGATCAGATCTGGTCGCCGGAGTGGCTGAACCCGGTGTATTTCCTGAACTTTGCCGGCCCAGGTCAGCGAAAGGCCGCCTACGCCTGCTCCCTGGGTGTCAGCGCCCTGCCCGCTGAGCGCAAGCAGCGGCTCATGCGCCGTCTGGTGGAGGGCTTTGACGCGGTTTCCTTGCGGGAGGAGGAGGGTCTCGCACTTCTGCGCAGGATCGCGCCGGACTGCCCGGCCTGCGTCATGCCCGACCCGGTCTTTCTGGTGACGCCGGACAGGTGGCAGGCGCTGGCCAGTCCGCCAAAGCAGCGCGGCGGGATGGTCTGCTACCTCATGGGCGATGCCCCGGCCAACTGGGAGCGAGTGGCCGCGCTTTCGAAGTCCTTCAGCCGCACCACCCTGATTCCGGTCTCCGCTCAGTCCTACCATCAGCCCTATCATCAGGAAGCCGGCAAGGATCCCCGGGACTGGCTGGGCCTGCTGCTCTCAGCGGATCACGTCTGCACGGATTCCTTCCACGGCGCGGCTTTCGCGGTGCTCCTGGGCATCCCGGTGACCATTCTCCGCCGCTACCGGGACGGCGAGAGCAGCAGCAAAAACAGCCGGATCGACCAGCTGCTGCGGCACATCGGCCACGGCGGCGATGACACCGTTCTCCCGGATGAAAAGACCCGCCAGGCCGTTGAACGTCTGCGGAAGATGGGGCGAAGCTGGCTGAAGGAACAAATCGTCCGGGTGAAGGAGTGAATCAGTCCGGTTATCTCGACGAAACCGGCAAGCTGGTTCTGCCCTTCATCTATGACCGCGCTTCCGCCTTTGACAACGGCCTGGCACGAGTGCGCATCGGCAGCCGGGAAGGCTGGATTGATCCCCATGGCAATGAAATCATGATGTGGGACGCGGAGAATGACTGAGCTGTCCCTCCGCAAGGCCTTCGGCTGAACACTGAGGGCCTTTTGTCTGCCCATTTTCCTCAGGGAAAAGTCTCCCCCATCAGCCGCGCGAGCGCCTCCGGCAGGGGCGAGATAAAACGCAGACTTTCCCCCGTCAGCGGATGCGTCAGGGTAAGCTCCGCGGAGTGCAGGGCAAAGCGCCCAGGCAAAAGCGGAGATTCCTCCCCGTAGAGGAAGTCGCCGTGGACCGGGCAGCCCATATGGCTCAGGTGCACCCGGATCTGATGGGTGCGGCCAGTCTCGAGTGTCAGCCGCACCAGCGCCCGCAGCGGTTCATTCCGCACCGCCAGCACCTCGTAATGGGTGACGCTCATGCGCCCATCCCCACTGACCACCCGCCGCACAGAAGCCGCTTCCTCCTTGGCGATGGGCAGGCGGATCACCCCGGCATCTTCCGGCGGACGGCCATCGGTCACCGCCAGATAGGTCCGCTGAAAGGAGGGGCTGTGAAGCTCCCGCTGCATCAGCTGCTGGATGTGGGCGTCCAGCGCCACCGCCATCAGACCGCTGGTTCCCTTGTCCAGGCGGTTGACCGGGCGGTAGACAAAATCCGCCTGGCAGCCCAGCCATGAATACAGCGCGTTTTCGAGGGTATGGCTGTCATGCCCTTTTCCGCACTGGGAGGGCAGAGGCGCAGGTTTGTCGATGATCATCAGATTCTCATCGCGGTACGCGATTTTCAGCGGGCAATCCCAGGGTTCGGGCAGGAAAGCTGGCCGGGGCGGCTCAGGCAAAAATGCGGCCACGTCGCCGGCTCTCACCCGGGTATCCGCCCGGACAGGCCTGCCGTTGAGCAGCACCCGCTCATGCCACTTGGCGCTCTGCAGCGCGCTGTAGCTGACGCGCAGACGCCGCCGGAGCACATCGGCCACCCGCCAGCCCTCTTCCGCGGCCGTCACAAGATAATCCATCCGCCCCTCCCCTTTCCGTCTGCATTATATCAGGGAGCGCGGCAAAAGAAAAGAGCGGCGTCAACCGTTCATATGTGTTCATATGCCATCATTTGCCCTGCCGTCACACCTTGCCTTTCACGCCGAAAGATGGTACAATGTCCACCGGAACGGAGAAGGAGGCGCACGCAGTGAACCGGAATGAGAGATTCGCGCCGGACAAGGTCGCCCGGCTGGAAATCAGGCTTGCCTGGGCCACGCTGGAGATCAGTGCGGATGATGTGGATCAGGTGCAGCTGATTGTCTCCGGCACGGACGCGGACGTGGACGATCTGAAAGTATCCCTCGAGGGCGGTACGCTCAGTGTGGAGCAGCCCTCTTACGGGCTCACCCCGCGCATCGATCTGGTGCGGTGGATGCAGATTTTTGTGCGTCTCCCCCGGAACTGGCGCGGCGCGGTGACAGCGTCCACCATCGCGGGGCCGCTGCGGGCTGAGGGGCTGGAGGGCTCGGATCTCTGCCTGGAAACCGTCTCCGGCGACCTGCGCACCCGGAACCTGACCGCCATCGAGGCGAAACTGCGCACCGTCACCGGGCACATCCTGTCAGACGGGCTGCAGGCCGAGCGGCTGGGACTGCGCACCATCTCAGGCTCTTCCCAGGTGGACGGGATCCGCAGCCGGACGGCCCGGTTCAGCAGCGTCAGCGGCAGCTGGCAGCTGGGCTTTGCGGCTCCTTTCCAGAGTCTGGAAGGCGCAAGCGTATCCGGTGATGTCTGTGTCACCGCCCCGATGGACGCGGTTCATCTGATCTCCCACGGCAAGAGTGGCCGCGTCATCCTGGAGCGGATGCTTCAGCGGGAAGACGCACCTACCGTCACTCTGACCGAGGTCGCCGGTCAGGCGGTGCTCATCGGCAGCGCCCAGGCGGAAGCAGCTTCAACAGGCAAGGCGGAATAAGCAAAGCATAACAATAAGGAGGATATTCCCATGGCAAGACAGAATTTCGGCGCTTTCAACGGCGGCAACATGCAGCAGCTCATGCGCCAGGCCCAGAAGATGCAGCAGCAGATGCAGGAAGCTCAGGAGAAGCTGGAGGCTGAAGTCTACGAAGCCCAGAGCGGCGGCGGCAAGGTCAGCGTGAAGGTGACCGGCAAGCATGAGCTGACTGAACTGCATATCGATCCCGAAGTGGTGGATCCCGACGACGTGGAGATGCTGGAAGACCTGATCCGCGCCGCTGTGAACGAGGCGGTGCGCGCCTCCGACGCGGCCAAGGAAGCGGCAATGGGCCGCATGGCGCCCGGCATGAAGGGTTTGTTCTGATATGGAGACCATTGAACCCATCGCCCGCATGGTCCAGGAACTGTCCCGCCTACCGGGCATCGGGCGCAAGTCCGCCCAGCGCCTGGCCTATCACATTGCCGGGATGAAGCTGGAGGATGTGCGCTCCCTGGCCACCGGCCTCTGGGAGGGTCGCAAGGCCATCCGCTACTGCGAGATCTGCGGGAATTATGCCGCGGACAGCCAGTGCGACGTCTGCCGCAATCCCGAGCGCAGCGCCGCTCAGATCTGCGTGGTGCGCGATCCCCGGGACGTGGCCGCCATGGAGCGCATGCACGACTATCACGGCGTGTACCATGTCCTCCACGGAACCCTCTCCCCCATGGACGGCATCGGGCCGGAGGACATCCGCATCCGCGAGCTGCTGAACCGCGTGGAGGAAGGCGGTGTCGAGGAGGTCATCCTCGCCACCAATCCCGACATCGAGGGCGAAGCCACCGCCGCCTATATCGCCCGCCAGCTCAAGCCCCTGGGTGTCCGTGTCACCCGCATCGCCCACGGCGTGCCCGTCGGCTCCGACCTGGAGTACGCCGACGAAGTGACCCTCAGCAAAGCGCTGGAGGGACGGAGGGAAATGTAACCCTTTTCGGATATGCGCTGGCCCTGCTGCCCGTTTGTTGCCTGTTCCCGCCATTATTCACCGCACCGTCAACTGACGAAAGCACCCTTACACAATCACCCTGATCAGCGCCATGTACACGGCCGTCGCCCCGGCGATGGACAGGATCATCCGGCGCTTCCACACGTGCAGCAGGACGGCTGCGGCCACCCCGCAGAAGGCCGGCAGCCACTGCTGCGCGCCGTCAAAGCGGACGTCCCTCAGGCAGTAAACCACCAGCATCAGCATCACGGCGCGGGGCAGCTGCGCGCCCAGCCAGGTGATGAAGGCAGGCGGCTTCCGGCCCCCGGAGAACACCCAAAAGGGCAGGGCGCGGGTGAGGATCGTCACCGCCGACGCAATCAGAATTGTCACAAGAATCTGGATGCTGTTCATGCAGCCGCCTCCTTCCCTTTCAGCGTCCGCCATCTCGCGTAAAAGAGCAGCAGCATGCCCGCCATGGCCAGCAGCAGAAAGCTTTCCTGGCCGGCGATCAAGAGGCTCGTTAAGGTCATCAGCCCACCCAGGAGCGGAGCGAAGAGCGCCTCCCGGAGCGGCCATTCACCCTGACGGGCCTTTTGTACGGCGTCCATGGTCTGGTCGGTGGCAATCACCGTAAACAGCGCCGTCATCGAAAAATCGATGCCCCGCAGCGCCTCCGTGGGCAGCAGGCTTCCCATCAGCGCCCCGAGAATCGTGCCCGCCACCCAGTAGCTCTGATCCAGCAGCGACACCGCCGTGAACCACCGGCCCGCGTCCTCCCCTGCCGGCGCGCCATTGCACACCAGGGAGTAGGTTTCATCGGTCAGGGAGAAGATCAGGTAAGGCTTCCTCCAGCCGGTTCCCTGGTAGCTGTCCAGCATGCTTAGGCTGTAAAAGAGGTGCCGGGCCTGGATCAACAGGGCCAGCGCGGCAATGGTCAGCGGCGCAAAGGAGCGAGTCAGGCAGTCAATCAGCGCGAACTGCAGCGAGCCCCCGTATACGATCACGCTGATGAGCGCCGACCAGCCCGGCGCCAGTCCCCGGGCGTTCATGGCAGCGCCATAGGCAATCCCCAGAAAGATGTATCCCGCCAGCACCGGCATGGTGCGCGGAAATACCCGTCTGATCAATGACAGCATAAAGCCTCCCCGCCGCCCATGGGCAGCAGCGCCATTATACACGCTGCAGACCATCTTTAGGCAAAGGGAGGCTGTTTTTTTGCTGTTCTGTTTGAAGCCTTACTGCGGCTTCTTCATGGTCAGGCTGATGCGCTGCTTGTCCTTTTCGACATTCAGCACCCACACGGTCACGGTGTCGCCGGTGCGCACCATCTCGGAGGGGTGGCGCACGAAGCGGCCCAGCTGGCTGATGTGCACAAGCCCATCCCGGTGCACGCCGATGTCCACAAAGGCGCCGAAGTCCGTCACATTGCGCACGGTGCCCTTCAGCTCCAGGCCGGGCTTCAGGTCATCCATGGACAGCACGTCCGCCCGCAGCAGGGGCGGCGGCAGCTCGTCGCGGGGGTCGCGGCCGGGCTTGTTGAGTTCCTTGACGATGTCGCGCAGGGTGGGCTCGCCGCAGTCCAGCTCTTTCGCCAGGGCTGCATAGCCCACCTTCTCGGCCTCTGCAACCAGCTTTCCGCCCGCCGCGTCCCCCGGCTTCATGTCAAAGCGCTTGAGCAAGGCCTTGGCCACCGCGTAGCTCTCGGGATGCACGCCGGTGTTCTCGATCAGATCCTTCCCGCCCGGAATCCGCAGGAAGCCCGCGCACTGGGCAAAGGCCTTGGGGCCCAGCTTGGGCACCTTTTTCAGCTCGCTGCGGGTCTTGAAGCCGCCGTTTTCCTCCCGGTAGGCCACAATGCTCTTGGCCAGAGAGGCGCTGATGCCCGCCACGTGCTCCAGCAGGGAGGCGCTGGCGGTGTTGACATCCACGCCCACCGCGTTCACACAGTCCTCCACCACGCCGTCCAGGGCCTCGTCCAGTTCCTTTTCCTTTAAATCGTGCTGATACTGTCCCACGCCGATGGCCTTGGGGTCGATCTTCACCAGCTCGGCCAGGGGATCCTGCATCCTGCGGGCGATGGAGATGGCTGAGCGCACGTTGACATCATACTGCGGGAACTCTTCCGTCGCCAGCTTTGAAGCGGAATACACCGACGCGCCAGCTTCTGACACGATCATGTACTGCAGCTCCGCGCCCAGGTTCATCTCCTTCATGACCTCCGCGAAGAAGCGCTCGGTCTCCCGGCTGGCCGTGCCGTTGCCGATGGCCGCCGCGGTCACATGGTGCTTGACGATCAGCCGCTTGACCACCAGTTTGGCCTCGGCGATCATCCGCGCCGACTGGGTGGGATAAATCACGCCTGTGTCCAGCACCCGGCCCGTGGGATCCACCACCGCCAGCTTGCAGCCGTGGGCAAAGCCGGGATCCAGGCCCAGCACCACCCGACCCCTGATGGGCGGCTGCATCAGCAGGGGCTTCAGGTTCAGGGCGAAGACCCGGATCGCCGCCTGCTGCGCCTTGTCCGTCAGGTCGCCGCGCAGTTCGTTGGCCAGGGAAGGCGCGATCAGCCGGTCATAGGCGTCGTCGCAGGCTTTTTCGACGTATTCGCAGGTCACGCTGCCGGTGCGCAGCACATACTCCGACCGCACTTCCCGCAGGGCATCCGCCTCGGGCACATCCAGGCTGACCTTCAGCGCGCCTTCCTTTTCGCCGCGGTTGACCGCCAGCACCCGGTGAGGGGGCATTGTGCGCAGCGGCTCGCTTCGGTCGAAGTACATCTGGTAGACCGTATTGGCGTCCTCCGCGCTGGCGGCGGTGCGCACCTGACACTCCCGGGTGTACAGGTTTTTGAGCCTGGTACGCACCTTCGCGTCGTCGCTGACCCGCTCGGCAATGATGTCCATCGCTCCGCTGATGGCCTCCTCCGCGTCCGCCACGCCCTTCTCCGGATCGATGTAGGGCTGGGCCAGCTCCTCAATGGTCCACGCCCGGCTCAGCTGCAGCAGCATCAGGTCGGCCAGCGGCTCCAGTCCCTTTTCCCGCGCCACCGAAGCCCGGGTGCGGCGCTTGGGCTTGTAGGGGCGGTAGACATCCTCCAGCTGCGCCAAGGTCTGACACCTGTCCAGGTCAGCCTGAAGCTCTTCCGTCCACTTTTCCTGTTTGCGCAGGGATTCCACAATGGCTTCCCGGCGTTCTTCCACCGCCCGGAGCTGGCCCAGGCGCTCGGTCAGGTCGCGCAGCTGCTGATCGCTCATCTCGCCGTGCTTTTCCTTGCGGTACCGCGCGATAAAGGGAATTGTGCAGCCTTCGTCCAGCAGCGCGATGACCGCTTCCACCTGCCAGACCTGTACCCCCAGCTCTTTCGCGATGATTTCGTTGATGTTCATTCCATATCCTCCCATGGCGCCCTGCGCCCGTTCAGTCCTGCCAGAATCCCGCTGCCGAAGGCAAACATCAGGTTGAAGCCCCCGCAGTCCCCGTCCACGTCCATCACCTCGCCGGCGGCGTGCAGTCCCGGCGCTTTCAGCGATGCCATCGTGTCCGGCGAGAAGTCCGCTGTATCGATGCCGCCCGCTGTCACCTGACAGCTGTCGAAGCCCTTCAAGCCCGTCACCCGCAGCGGGAAGTCCGCAATCCGAGATGAAACCCGGCGCAGCTCCTGCTCCGTCAGCCCTGCGATCGTCCCGCTGAGGCTCACGTCCGCCGCCCTGAGCAGCCCTGTGCCGATCCTCGCGCTCACCAGGCCGGACAGCAGGCGTTCCCGGGGCATATCCCGCCATTGCCGGCTTCTGCGCCACAGTTCCGCCAGCACGGTCTCCTTCGTCATCCGCAGGGCTTCCGTGAAGTCCAGGCTCAGGACATCCCCCGCCCGCGCTGCCCTTGCGCACTGCATGGCACATACGCCGCTGAGGCCGTAATCGGTGAAAAGCGCCTCGCCCCTTTCGATGTGCAGGGTTTGTCCGCCGCGTTTCAGGCTGACAGTACACCGCGCCCGCTGACCGCTCAGGCCGCGGATGAGCGCAGTCTCTGTCTCGATCTGGGTCAGGGCGGGTCTGGGCGGAATCAGCCGATGCCCCAGTCCTGTCAGCAGGCGGTAGCAGCTTCCGTCACTGCCCAGCTTGGGCTGCGCCTTCCCGCCGCCGGTCACGATGACGCGCTCTGCCTCCAGCGCGCCGACGCTCGTTTCCACCAGCCAGCCGGAGCCCTTCCGCTTCAGCCCGGTGACCGTCACCCCCGTGCGCGCTTCCACCCGCTGGCGCTCCATAGCAAAGCGCAACACATCCAGCACCGAAGCAGCCTGTCCGCTCACCGGATAGACCCGGCCCTCGCCTTCCTCCCGGAGCCGCAGACCCAGCCAGTGCCAGAAGGCCGTCTGCTCCCTGACGCCGCAGCGGGAGAGCACCGCCCTGGCCAGTTCTTCCCCGCCCGGATAGACCGGCGCGCCTGTGTTCATCAGGTTGCACCGCCCGTTGCCGGTGGCCATCAGTTTCTTGCCGACCCTGTCCAGCCGCTCCAGCAGCGTCACCTGATCCCCGCAGGCTGAAGCCGCAATCGCCGCGGCCATGCCCGCCGGGCCGCCGCCAATGATGATTGTGCGCATCACATAACCGGCGCGGTTTGAGCGCGGCGTTTTTCTGCAGCCGTCTCCCTTGACCGCGCACTGTTCCTTTCTCATTTCTGCCCGTCCGCATTTGCCTTCCCGCTCATTCCCGGTAGATGCGCCGCAGTTCCTCCGTCGGGCTGCCGTCCGCCTGGTAGACAATCAGCGGCGGCATCGGGTGAAGCATGGGCTTTGCGTCCTTCTGGGCTTCGATCAGCACCAGTTTGGCCGGCTTGTCCTGTCTGGGATAGACCAGCCGGAAGCGCTTGGGCGCCAGGTGGGCGTCCTCCATATCGCGCATGACCTGCAGCATTCGCGGCGCGGGATAGACGATGGCCATTCTCCCCTTTCCCTTCAGCAGGCGGAAGGCCGTCCTGAGCCAGAGGCGAAGTCCGTCCTCTGTCTGATGCCGGGCCAGCCGTCTTTCCTCGCTCGGGTTTTGCAGCGTGGTGCCAGGCATTCCATAGGGTGGGTTGCAGATCACCGCGTCCAAACTGCAGGGGGCGATCGCGCTTTCTGCTTCCTCCACCGGGAGGTGCAGCACTTTCACCCTGTCCTCCAGCCCGTTCAGCGCCATGCTGCGCGCCGCCATGTCCGCCATGTCCTGCTGCAGCTCCAGCGCGGTAAAGACCGCCCCCTTGCCCCGGCTGATCAGCAGCAGCGGCAGAATGCCTGTGCCCGTGCCGAAGTCCGCCACCGCGTCCCCGGACCGGATGTCCGCGAAATCCGCCAGCAGCACGCTGTCCATTCCAAAGCGGAAGCCTTCCGCCTTCTGCAGTATCCTCAGCCCCCCGGGCTGCAGCTCCTCAAGGAGTTCCATGGTATTATACCTCAGATTGGGGGAAAGGGGAAACCTTTCATTGGAAGAAAAAGTTTCCCCTATCCCCCAAACCCCCTATCCTCTTCCAAAAGACCTTCCAAAAATGTGTTTTATTTCTTAAGGATGAGTCCATGCTTAACCATTCATCAAAGCAGCGCATCCTCCCGCAGAAAGATGCGCTGCCGGTTTTTCTTCAGTTGCTCGCTTTACTCCTCAGTCTTCTTTTTCCTGGGAGCGCGGGGCTTTTTGGCGGGTTCTTCCGCTTTGGGCGCTTCTTCCTTGGCGGCTTTGGCGGGCTTCTTGGCCGATGCCTTCTTGGGGGCTTCGGCTTTCTCCGTCTTTTCAGCCTTGGGCTTGACAGCCTTCTTCGCGGGTTTCTTCACCTCAGTGGGAGCTTCCTCTGCAGCGGCTTCCGCGGGCTCTTCCTCAGGCTCACCCGGGTCGCGCAGGGCAATCTCGCCCAGCAAGCCGCGATAGAGCTCCACATACTTGGCGGCGCTGCGGTTCCAGCTGTAATCGGCGCTCATGCCGCGCTGCTGCAGGAGCCGCCACACATCCTTGCGGTCGTGATAGAAGGTCATCGCCCGCTGGATGGTGTGCAGCATGTCGTGGGCGTTGTAGTTGAAGAAGCTGAAGCCGTTGCCCGTGCCGGTCTCCTCGTTGTAGCTCAGTACGGTGTCCCTCAGGCCGCCGGTCTCGCGGACGATCGGAATGGTGCCGTAGCGCATGGCGATGAGCTGGCTCAGGCCGCAGGGCTCGAACTGACTGGGCATCAGGAACATATCGCAGCCGGCATAGATGCGGTGCGCCAGGGAGCTGTCCATGGTGAAACGGGCGGCTACCTTGCCCTTGTACTCGCCCTCAGCCCAGCTGAACAGGTTGACATAGCGGCTCTCGCCCATGCCCAGCACCACCAGTTGCACCCGCTCCTGCATCAGCTCAGCAATGATGTAGTCCACCAGATCCAGACCCTTCTGGTTGCTCAGGCGGCCCACCATGCCGACGATCGGCGTCTCGGGATCAACCTCCAGGCCCAGCTCCTGCTGCAGCTGCTGTTTGCACAGGGCTTTGCCGCTCAGATCGTGCGGGGTAAAGCGCGACGCGATGCTGCTGTCCGTGGAGGGATCGTAATCCACCACATCCAGGCCGTTCAGCACGCCGTACAGCTGATGCTTGCGCGCCCGAAGCAAGCCGTCCAGACGCTCTCCATAGTAGGCGGTCTGGATTTCCTCGGCATAGGAGGGACTCACCGTGGTGATCAGGTCGGAATACACCAGCGCGGCCTTCAGGTAGTTAGCGCAGCCGAAGCACTCCAGCTTGTCGTTCGTCCACAGGCTGTCGCCCAGACCCAGCACGTCCTGCACCTCACGGATGCCGAAGATGCCCTGGTACTGCAGGTTGTGGATGGTGAAGATGGTGCGGATGTTCGTATAGAAGGGTAGGTGGGCGTACTGGATCTTCAGCAGGGCAGGCACCATGCCGCTCTGCCAGTCGTGGGCGTGAATGATGTCCGGCTGGAAATCCAGCGTCGGCAGGCAGTTGAGCACCCCGCGGCAGAAGAAGCCGAAGCGCTCATACTCGTCGCCGCCCATGCCGTAGATGTAAGGCCGGCCAAAGTAGAACTTGTTGTCCACAAAGTACCAGGTCACGCCATTCATCTCGAGCTTCTCGATGCCGCAGTACTGGCGGCGCCACCCCAGCTGCACCTCGAAATCGGTCACATGGCGCATTTCGCTGGTGAACTTCTCGGGAATGGCGGTATACAGCGGCAAAATCACGCGCACGTCATGGCCCTGAGCTGCCAGCACAGGCGCCAGCGCGCCGACCACATCAGCCAGTCCGCCGGTCTTGATAAAAGGCACGCACTCGCTGGCTGTGAACAGGATTTTCATCTCGCTTACTCTCCTTGCAGAAAATGCGCGGAGCCTGCTGTATTTGGCTCCGCGCTGGATCGCCGGGTCAGGTCACCACATTCTTGGCTATCACAATCGGATAGGCGCTCGGGCCGATCAGCCTTGCGTTCCGTTTGATGACCGCCTGCTTGTCCAGAATGCAGTTCTCGATGTACGCGCCGGAGTGCACCTGGCCGTCCTGCATGATGATGCAGTTCTTGATGTGCGCGTCAGGCGCGACCCGCACGCCGCGGAACAGGATGGAATTCTCCACCGTGCCCTCGATGATGCAGCCGTCCGCCACCAGGGAGTTGATGCAGGTCACATTGTCGCCGTAGCGGGCCGGCATCTCATCGCGCACCTTGGTGTACACGGGCAGATCCTCCGGGAAGAGCTGGGAGCGGATGTCGGTCTTCAGCACGTCCATGCTGAAGTTGAAGTAGGCCTGCACCGAGTCGATGCGCCAGGCCGGCCCGGTGTACTCCCAGGCGTTGATCTTGGCGTGGCCCGCCTGAATCATGGGCAGGATGATGTCGCGGTTCAGGTCATGCTGGCCGTGGGCGACGCCCTTGTCCACCAGGGAGCGCAGGAATTCCCGCTTCATGATGGAGACGTGCATGAAGGTGGCCGGATAGCTCGGATGGGTGGGATCGACCTCCAGGTCGGTCACCTTGCCGTCTTCCGCCACAGCCAGGTAGGTGCCGTACTCGTCGCGCTGCATGGAGGGCAGCTTGGTGTACATCATGGTGATGTCCGCGCCGGAGTCGATGTGGTGCTGGATGAACTCATCCATGTGCGCGTTGAAGATCATGGAGGAGCCGCAGAGCACCAGGTACTCCTGCTTGGAGCGGCTCAGGTAGTTGGCGTTGGATCGCAGGGCGTCCACAATGCCGGAGAACACGCCCATGTTTTCACGGGTGAGGAAGGGGGGCAGCATATACAGGCCGTCATGCTTGCCGTGCAGATCCCACTCCTTGCCGGAGCCCAGGTGATCCATCAGGCTGTGATAGTTCTTCTGCATGATGACGCCGACATTGCGGATGCCGCAGTTCACCAGGGAGGACAGCAGGAAGTCAATCACGCGATACCGGCCGGCCACGGGCAGCGCGGCGATGGCGCGGAGCATGGTCAGCTCCCGCAGACGCGAATCGCTTTCGCCGGTGTAAATAACACCCATTACATCTTTCATGGCTTCAAACCTCTTTCTCTGTTGATAGGTATCGCTCTCAGAATGTCGTTTCCTCGTCCACCTGCACGCCCGCCTTCACGGACACGCCTGCGGGAACGTTGATGCCGTGGCCGACCACCGCGATGTTGCCGGTCTCCTCGCCCACAAAGCTGCCCGGGCCCACAATGGCGTTCTCAGCAATAATGGACCTGCGGACCACCGCGCCGCGCTTGATCACCGCGCCGGGCATGACCACCGCGTCGATGACCTCAGCGCCCTCTTCTACCGTCACACCGGCGAAGAGCACGGAATGCTCCACATGGCCGAAGACCTGAGAGCCCTCGGTCACCAGGCTGCCGCTGACCGTAGCGCCCTTGGCGATATAGTGCGGCGGATAGCCGGGGGTGCGGGCGTAGATGCGCCACTTCTTGTCGTGGAGGTCGATGGGCATGGGCGTGGACAGCAGATCCATGTTGGCCTCCCAGAGGCTCTCGATGGTGCCCACGTCCTTCCAGTAGCCATCGAACATGTAGGCGCACATGACCTGCTTGTCCGCCAGCATCTTGGGGATGATGTTCTTGCCGAAGTCGTTGGAGGAGGACTTGTCCGCCTCGTCCGCGGTCAGGTAAGCGCGCAGCTTTTCCCAGGTGAAGATGTACACGCCCATGGAGGCCTTGTTGCTCTTGGGCTGCTTGGGCTTCTCAGCGAACTCGATGATGTTGTCATCCGCGTCCGTGGCCATGATGCCGAAGCGGCTGGCCTCTTCCCACGGCACTTCGCGCACGGCGATGGTGGCGTCGGCCCCGTGCCGCACGTGGAAGTTGAGCATCTTGTTGTAGTCCATCTTGTAGATGTGGTCACCGGAGAGGATGAGCACATAGTCAGGATGGTACTGCTCGATGAAGGCCATGTTCTGGTAGATGGCGTTCGCGGTGCCGCGGTACCACTCGCCCACCTTGCCCTTCTGGTAGGGCGGAAGCACGAACACGCCGCCGTTGTTCATGTCCAGATCCCAGGACGCGCCGTTGCCGATGTAGGCGTTGAGTTCCAGGGGCTGGTACTGGGTCAGCACGCCCACGGTGTCAATGCCGCTGTTGGTGCAGTTGGAGAGCGGAAAGTCGATGATCCTGTACTTTCCTCCGTAGGGCACGGCCGGCTTGGCTACCTGCTTGGTGAGGATGCCCAGACGGCTGCCCTGTCCGCCCGCGAGCAGCATAGCCACACAAGTCTTCTTTCTCATCATGGGAAAAGCACGCTCCTTTGATGTGATTCCTCTTGGGATTGACCGGTTCGCGGACGAATCCGCTGCAAAGACCCGCCGGGGGTCGTATTGCCTTGTCAGGGTTTCACTCGCACAGCGGGGGTTTTGTCTCTCCCGCCGTGTTCTTTGCGATCTCATAGATGTCCATCACTATTCTATCAATAAATGGCCTGTTTCGTCAAGCCCCATTTTGTCAAATACAGGATGTAATCCATCTTTTTTGGACAAAGCCCGGGTGTCTTTCGGCATCCGGGCTCTTTTGTCAATCGATCATCTGAAACAGGTTGATGCTTTGCCGCGTCATCCAGGTCACCAGGCTCGGCGGCACGGTTCTCAGCATGGTGATCAGCATCTGCTGTGCTGCTTTCGACAATGCCTCTGTCATCAGATTCTGTTCTTCTTCCGTCATCTCCAGCATGTTCTGAATCACCTGACCGCCTTCCGGCATCTTGATGGCGTCGCCCCAGCTTCCCGTGAACACCGCCTTCATGCAGGGCTGATCCGCGCCGTTCAGGTACAGGTTGTACTCCGCCAGGACCTCCATGGTGTCTTTCCGGAGGCTGCCGTGGGTCACGAAGAGCTCCTCTGTCTTCGCGCCAATGCGCAGGGCCGGCATCTGCTCGCGCATGGCCTGATCGGCTGCGGTGAGATTCCAGCTCCAGGGCGCGACCCGCAGGGAGGCATCCCACCTGACTTCAGCGCTGTCGTTTTCAATATTCAGCTCAAACGCCGCCTGAACCGCGTCCGGCTGCGCCTTGGCCGCCTGGTAGCCCAGGGCGTTCCGATCCCTGATCAGGTGAGCGCTGACGGTGGCGGCTGCAATCTCAGCATCTTCTCCCTCGGTGACCTCAGCGTCCGCGTCCACATACCAGACCTGGCCGTTCACGCCGAAGCCCAGCACGGCAGTGATCGCCTTTTCCCCGCGCAGGCCGAGGGACAGGGTGGCCATCTGGGTCTCTCCGTCAAACACCGTCACCGATGCGCCTCTGGGAGCGCTGTTCTCGTCCCACACCACCGAATATTTGTAGCTGTACCGGTTTTCCCAGGCCGCGTTCATCAGCAGATCGGAGAGGGCTTTCTCGTCGAAGGCGGGGATCGTCTTGAAGATGTCCAGCGCGTTCGGGCAGTCGGACAGCGTCCTCAACAGCACCAGTGACAGATCGCAGTCGTCCAGCACGCCGGAGACGCGCGTCACGCCGCCGGTATAAGCGTCTCCCGCAAACCTGCCGATCTCCGGAGCCAGGCTTCGCTTGTCCGCCATCGCCGAGAAATTTGCCGCCAGGCGGCTCAGGAGCTGCGGAAACAGTTCATGAGCCCAGGCATCCGCCTCTTCGGGCGAGAAGTGGTACAGGTCTTTGTACGCTGTATACAGCGCGTCTTTCGGCATCCGAAGGGTCAGGCCGGGGCACATGCTCATTCCATACAGGATCGCATCGTCTGTTTGAACCATCTGCATGCTGTACCACTCGCGGTCTTTCATCGTCATCACGAATCCAGCAGATTTTTGGTCCTCACTGAAAGCGATATCGACTTTGAGGCTGTCAAACAGCTCTGCCAGCCCCTGGGCCAGATCCTTGTCCGGATTCATGCCCAGGACGTCCATCATTTCCGCCACATTCTCCTGGCTGAGGCTCCAGGACATGGCCATGTGATAAGCCCGCCCTTCCGGCGCTCCCTCAGCCAGCGCAGTGCCAGCCATCAGGATGGCGATGGTCAAAAGCAAAGAGCACAGTCTTTTCATGGGACACCTCCCACTTGAATTGTTTGGACACGGCGCATTTCAGGCTTACGCCGCCGGCGCTTCCTCGTCCTCCACCTCGTCCGGGGTTTCCAGCTGCTCGGTTTCTACGGTGGGCTCCGTTTCCTCCTCGGCTACGGGTTCCGGCTCGGTCTCAGGCTCCCCTGTTTCCTCGGATTCAGGCTCAGCCTCCGTCTCGGGCTCCGGCTCGGTCTCAATCTCCGGCTCGGTCTCGGGCTCAGTCTCAGTTTCCGTCTCGGCCTCGGGCTCAACCGGCGTCTCAGTTTCCGGCACCTCAGGGGTCTCGGTTTCAGGCTGATCCGGTGTCTCAGGCTCGGCCTCGGTCTGCTCCTCGGGTTCGGCTGTCGTCTCGGTTTCCGGCTCGCCTTCGTCAGGCAGCGGGAGCTCCTCGGGTTTGCCGCCCTCATCTGTCAGGGAAAGCAGGGCGTTGGCAATGAAGTCAGCCAGGTAGGCGGACCGCTGGTCTTCGCTCAGCTGCGCCAGGTCAATGGCCCCGTTCAGGTCGAAGGGCGTGATTTCATCGGATTCCACAATCACCAGCTTCACCGTGGCCGAAAGGCTTCCGCCGGGCAGGGTAAAGGAGGACTGCACCTCCAAGGTGCAGGGGCCGCGCCGGTTACTGCTGCTGTACAGGTTGGTGCGCACCCGCCCGACCATCGGCTCAAACTCGATGATTTCCGCGTCGGGAGCCAGCTCAGCGTTCTGCGTCAGGTTCAGCGTCCAGGTGGTAATCTGGTGGGAGATCTGGCTGTCATCCACGGTGTTGGTCACCACAGCGCTCACGTCATAGCTGGCGGCGAAGGTCTTTCCCTCAAAACCGGCCGCGAAGATGTCGCCCTGGTAATGGCAGCCGTTTTCACCGCGCTCACTGACCCGGCTGATCAGCGTCCACTCCTTCTCCCCGCCTGTCAGGGTCAGGCTGAGGCTGCCATCCCTGCTCTCCAGCCGGGCCGTCTCAAAGCCCGTCTTTTCCGGCAGCGGCATGGTCACCACGGTGGACAGCTCATTGCCCTGGGGGCTCACGTGCCGCTCGATGGTCAGCGTGCCCTCCAGGGGCAGGGCTTCGATCTCCCGGTTGTAGTACCAGAGCAGGCCGGGCTGCAGGTAGATCGCCGCCTGTTCCTCTGTCATCTGCCGCCTCAGCAGATTGCACAGATCCTCGTTGACCAGCACCTCAGACAGGAAGGTGACCGCCTCCTGCTTGACCTGGGCAGCGCTCATCTCATAGGTCATGACAATGACGTTGGCGCCGTTTTCGCTCACGATGGCCATGTCCTTGGCATACTTGCTCAGGCTGACCTCCAGGCTCTGGCGCAGGGGCTCCAATGCAGGATCCCACTTTTCATCCCAGCTGGACAGAGGGATCGCGGAAAGGCTGGCCGCGAAGGACAGCAGGGAGGGATTTCCCGCCTGCCCGATCTGGCTGAGGCTGGTGTACACATCGTCCCGGCGGGGCAGGCGCAGCACGGTGTCCATCAGGAAGTCACTGCGCAGGTAGGCGTCCTCCCCCTGGGTGTACAGCTCCGTCAGCCCGAAGGATTCCCCGTCGGCGTAGCGGTATATGCAGGCGTACAGCGCATCCTCCTGACGGGAAAGCGTCAGCCGGAACTCCTTGCCGGTGATGGGCTCCAGGGTTTTGACCCACTCGCCCTCGCCCTCGGCCCGGATGCGCACGCCGGCCATGAAACCGTCCACCGCCAGCTGATTCACCAGCTTTTCCACAAGGGTATAGCTGCTCAGCGTCTCCTCCGCGCCGGCCAGGGAAAGGCTGAGGAGCATCAACGCGGCCATCAGTGCACAGATCAGCTTTTTCATGTCAGTTTACCTCCTCTGCGGCGCCGGTGCTCCGGCGGGCCGCATCCACAATCGTCTGCCAGTCCGGCAGCGCTCGGCTCAGATACAGGGTATCCTCCTCGGGCAGAAGCACCAGCGCCCGCACAATGTCCCGGGCCGCGCACAGCAGGGTCTCCTCCCGGAGGACACGCAGGGCCTCCCCGTCCATCCCGTCCAGGGTCATGTCCGGCACAGCCTGTTCCCAGTCGGCTTCCGGTGGCCGTTCCAGGGAGACCTCCAGCGTGAGGCCGCTGACCGTATGCCCATCGGCTGAGTTTTTGAGTGTCACTGTGCCGCTGGCAGAAGGCTCTTCGCCGCTGACCGCCAACGACCAGCCGGCCTCTGTGCCCTCTGACACGTCAGACCCGGTCTTCAGCTCCGCCTTCGCATTCCCGGACAGCAGCCACTGGCTCCCGGAGGGGGTGGCGCTGGTGGAAAGGCTGGCGCTGAGGTTTTTGACCTTCTCGCCGGTGCGGCGCTGCTCCCAGCTCAGGCTGAGGCTCAGGTTCCGCACTTCTCCCTCGGTGCTGCCGGTGCGCTTCAGGGTCAGGGTGTCCCGCTGATTGCCCTTCACAGCTGGGGAGGTCAGGCTGATCTCGTCCTTGACATTCGCGCCACTGCGCTGTCTGCGCCAGGTCACGTTGACCTTGCGGATGTCCTCCCCGATGCCGCAGCGGCCCGAATAGGTCAGCTTCAGCACCTGACCGTCCTCGCTGGCCAGCATGCTGAGACTCTGTTTTCCGCTGAAGGTCAGCCCCTCAGCGAGATCCCTCAGCACCCCTTCCGGGCAGAGCGCGGCCATCTTTGCGCCGAAAACCGCAGCGTCTTTTGCCTCAACGGTCAGCCTGATCCGCTGGGTGGTCTTTCCGTAGCCCTTGACATTTTCATTGCCCTTTGTCCGCACCAGGTCTTCTTCAAAACCCGTCAGCAAGCCTTCGAGCAGGGCGTCCGCCTCTTCAAACAGGTTCAGGTGGGCTGGTGTGATCCCGTACAGTTCCTCCTGAGGCGTCTCCGCGCCGGTCAGCAGGGCCAGGGTATCCCCCGATGAGAACCAGGTGTGCTCCGGCTGGGAGGACAGGCTGAGCGTACTGCCTTCCGCGGTGCGGTGATTCAGCAGCCGCAGGGTTTCCTGTTCGTCTGTCAGCAGCCGGAGCTCCTCCCAGCTCTCCTCGGCGCCGGCCTGGTCCACCGTGACCACAAGGGTCAGGTGCTTCAGCAGCGCGTTCAGGTCGTCCGTGCGGCTTTCGTCCAGCGGCAGGATCACGCTGACCGCGGGCCGCACCGTAAGCCGGATGGGCCGGGCTTCCAGCCGCGCCGGATCAAGCCCCGGCATCCAGTAGGATTCCGACAGCGCCGCGCCGCTGAGCAGACAGACCGCCAGCAGCAGCAACAAGAATCTGCGCATGTTTCCTCCTTGTCCTGTCATTCCTCCCCTGCGTCCGCGATGGACTGCAGCAGGGCGAGGACTTCCAGCGGGTTTTCCATTGTGTTGACCCTTGCCCGGGTCTGGGCCGCGCCGCGCAGCCCCCGCAGGTACCAGCCGATGTGCTTGCGCATTTCGTTGACCGCGATGCGCTCCGGCTTCCATTCCAGCAGCATCCGGTAATGACGCATGGCGGTTTCCATCCGCTCCCGGACGGTGGGGCTGGCCGGCTTTTCGCCGCGCTGCAGCGCTCTGATCTGGCTGAAGATCCAGGGATTGCCCAGGGCGCCGCGTCCGATCAGCACGCCGGCGGTGCCGCTCTCCTCCATTCGCTGAAGGGCGGTTTCCGCGCTGAAGATGTCGCCGTTGCCCAGCACCGGAATGGACACCGCCTCGCGGACGCGGGCGATCATCTCCCAGTCCGCTTCCCCGGCGTACATCTGCTGGCGCGTCCGGCCGTGCACGGCGATTTCCGTGACGCCGCAGTCCTCCGCCATCTTTGCGATCTCCACCGCGTTGACGCTGTTCTCGTCCCAGCCCAGACGCATCTTGACCGAGACCGGCACGGAGGAAGCCTTCACCGCCGCCCGAAGGATGCGCTCGGCCAGCGCCGGGTCTCGCATCAGCCCCGAGCCCTCCCCGGAACAGGCAACCTTGTGGGCCGGACAGCCCATATTAATGTCGATGCCGTCAAACCTGCCCGTATCCGAGAGGGCCGCCGCCGTCCGGGCGATATAGTCCGGCTCCTTGCCGAAGAGCTGCAGGATCAGCCGTTTTTCCTGCGGATGTCTTTCCAGGAGTGTCTGTACCGCCAGCTGTTTGGGCGCGTAGACATAGCCCAGAGCGCTGACCATCTCCGTATAGGCTGTGTCGCAGCCCTGCTCGAAACAGAGCAGGCGGAAGGGCCAGTCCGTGATGCCCGCCAGGGGCGCCAGGCGGATGCTATTCATGCGTTGCGCTCCCTGGGGAAGACGGCAATCCGCGCTTTGCTGCCGCCGTAGGGCTGAAGCGCGATCTCCGCCGCTTCCCCTGACGCGACAGGCCGGACGGGAACATCCCCGATGCGCTCCCAGCGATCGATGGGCTTCACCGGCAGCTTCACCTGATCCCCGCGCACTTCCGGTGCTCCCGCCGCGGCCACCCGCCACTGTCCGCCGCTGACGTCAGCGCTGTACAGCACCGGGCCGCGGTATACGCTCACAGACTGGTGGTAGCCGTCTTCCGCCTGCAGCCGGGGTTCCATGTTGATCAGGATGCGGGTCTTGCCCTCCCATACCCGGCTGAAGACGATGGTTTCACCGGGCCCGGCGGTCTGTGTGTCTTCTCCCGAGACGGTGAGCTCCGCCTTTTCCGCCCAGCCCGGCACACGGATCGATATGGCGGCCTCCACCGCGGTTTTTGTCTGCACATCCACCAGGCAGCGGCCGTCGTCCGCCGCGCCGCGCTGAACAGTCAGCAGGGCGCTCTTTCCACCGAGGCTCACCCGGTACGCGCCCTTGTGCAGCCAGTTCAGCAGGACGCCGTTCTTTGTGTTCATCGCGCAGACCGCTGCCGCCGCCGCAACGCCCCGGGCCAGCCGGCCCAGCTGATGCGCCGCGTCCGCAATCAGCGCGTAGCAGTCCTGCTTTGTCTCGTCCCCGGCGGCGTTCACCCGCTGCAGCCTCGGCTGTCCGCGTTCATCCACCGCCTGCGGCAGGGCATTCTCCGCCAATCTTTCGAGAGCTTCCAGCGCCCATTCTCCCTTATCTTCTGCGGCGCAGGCCGCCAGCGCTTCCATCCACGCTCCCACCGTCCCGGCGCTGATCGCCTTGCCTGGGGCGCGTCCGGCCAGCCATTCGTCCGCCGTCACACCGCCGCAGGCCGCGCCATGCCAGCGCACGATCCGCTCAAAACCTTCCCTTGCCGCGCCGAGATCTGTCGTGCTGCCGCTGAAGCTTCCGCTATAGAGCGCCGTCCTCAGCCCGTCCGCCAGGCTCTCCGCGTGACCCAAACGCAGCAGACGCCGGGCATTGGCAGCGCGGTCGGCGTCCCCGCCGGCCACGGCCTGCATCAGTTCGGCATACGCGCCGTTTGCCGCCATCTCCCGCTGCATCTGGAAGGTGCGCAGCAGGCCGGGCCAGTCGAGCCCGTCCCGGCGCAGCTGCTCGCAGAGCTTCAGCACAGCCTTGCGTCCGGTCAGGCAGTAGTAAGCCTCCAGCAGCTCCCACACGTCCGCCAGCGGCAGCCCGGCCTGTTCGGCTTCCAGAAGCTCAGGCACATGCGCGCCCAGCCAGCCGAGCCAGCGTCCCACTGCCTGCAGCGTGTTCCGGTCGCTCTCCGCCGCGTACAGCGCCATCATCGCCCGGGCGGCGGCAAGGGCGTCCGGCAGGGGCAGGGCAAAGCTCCCGTCCTCCGCCTGTTCCCGCATCAGCCTCCGCACCCGCAGAGCCAGCACGCCGTCCTCCAGTTTGCCGTGCAGCAGCGCCGCCAGCAGCAAACCGCCCTCCCACACGCAGGGCGCATCCATATAATCCCTCAGGGCTTCATCGATCAGCCAGGGCGTTCCGTCTGTCCAGCGCACATTGCCCGCTCTCAGCGGCAGCGCGGTTTTCTCTACCATCGGCGCCTTTGCTTTCAAAGGTATCAGGGCCAAAGCGCTCTCCCCCGTTCTCTTCAGCAGTGTTTTCCACTCTGATTATACCGCATTCATCGTCTTTGCGCAATCACTTTATCGCACAACATTGCGGGCAGCGGTTCCGAATGCCGCCGCAGGGCATCCCCGGCCCGTCAAAACAGCCTCCCGCAGCTGAAAAACCGCGGAAGGCTGAATCGGTCATTCGGTTTGATTCCTTACTTTGCCTGTGTCCCGGCGAAGATCTGCACGAAGTTGTACAGACCCAGGTTCCAGATGCCGAAGTCGTGGCCGCCGGAGCGCTCCTGCCAGTGCCAGTTCTTCTCCGTCACCCGGTCCGTGAAGTTCGGCAGCTCCTTGGCCGCCCCGGCTCCGGCGAAGTACAGGTTGTCCTCTGTGCCGCAGAGGCTGTAGAAGTAGGCGATTTCCTCCTCCGGGAACTTCTTGAGCTCCTCGGCGATCTGCGCGGCCTCATAGGTCGTGGGCGCAGCGGAGAAGGCGCCGAACCAGGCAAAGCAGTCCAGGCATTCGCACAGGCCGATGTTGATGGTCTGCATGCCGCCCATCGAAAGGCCCGCCATGGCCCGCTGCATGCGGTCGCCCGTATAGGTGGCAAAATGCTCGTCGATCCAGGGCAGCAGGTCATTGCGCAGCTCCTTGCCGAAGCAGTAGAAATCCTGCGCGTGCTCCATGCTGGTCTTGTAGGGCTCGGTGCTGGAACGGCCGTTGGGCATCACAATGATCAGCGGTTCGATCTCGCCCCGGGCAATCAGGTTGTCGATGATGGCTTTCTGGATGCTGTATGGCTTGGCAAAGCCCCATTCGTCCTCTGTTCCGCCCACGCCGTGGCAGAGAATCAGTACCTTGTACTGCTTCTCCTCTGTGTACCCGTAAGGCAGGTAGACCACTGCGTGCTTGGTGGTCTCCCCGGTGCCGGTCAGGTAATCCTGGGAGGGGTAAGCGATGCGCTGAATCACGCCTGCCTCCTTCGGGCCGCGGAGGTATTCGTCAGGAATCTCATCGGCAAAGGTCTCGGCCATGGCCGGGCCAGCGCCGAGGGTCAGCAGCAGCAGGGCAGTCAGCAGGCGTTTCATGCGCAAATCTCCTTTCAATTGCGGCGCAGAGCCGTTCCGTATCAGAAGGAAGCCAGGTTCAGATCCACCCACATGGCCGGGCGCACGCCGATGTTGGTGTACTGCACGCTCCGGTCATAGCGCGAGCCGGTGAAGTGAACATAGATCGCGTAGTTCTGGGCCTGGCCGGGGGAGCGCAGCCAGTAGAAGCAGCCGTTGTCGTGATAGTACACGTTCTGGCTCATGGCGAAGGTGGTGGGGATGGTCATGCGCTCGTTGTCGCTCCTGAAGTACCGCCAGGCCTCAGCGTAGCTCAGCAGGAAAATCTTGTCATAGGTGTTGTTGCCGCCGTCGGTGGTGAAGCCGCTGTAGCCCTGGGCCCGGCTGTTGTCCACATAGGTGGTCAGGATGGCATTGGCCTCGCTCCAGCTGAAGGCCTTGTTCATGAAGTCCTGATTCAGCCAGGTGCGCAGGGTGCAGTTCTCCCAGGTGATGCGGGAGGGGCGGGAGTGATAGGGCTTGCAGTCCAGCACAAACATCGAAACCAGCAGCGCCTTGTCGCCCTGCACATCCAGCACCAGCCAGCGGATGGGCTCCGGCGCGCCCTGCACCGTATTGTACTGCCTGTAGCTGCCGAAGCTGACCACGTCGCCCACGCGCACGCTGGAGCTGGAATTGTTGTAGCTGGCGGACACGACGTCCGCGCCTTCGCCCAGGGCTGAAGAGCAGCAGGCCAGGAGCAAGACGAGGAAGAGCAGCAGAGAGAAGATGCGACGTTTGTTCATGGTGTGTTCCTCCATAATGTATATGCATTGCTGACTTTTTGCAAGCCTGTTGAATGTCGGCGTACTTATGCCTGACAGCGGTCAGGTGTATCGCTTCTTTTTTGATTTCAGACTGATTATACTATAATCCGCTTCGCTTTTCAAGAACTTTGCGGAGCGTTTCCCACACTTCTTTCCGTTATTTGTGTCAGCCCTGCTCTTTTGCCGTTTCTCTCTCCTCCGCCCTTGTACAATCCCACCCGATCTGTTATAATGTCTCCGCTGCCAAAACAGCCGTGGCGCGGCAAGAGCCGGGCCAGCGACGAAGGAGAGGACTTTCAGATGAAGCTCGGCGTGGTCGGTCTGCCCAACGTGGGCAAGAGCACCCTGTTCAACGCAATCACCCAGACAAGCAACGCGCAGGCCGCGAATTTTCCTTTCTGCACCATTGAGCCCAACACGGGCATGGTCATGGTGCCGGATCACCGGCTGGACGTACTGGCGGATATGTATCACCCGAAAAAGGTGACACCCACCACCATCGAGTTTGTGGACATCGCGGGCCTGGTGAAGGGCGCTAGCCACGGCGAGGGGCTGGGCAACAAGTTCCTTTCCCACATCCGTGAGGTGGACGCCATCGTGCACGTGGTGCGCTGTTTTGATGATGACAACATTATCCGCGCCGACTGCTCCACCGACCCGGTTAGCGACATCGAGACCGTCAATCTGGAGCTGATCTTCGCCGACATGGACACCGTGCAGCGCCGCCGGGACAAGGCTCTGCGCGCCAGGAACGGCGGGGACAAGGCCGCCCTGCGGGAAACCGAGCTCTGCGCCCGCATGCTCCAGCACCTGGAGAGCGGCAAGCCGGCCCGCACCCTCGAAATGGATAAGGAAGAAAAGCAGATCGCGGACAGCTGGTTTCTGCTGACGGACAAGCCGGTCATCTACGCCGCCAACATCGCTGAGGACGATCTGGGCAAGCCGGAGAGCGAAGTCAAAGATCTCGACAAGGTGAAGGCCATCGCCGAGGCCGAGCAGGCGGAAGTGCTGGTCATCTCCGCGGCCATCGAGGAGGAAATCTCTCAGATGGACGAGGAGGAGAAGCAGGAGTTCATCAGCGACCTGGGCCTGGGTCAGAGCGGTATGGAGCGGATGATCACCGCCTGCTACCACCTGCTGGGGCTGATTTCCTTCCTGACCTGCGGCGAGGACGAGTGCCGCGCCTGGACGATCACCGAGGGCACCAAAGCCCCCCAGGCAGCGGGCAAAATCCACACCGATTTCGAGAAGGGCTTCATCCGCGCCGAGGTTGTGCCCTTTGAAACCCTGCGTGAGCTGGGCTCCATGGCCGCCTGTAAGGAAAAGGGCTTGGTGCGCTCCGAGGGCAAGGAGTACGTGATGAAGGACGGCGACGTGGTGCTCTTCCGCTTCAACGTGTGAGCGGACAGTCTGGCTGAAGACAGCGCGGGATTTCCCCGCCGGAGGGAAGCGGTTTGCGATGAGCAGGATCAGTTACTTTATCAAGCGCGTGGTGCGCATCGACTGGAAGCGGATGTGGGAGACCACCGCCATCCTGAAGGAGCGCAGCGGGAAGAGCCGGCCCTGGCTCCTGTGCGATATGCTGAAGTGCGCGCTGAAATACAACGCTGGCTATATCGATTACAAGATCGCCGAGATGTACCGGCTGAACGACGCCCAGCGCCGCACGGTCATCACCCGGGGCATCTCCAACAGCATTGTCCGCCGGATGAACGACAAGGCTTACTGGCACTTTTTCGATGACAAGACCCAGTTCAACACGCTGTTTGCGGAATACATTCCGCGCAAGTGGCTGCTGATCAATGAAAGCACCTCCCCAGACGCTCTCCGGGACATGATGGACAGTCTGCCCCGGATGATCGGCAAGCCCCTCGAAGGCTCCAGCGGGCAGGGCATCCTCAAGTATGAGCCGGCGGACTGGGCGGATGGCCCGGAAGCCTTCCTGCAGAAGCTTCGCCGGGACGGCATCGGCATTCTTGAGGAAACCGTGGTGCAGCACCCGGCCATGGCCTCCCTCTGCCCCACCTCGGTCAACACCTGCCGGATCGCCACCCTCCTGGGCGACAAGCAGCAGGGCATCGTGTATGCCTTCCTGCGCATCGGCAACGGCAAGGTGATGGACAATGTGGACTGCGGCGGCATGGCGGCCCGCATCGACCTGGACAGCGGCAAGCTGCTGACCTGCGGTGCGGACAAGCAGGGCAACACGTTTGAGAAGCACCCCATGACCGGCACGCCCATTGTCGGCTTTACCATCCCCTTCTGGGAAGAGGCCAAGGACATGTGCCTGAAGGCCGCGCAGAAGGTGCCGCAGATGCGCTTTGTGGCCTGGGATGTGGCCATCACGGAAAAGGGACCCACCTTCATCGAGGGCAATTCCTTCCCCAGCCACGCCATTCCCCAGTTTGCCGCCCACTATCCCGACGGCATCGGCATCCTGCCGGAGTTTGAGAAATTCATCGACCTGTGAGCCAGGCCAAGGAGGCGGAACCATGCTGAAACGAATCGCCGCGCTTTTGATGGCGCTTTTGCTGGCATTGCCCTGCTGGGCGGCAGCGGAGGACGAGGAGGAGGATCTGACCATCGAGGAGTACGTGATCCTCGGTGACGACGGCGAAGAGTATCCCGACGAGCCCCCGGCCAGGGTGCTGACCCCTCGGGACGACTTCATCAACCGGATCATCGACCTGGGGCACACCCTCTATGTCAAAGCCAACGGCAAAGCGCAGAAGGCCGCCTCCTCCAGCGATATCTATGTGTGCAAGAATTTTACCACCTATCTGTTCCGCAAGAACCGGGATGATTTCCGCATGGCGGCGTATCCGAACGTCACGCTGAAGATTCCGGACAACCTGCCCGCCAAGCAGTGCAAGCCCTACTACTACGGCCTGCTCTGGAAAGACGTCCCCGCCTCGGAGGGCAACCCCTTCTATATCGCGGCGGAATTCCGCTACGACTCCAGCCTGAGCGCCGCGGAGAACCTGGCCCTGGCGGAGGACTTTATGCGCGAGGTCAAACGCGGCGACTTCTTCCAGATGTCCGCGGATTACCAGTACGGCATCGGCGCCCACAGCGCCATCATGATCGAGGACTATGACCCGGCGACGGACACGGTCACCTGGATGGACTCCAACATGCGCGGCAAGAAGGTCAACGGCGTGCGCTACGGTATCGTACAGTACGCCGAGGTCAAGGACGTGACCTGGTGGGCCAGCGCCTTCTGCAAGAAAAAGCGCGGAGCGACCATCTACCGCCTGCGGGATGACATCGTCTACGCCGCGGATGCGCAATAAGCCCCGAACGAGCCTGCTCCGGCAGGCTTTTTTGTGTCCCGGTCCGGGGCTATTGGCCATGGAAAGAGCCATGGGAAGAACGCTTTTCGCAAGAATTGCAGATTGACAATCCGGTTGCGGAATACTATAATTTTCCCATGAAATCAGAAGAATGCACCGCGTGATGAAGGGTGTGATTTGTGAAATGACCGATTCCGTCAATCGGCCAGCACCGCCTGTCAGCCCGCGCCGGAAAAAGCTGCTGCGGGCGCTGTCCAACTGGCAGCTGTATTTGTTTTTGCTGCCGACCATCGCGTACTTTCTGATCTTCCGGTACTACCCGATGTACGGTCTGCAGATCGCCTTCCGCAATTTCAAGGCCAACAAAGGCATCTGGGGCAGCGCCTGGGTGGGACTGAAGAATTTCGAGCGCTTTTTTGCGGCGGCTGATTTCACGCGCCTGCTGACCAATACCCTGGCTGTCAGTGTCGAAAATCTGCTGCTGTCTTTTCCCGTACCCATCATCTTAGCGCTGCTGCTGAACCAGATGCCCTCCAAGCGGTACAAGAAGCTGGTGCAGACAGTCATCTACGCGCCGCATTTCATCTCCACGGTGGTGCTGGTGGGCATCATCTCTCTGTTCTTCTCCCCCTCCTCAGGCATTGTGAACCATATCATCAGCGCCCTGGGCGGAGAGCGCATCCACTTCATGGCGGAGAGCCGCTGGTTCCGCCCCCTGTACATCGGCTCGGAGATCTGGCAGTCCGCCGGCTGGGGCTCCATCCTCTATCTGGCAGCCCTGTCCGGCATCAACCCGGAGCTGCACGAGGCCGCCATCGTGGACGGCGCCAAAAAGTATCAGCGGGTCTGGCACATTGATATCCCCGGCATCCTGCCCACCGTGGTCATCATGTTCATCCTTAACTCCGGCAAGGTTATGGCCGTGGGCTTTGAAAAGGCCTACCTGATGCAGACCTCCCTGAACATTTCCACCTCGGAGATCATTGCGACCTACGTGTACAAGCGGGGCCTGCTGCAGAGCCAGTTCAGCTTCTCCACCGCCGTGGGCGTGTTTGAGTCGGTGGTCAACCTGATTCTGATCTGCACGGTCAATTTCATCTCCCGCAAGGTCTCCGACTCCTCGCTGTTCTGACAGCGGATCAAGAAAGCGAGGTGCAGCATGAAAGCAAGAAAGACAAACCGCATCCGGCAGACGGGAGCCGACTGGGTCTTCGACATCCTGAACTACATTTTCCTGACCCTTTGCCTGCTGATCGTTGCCTATCCGCTGTACTTCATCGTCATCGCGTCCATCTCCGACCCGGTGGATGTGTACGCGGGCAATGTGTTCCTCTATCCCCATCGGGTGACCATGGAGGGCTACCGGCGCATTCTGGACTACCGCTCCTTCTTCACCGGCTACCGCAACACCGTGCTGTATACCATGGTGGGCACCGTCCTCAACGTGTTCATCACCGTGCCCGCGGCCTACGCCCTTTCCCGCAAGGATCTGGCCGGGCGCAACCTGATGATGATGATGGTCACCTTCACCATGATCTTCTCCGGCGGCCTGATTCCCACCTACCTGCTGGTGCTGGATCTGGGTCTCTACGACAGCATGTGGGCGCTGATTCTCCCCGGCGCGGTCAGCGCCTGGAACCTGATCGTCGCGCGCACTTTTTTCCAGCAGACCATTCCCGACGAGCTGCTGGAGGCCGCCCAGCTGGATGGCGCGACCAACGTGCAGTTCTTCCTGCAGGTGGTGCTGCCGCTCTCAAAGTCCATCCTGGCGGTGCTGACGCTCTTTTACGCGGTCAGCCACTGGAACAGCTATTTCAACGCGCTGATCTACCTGAAGTCCGCGGACAAATACCCGCTTCAGCTGGTGCTGCGCAATATCCTGTTTGAAAACTCCTTAGGCGATATGGTGGAGGACGCTTCCACCCTGGCGGCGCAGCAGCGTCTGGGCGACCTGATCAAGTACGGCGTGATCATCGCCTCTTCCCTGCCGCTGCTGGTGCTCTATCCCTTCCTGCAGCGCTATTTCATCCAGGGCGTGATGATCGGCGCGGTGAAGGGCTGAAGTGTTTCAACGAACCTGCGGGCCGGATGGCCCTGAGAAATAAAAAGGAGGATCGAACCATGAAGCGTTTCCTGGCACTGCTGCTCTCTCTTGCGCTGACCCTGTCCTGCACGGCGGCGCTGGCACAGGACTACCCGCTGGTGGATACCCCTGAGGAATTCCACCTGATCATCCGCGTGCGCCCGCTGCACGGCAACCCCGATGAGATGGTGCTGTTCCAGCGCATCGAGGAGCTGACCGGCGTGCACATCGTGTGGGATCCCATTCAGCAGGCGGAATACGATGAGCAGAAGAACCTGCTGCTGGCGGCCAACAAGAACCTGCCCGACGGCTTTTTCGGCAAGTATTCCCTGACAGCCTCTGACCTGGTGACCTACGGCTCCCAGGGCACGCTGATCCCGTTGAATGACCTGATCGAAGAGAACGCGCCCAACCTGAAAGCCCTGTTCGAGCGCCGGCCGGACATCAAGTCCATGTGCACGGCTCCCGACGGCAATATCTACGCCACGCCTTACATCCAGGAGGGCGAGGACGGCACCATCTTCAGCAACATCATGATCAACAAGGTGTGGCTGGAGCGGCTGGGTCTGCAGAAGCCCACCACTCTGGAGGAATTCAAGGAAGTGCTGACCGCCTTCCGCGATCAGGACGCCAACGGCAACGGCGACCCCTCTGACGAGATCCCCATGAGCTTCAAGTTCCTGGGCTCCCAGCGCGACATCGGCGGCTTCTTCGGCGCCTTTGGCTATGCGGACACCCTGACCGAGGACGGCAGCAACGAGGGCGCGCACCTGGTCATCGGCCCCGGCGGCCAGCTGGTGTATGTGCCCACCACCGAGGGCTACCGTAACGCCTGCCGGTACTACTATGAGAACTTCTTTTCCCAGGGCCTGATCGACCTGGAAGGCTTCACCATGGACAAGAAGACCTACAACGCCCAGAACCAGGGTGAAGTGGCCAACATCGGCGTGTTCATGTGCTGGAACAGCTTCGACCTGGGCACTGTGCACGAGGACGAGTACGAGCCCCTCTCTCCCCTGCTGGGCCCGGACGGCACCACTTCCTGGGGCTGGACCTCCAGCCAGACCATGAGCCCCTGCGGCTTCTCCATCACCAATGTGTGCAAGAACCCCGAGCTGCTGATCAAGTGGGTGGACACCTTCTATGATCCCTACTGGTCCATGCAGTGCGACCTCGGCCCCATCGGCATCAACCTGAAGGACAACGGCGACGGCACCTATGACTACATGCCCGTGCCCGAAGGCCTGAGCTATGACGAATTCCGCTTCAAGGAAGCCTTTGCCGCGGACGGCCCGGTGGCCTTGACCCGCGACCTCTTCGAGACCACCATTCCGCGCTCCTCCGGTCATCAGGCCAAGTTCGACCGGAATGAGAACTATTACCGCAAGTACGCCACCACCCACTACATGCCCAACATGATGCTCAGCGAGGAGGACAATGACGCCCTGAGCCTCATCAAGACGGACATCATCTCCTACACCAACCAGATGCGCGCCAAGTGGCTGGCATACGGCGGTGTGGATGATGAATGGGATGAGTACATCACCCGCCTGAACAACATGGGCCTCCAGGAGTACATCGAGATCTACCAGCGCAACTACACCGCCAAGTACGGCGATCAGGAGTAAGCGCCCGCACAAAAGCAGAGGGAAGCCGCATCTGACTTCCCCCTGCTCCCTGGTTTTCCTGTCCGCTTCCGGAAGCTGAGCGTTTCCGGGCCTGCGGGCAGGTTTTTGTTTTTGTTCTGTTGAAAGCGGATGAATCGTCCCGCCGTCCATTCCGCAGCATCAGCACCTGTCCGGACGGATCAGGAAGCTCTTGATCTCAAAGGGGCCCAGCTCAAAGTGCCAGCGGTCATCCCGGGTCAGCGGCGTGGCCTCACGCTCGTCCATGCTGCAGGCGCAGATCTCCGACCTGTGCGGCAGACGCAGCTCGGCCATAGTGCGGGTGCCCCGATATTCCCACAGCCGGATGACCGTGCCCCTCCCGTCCTCGGCGGGCTTGACGGTCTCGATCATGGCGTTTTCCGCCCGGAAGCCGCTGAAGCCTTGTCCCCGGCCGGGGAAAACCAGCGGCTGGTTGTTGTAGGCATAGCCGTCATGGGTGACGGCGCTCAGGGCGAAGGGCGTGTCATAGACATACAGCGCATAGTCCAGGCGCTGCATGCCCCGGTCGCAGGTATCGTCCGGCACGCAGGGCGCGCGGAGCAGGGAGAGGGCCAGATCGCCTTCCTCACAGCTGACGCCCCAGATGGCTCTGTTCATCAGGGCGACGCCCCGCCCGGCCTCAAACAAAGCGCTGTAGTGGCGGTTGCAGACCTCATAGCGATCCTTCGCATAGGCCGTGGAGCGGTGCGCCGGGCGCTCCACGTGGCCGAACTGCATCTCATGGATGGCGTTTTCACTCCGCAGGTTGATCTCAAAGTGCGCTTTCAGCAGCTTATGCCGCTCCCGCCAGTCGATCTCCGTCTCGAACTCAATGCGGCTGACCCCGGCCATCACCCTGATCCGCTGCACGCTCCGGCTGATGCCGATGGTTCGCTCAACGGTGACGGTCAGGCAGGGGGTGTTCTCCCCTTCCAGATGAATGCCGTGAACGCGGATCTCGTCCACCCGATCCCGCCGGTAATCCCTCGAGAGCTCCCATGCGTCGTAGACCGGTTCCACATTGCGGTAGAGCCGGAGATCGTTGAGCCGCTGGCCGGGAGACTGGAGGGGCAGTCCGCTGCGCAGGTCGGTGAGTTCGCTGATGCTCCCGTCGTCCCCGATGACAAAGGACAGCACGCCGTTGTCCACCTGCATCCCGCTGTCTGTTTTGCGGACGCGCACCGTACCTTCATCCGGCTCGAGATCGGCAGTGCTCATCGAGATTGCGCCGGAAGCCGGCAGGGTCAGCCAGCCTTTCTCCCCGCCGGGCAGCGTGACGCGCTCTCTCCGCTCAAAGGGCAGGGTGTTCAGCGCGGTAAACCAGCCCTCCGCCGCTTTGATGCCGCAGACCTGCCGCGCCAGCCCTTCGGTGACGTCCCGCACAGCCGCTTCCGCCTCTGCCAGCGCCCTGACCGCCTCCTCGTGCACATCCCGGATACCCACACCGGCGGCAATATCGTGGAACTGGTGAATCAGCAGGGTTTTCCAGGCCGCCTTCAGCCGGGGCTGTTCCGCCCGCCTCGTCTCCTCCCCGCACAGGGCCAGCAGACCTTCCGCGTCGTGCAGCGCCTGCTCCAGCGCCCGGATGGCCGTCTTGGTCTTCCGCTGCGCGGTGTAGGTTCCACGGTGCCAGGCCAGATAGAGTTCTCCATGCCAGATATTCTTCCGGGCGCTGTCCTCCGCCATGCGGAAGTGCTCATCCAGGGCACACCACCGGGTGCGGGGCAAGCCTTCCAGATCCGTCTCCCGCCGCAGATATTCCAGCAGATCCCGGTCAGCCCCGCCGCCCCCGTCCCCATAGCCGAAGGGATAGAGCAGGGCGCTGATGTCCGTCGTCTGGGTGCGGTGCTTTTCCCACCGTTCCTTCAGGCTGGCGGGATCGGTGCGGGCGTTGTTCTTGAAGAAGGACAGGGCTTGCACCCGCGAGCCGTCCGGCCCTTCCCAGAGGAAGTCCTGATAGGGAAAGCGCTCGCATTCGGGGTCAGCCCGGAGCAGCTTCTGGGTGGCGAAATACGGGATGTCAAAGGCACGGAGCAGTTGGGGCAGACAGGGCGCAAAGCCGAAAGTATCCGGCTGCCAGCCCACTTTGGCCTCGACGCCCAATTCCTCCCGGAACCAGCGCTTGCCCCAGAGCAGCTGGCGGATCAGGCTCTCGCCCGAGGGAATATTGGTGTCGCACTCCACATAGAAGGCGCCTTCCGGCTGAATCTGCCCGGCGCGAATGTGTTCCAATGCCCGGGCATAGATCTCCGGCTCGCGCTCGCGCAGCATTTCCAGCAGGGCGGGCTCGCAGGCCAGAAAGCGGTATTCCGGGTACTCGTCCATCAGACTGAGCTGGGTCGCGTAGGTGCGGGCGGCCTTGTGGAAGGTCTCCTCCATGGGCCAGAGCCAGGCCAGGTCGATATGAGACTGGCCGAAGATGTGCATCACCGGCGCGGACGAGCCGTTCCGGCAGGACAGTACCTCCTGAAGCGCTTCCCTTGCGCGGAGGTAAGCGGCGCGGCGGCCTTCCGGCGGAAGCTCAAAATCCACGATGTGGGTGAACCCGTCCAGCGCGGCCTCCACCCGCTGACGGCGCAGGCTGCCCTCCGGCAGGAGATCCATCAGGCCGGCTAAGGTCTCCACATCTATGTGCAGCTGGTAGGCGTCCTCATCAAAGACCGCCAGCCAGCTCTCCCTCACGGTGCACTGGGGGCCAGTGACCGGCGGAATGGGCGTGCGCTCCGGCGGACAGGGGCCCAGGCTCTCCAGCCGCGGGCCGTGACCAGCGTAGCTCTCGATCAGCAGGCGGAAAGACCCGCCTGAGGGCGCTGACTGAAAGAGCGTAACATAGCCGTGCCGCTGATCGACCGCGCCGACCGCCCGTCCGTCCAGCCAGACGAGCTGTTCCCCGTCCACGCCGCTGAGCAGCACCAGCCGGCGCCCCGCGCAGCCCTCCGGTACGTCACAAACGGCTGAAAACCAGGCATACTCCCGCCTCTCCCCCCAGCGCGTTTCCACCGGCATGGGTCTATAAGGCAGGCAGGCCGCCTCTTCTGCTGACAGCCGCCTGAGCACAGGGCAGCCCGAAAAAGGCACCGGCGCCACCGGTGTGATGAGCTGCCTCTTGAGTTCAGCCTGCCACGCGGCCAGGCGCTGACGGAACTGGCGATTCTCAGGCATAGCGCGTGCCGGGCGGTACACAGGTGAATGCGTCCTGCCAGGGGCAGCCTCCCTTCACCCATCCGCCTTCCTTTCTTCATGGGGTTGCAGAGCCGGCGCTCTCCCGTGAATGCGCCTGCCCTTTGCTGCCATTCTACCGGGTTTTGGGCGATTTGTAAAGCGATGTTGGCGCGGCAATGCATTCTCTCCTGCCATTTTTCAGAAAAGCTGTTGCAAAGAATGTACAATTCTGGTATAGTGTTGGTGAAGTAAGGGCGTTTTCTGCAAAGGCCTGTTTGCATTTTGCAAGCAGCGCTGTTACGCTGAAAAGCCCGCGTGAAAAAGCTCCGCCGCACAGGCGGGCAATAAAGGAGGAGACCCACATGAAGACCCGGAGACTTCTCTCTGCGCTGCTGGCGCTGGCGATGCTGCTTTCCATGGTCAGCTTCGCGGCCGCCGAGGCTCCTGCCTACACCCAGTCCCCTTACCTGGACGGCCAGGATCTGCCCGCTGTGGCGGACCGCCTGCCCGCCGCGTCCGACATCATGGTGGAGGACGTGGCCGAGATCGGCCAGTACACCGACTATATCACCCTGATGCAGGGCGGCTCCTCCAAGTGGGGCCCCGGCAAGCCCACCGAGGAAGCCCTCTTCCGCTTTAAGACGGACGGCACCGTGGAGCCCAACGTGGCCAAGGGCTACGAGGTGAACGAGGACTGCACTGTGTGGACGATTCATCTCCGCGAGGGCATGAAGTGGTCCGACGGCGAGCCCTTCACCACTGAGGACTGCCGTTTCTTCTATGAGGAGTGCCTGCTGACCGGCTTCACCGGCAAGAACCCCTGGGAAGCCGTGAAGGCCATGGACGAGAACGGCGAGATGCAGGTCGCCGCCTTCGCCGCTGTGGATGATTACACCTTCACCATGACCTTTGTGTCCCCCAAGCCCGAATTCCTGCGGGAGCTGGCCATCAACGGCAAGTGGTTCTTCGCGCCCAAGCACTGGCTGGCGGAGCACGTGGCCGTGTACACCGACCCCGAGAAGTCCGCTGAGGACAAGGACGCCTACGCGCAGGGGCTGGGCTTCTCCGACATGAAGGCCCTGGGCAACAGCTACACCTACTATTACTGGATCGTCAAGGGCCGCCCGACCCTGCGCGCCTGGATCATCGACGGCGACTTCAACGATGAGATGTGCGTGTGGAAGCGCAATCCCTATTACTGGAAGGTCGACACCGAGGGCAAGCAGCTGCCCTACATCGACGAGCTCCATTTCCGCCGCTACAGCGATGATTCCCAGGCCCTGCTGTGGATCATGGACGGCACTGCGGACATCGGCTCCGTGGCGCTCTCCGATGTGGAAACCATCCTGAATTCCGAGGCTGCCGTTAACCTGATTGAGTGGTCCTCCACCAGCTGGACCAGCCAGTCCATGCAGCTGAACCTGGCGGTGCAGGATGACCTCAAGCGGCCCCTGTACCAGAATGTGGACTTCCGCCATGCCCTGTCCCTGATCATCGACCGCAACCAGATCGCCCAGCTGATCGACAACGGCTACACCGATCCCGCCCAGTCCGCCCCGCCCGCCGGCGCCCAGGGCTATGACCCCGAGTGGACCAGCAAGTGGGTGGAGCAGGATCTGGCCGGCGCTGAAACCCTGCTGGAAGCCTGCGGCCTGGTCAAGGACGCGGAGGGCTTCTGGGCCTTTGCCGACGGCACCCGCCTGACCCTCAACCTGCAGTATCAGAACGAGGCGGACGCCAGCCTGGCCGAGCTCATCATGAATGACCTCAAGAAGGTCGGCCTGGACGCCACCACCCGCCTGTACGACCGCTCCATCATGGAGGAAATGCGCTCCGCCAACGAGCATGAGATCGTGCTGAACTACGAGAACTTCGACACCGTCTCGATCTCTCTGCGTCCTGACTACTTCGTGCCCATGCGCGACTACTGCGTCTGGGGCTCCGCCTTCGGCCTGTGGTACCTCAACCAGCTGGACGGCAAGGGCCGCGAGGGCGCTGTGGAGCCGCCGGCCGATGTCAAGGCCATGCTGGAAATCTACACCAGCATGAAGAACGCCACCACCTCCGAGGAGAAGGAAGGCTATGCCCTGCAGCTGCTGGACTGCTTCAAGGAAGGCATCTACGAGATCGGCTTCACCTCCTCCAATCCGGCGATCTACGCCATCAACGCGAAGATGCACAACTTCCCCGAGAACGGCATCGCCTGCGACGAGTTCCGCGATCTGGGCCTGGCCAACTTCGCCTGCCTGTGGGTGGAGAAGTAAGCCCGGCCGCTTCTGAAGCGGAAGTGACCTGAAAACTAGGGCGGGAAGGCGCTCAGCTCGTCTTCCCGCCCTTCGTCAATCCACGCGGGCAGGCCCGCCGCGAGCCTGCCGACAATCCCGATGCGAGGAGGGAAGCGCGTATGGGTCAGTACATCCTGAAGCGCGTTCTGACGTTCATCCCTATCCTGCTGATCATGTCGGTGGTCATTTTTTTCATCATCCAGCTGCCCCCCGGCGATTACCTCACCTCCTATGTCGCCGGTCTGAAGGCGGAGGGGCAGATCGTGGATGAGAGCGAGCTGGCCAGCCTGACCGAGCGCTACGGCCTGGACCAGCCCTGGTTCATGCAGTATTTCAAGTGGATGTGGAATATCCTCAGCCGCTTTGATTTCGGCTACTCCTTCGACTATGAAAAGCCTGTCTGGCCTGTCATTGCGGAGGTACTGCCGATGACCATCATTGTGTCGCTGGTCACCATGCTGTTCAACTACCTGGTGGGCATCCCCATCGGCATATACAGCGCGGTGCACCAGTATTCGGCGGCGGACTACTGCTTTACCTTTGTCGGCTTCCTGGGCATGGCGGTCCCCAATTTCTTGTTCGCCATCCTGCTGATGTACGCCACCTACATATGGACGGGCACAGCCTTCATCGGGCTGTATTCCAATGAAATTCTGCTGGGGCTTCAGCAGGGCACGCTGCAATGGTGGGAAGTCCTCTTCCGGGGTGACTTCTGGGGGCGCATGGCCATCCCGATCATCGTCATCGGCACCTCCGGCACCTGCGGCACCCTGCGCTCCATGCGGGCCCAGATGCTGGACGAGCTGGGCAGAAACTATGTGCTCTGCGCCCGGGCCAAGGGTGTCTCGGAGAGGCGCATCGTGTACAAGTACTGCCTGCGGGCCGCGCTGAATCCCACCGTGTCCGGCCTGAGCGGCGTGCTGTCCCACATTTTCAACGGCTCCACCATCTCCGCCATCGTGATGAACCTGCAGCTGGTGGGCCCCCGGCTCTACAACGCGCTGAAGGCGCAGGACATGTACCTGGCCGGCACCATCCTGCTGGTGATGGGCTTCCTGATTGTGCTGGGCACCCTGCTCTCCGATATCCTGCTGGCGTGGCTTGATCCCCGCATCCGTTTTGAGGGAAGGAGGGCGGAGTGATGGCCGAAATGGACAAGAAAGCCCTGCGCGCCGCCCGGAAGGCGGAAAAAGCCCGCATCAAAGAGGAAAAGTACTATCTGGCCTCCCAATGGCAGCTGATGGCCCGCAAGCTGGGGCGGCACAAGCTGGCCCGGGTCTCCCTGGTCATCCTGGGCTTCCTCTACTTTGTGGCCCTGCTGGGCGACTTCCTCGCGCCCTACAGCCTGACCGACTATGACGCCAACTCCAAGGATCTCCCGCCCACGGCCATTCACTTTGTCCACGAGGGCGAGTTCATCGGGCCCTTCATCTACAAGTCCGAGTGGCAGACCCTCAAGATGAGCGTCGCTGAGATGAGCCGCGCCAAGAAAGAGGCTGAGGCGAGGGGCGAGACCTTCTCCACCCGCCAGATCGTGACGGACGAAAGCACTCCCCTGCCCATCCACTGGTTCGTGCACGGTTCGCCCTATAAGATACTCGGCTTCATCGACTGCGACCTGCACCTGGTCGGGGTCGAGGGCGGCAAGATCTTCCTCTTCGGCTCGGACAATCTGGGCCGCGATCTCTTCAGCCGTGTCATCTTAGGCAGTCAGGTCTCCCTGACCATTCCCTTCGCCGGCACCTTTATCAGCTTTATCCTCGGCCTGCTGATCGGCTCCGTCTCCGGCTACTTCGGCGGCACGGTGGACAACGTGATCCAGCGCGTGATTGAGGTGCTGAACTCCCTGCCTTCCCTCCCCCTGTGGATGGCGCTGTCCGCGGCCATTCCCGCCGGCATCCCGCCGGTGCAGATGTACCTGCTCATCACGGTCATCCTCTCTCTGATCGGCTGGACAGGCCTGGCCCGCGTGGTGCGGGGCAAGTTCATGTCCCTCAAGAACGAAGACTATGTGATGGCCGCCCGGCTGGCCGGCGTCAGCGATATGAAAATCATCCTGAAGCACATGGTGCCTGGCTTCATGAGCTACCTGATCGTCAGCCTGACCCTCGGCATTCCCTCCATGATCATCGGCGAGACCAGCATGAGCTTCCTCGGTCTGGGTATCCAGTCCCCGGCCACCAGCTGGGGCGTGCTGCTGAAGGAAGCGCAGAACGTGACCAACATCGTCAGTCACCCCTGGTGTCTTATTCCGCTGTTCTTTGTGGTGCTCACAGTGCTGGCCTTCAATTTCCTGGGTGACGGCATGCGTGACGCGGCCGACCCGTACAAGTGAGGGGGTGCGATCAGCATGAGTGAACGAGTGGAACCCATCATCAGCGTCCGCGATCTGCACGTCAGCATCGGCATGGACGAAGGCACCCTGACCCCCGTGCGCGGCGTCTCCTTTGAGATCCGCCCGGGCGAAACCCTCGGCCTGGTGGGCGAGTCCGGCTGCGGCAAGAGCCTCACCAGCAAGGCCATTCTCGGCATCAATGACAAGAAGTGCCATACGACGGGCGAAATCCTGTTCCGGGAGGAGAGCGGCCAGGTCACCGATCTGCTGAAGCTCGATCCCCGGGGCAAGCAGATCAGAGCCATCCGCGGCAAGCAGATTTCGATGATCTTCCAGGAGCCCATGGTGGCCTTCTCCCCCATGTACACCATCGGCAACCAGATCAACGAGTGCACCCGCCTGCACATCACCAAGGACAAGAAGCAGTCGAAGGAAATCACCCTTGAGATGATGAAAAAGGTGGGCATCGCCAACGCGGAAAAGCGCTACGACCAGTTCCCCCACGAGTTCTCCGGCGGCATGCTTCAGCGGGCGCTGATCGCCATGGCGCTGGTGTGTAAGCCCCGGCTGCTCATCGCGGACGAACCCACCACCGCCCTGGACGTCACCATCCAGGCGCAGATTCTGGAGCTGATGCAGCGCCTGCAGCAGGAATTGGGCATGGCCATTCTCTTCATCACCCACGACCTGGGCACTGTCGCCAAGATGTGCGACCGGGTGGCGGTGATGTACCTGGGCCGCATTGTGGAAACCGGCACCGCCCGGGAAATCTACAAGGAGCCCCTGCACCCCTACACCCGCGGCCTGATGGGCAGCGTGCACAAGATCGGCAGCCGCAAGCTGGATCGCCTGTACTCCATCGAGGGCACCGTGCCCCTGGCGCTGAACCTGAAGCCCGGCTGCGGCTTCTATGACCGCTGCGACCTGAGGGATGAAGCCCTGTGCGCCGCCGAGGAACCTGCGCTGCGCTGTGTGGGCGGAAGCCATTGCGCGGCCTGTGCGCGCTGCGGGAAAGGAGGGAATGACGCATGAGCGGAACGGAAGCAAAGCAGGACAAGGAGCTGATCCTGCAGGTCAAAAACATCTCGAAGCGCTTCACCTCCAAGGGCGTGTGCGTGCGCGCCGTGACGGACGTGTCCTTTGATGTGCGCAAGGGCGAGACCATCGGCATTGTGGGCGAGTCCGGCTGCGGCAAGACCACCTTAGGCCGATGCATCGTCCGGGCCATCGAGGCCAGCGAGGGCGAGGTCATCTACACCTCCCGGGACGGCGTCACCTGCGATTTCCTCAAGCTGGACAAGGCGTCGATGAAGAAGGTCCGCAAGGAAATCCAGATGATCTTCCAGGATCCCTACTCCTCCCTGGACCCGCGCATGACGGTCATCGACATCATCGGCGAGCCCCTGCGGGCGAATTATCCGAAGATGCCCAAGGCCGAGCTGGAGCAGAAGGTCATTGAGATGGCAAAAAAAGTAGGCCTGAACACGACCTACCTGAAGCGCTATCCCCACGCCTTCTCCGGCGGCCAGCGCCAGCGCATCGGCACGGCCCGCGCCCTGATCCTCAACCCGCAGGTCATCGTGTGCGACGAGGCGGTCAGCGCCTTAGACGTGTCCATTCAGGCGCAGATCATCAACCTGCTGAAGGATCTTCAGAAAGAGCTGGATCTGACCTACATCTTCATCAGCCACGACCTCTCGGTGGTGGAGCATATCTCCGACAAGGTGGGCGTGATGTACCTGGGCCGCCTGGTGGAGTTCGGCGAGACGGAGAAGCTCTTCTCCCGCCCCTGCCATCCCTACACCGAGGCCCTGCTCTCCGCCGTGCCCGTGGCCGACCCGGACGCGCAGATGGAGCGCATTCCCCTCCAGGGCGAGATTCCGAACCCGGCTAACCCGCCCTCCGGCTGTTATTTCCACGAGCGCTGCCGCTACTGTCAGGAGCGCTGCGCCCGGGAAGTGCCCGACCTGCGGGAGGTGGACGGCCGCATGGTGGCCTGCCACTTTGCCGAAGAAATGCGCCTGAGAGGCTTTGATTACGAATGACAAAAGCGACCAATCGCCTTTGGCCGAGGCTGGCGCTGGTACTGGCCTCCCTGATCTGGGGCATCGCCTTTGTAGTGATGAAATCCGCCCTGGACACCATGCCGCCCCTGCTGCTGCTGGCCCTGCGCTTCACCATCGCGGCGCTGGTGCTGGGCCTCTGCCTGCTGAAGCGGCTGAAACGCGGTTTGAACCCGCGCCTCCTCCGCCGGGGTTTGGGCTGCGGCCTGATCCTCGGCGCGGCCTACATCATCCAGGCCTTAGGTCTGCAGGAGACCACCGCCGGCAAGAACGCCTTCCTCACCGCGGTCTACTGCGTGCTGGTGCCCTTTGTGGCCTGGGTCTGGATGAAGCGCCGTCCCGGCGTCAACAGCTTTATCGCCGCCCTGCTCTGCCTGCTGGGCATCGGCCTGATCTCCCTGAGCGAGGCGGACGGCCGCGCGGCCATCACCCAGGGCGACGCCCTGTCCCTGCTCTGCGGCGTCATCTTCGCAGTGCAGGTCACCTCCCTGAGCCGCTACGGTCGGGAGGAAGACCCGCTGCTGATGACCCTGCTGCAGTTTGTCAGCGCCGCCGCCCTGTGCTGGACCGGCGCGCTCATCCGCCGCGAAAGCCTCCCCGCCCTCACCTGGCCCATGGCCTGGGAGCTGGGCTACCTGAGCATCCTCTCCACCTGCCTGGCCCTGCTCCTGCAGAACATCGGCCAGGCCGGCACCCCGCCCGCCCCCGCCGGCATCCTGCTGAGCCTCGAGAGCGTCTTCGCGGTCATATCCGCCGTGCTGTTCATGGGGGAAAAGGTGACGCCCCGGCTGGCCGTCGGCTTTGCGGTGGTGTTTGTCGCGGTGGGGGTGAGCTCGTGGGCAGGGGGAAGGGAGGGGAAAGGGTGAAGGCGCCTCCCCGGCTGACAGAGCGTACAGGTGTAATCAAATCAAAACCGAAACAAGGTATTCAACGTTCTCTTCGACCGGCAAGGTTCCATCAATCCGAATAACCGGGCAATTGACTGTCTCAAGCCACTTCGCTGTGTAATTCTCTGGTCTCCTGTCTGTCAAAGTAAACCAGGCCGTTTCCTGATCATACAAGTCTCCACCGGGCATGATTCTTTCTCCGAATCTCAAGTATGAGCGGTTCCGGACACGCTGGGATCTGACTTCCTTCGGTACATCAACCAATATGATCACGTCCAGTGAGGCAATCAGTCTGTCGCCATAGTCGCCTTTCACTGCAGCGAAAACAAACCTGGGGTTGTCCGAAATCTTTTCTTCGAGAAGTCGGATGACCTCATCTTTGCTTCTTGGACCGGAAAAAGGATATGCTGCGTCTTCTTTCGGAAAATAGAGGTCTTCATTGTCGATGAACAGATGGTCGATCCGTTCGGCCAGCTTTTTTCCGAGTGTGCTTTTCCCGGCTCCGTTGAGTCCGCAAATCAGGATTCCCATGGATCAGTTTTTCCGCACCTCGTCGTCTCCGCCATGATAACTGTAATAGACGCTTCTTTTGGCAAGAATGCCGTGGGGGCCATCCAAGATGATAAAGTCTGATGGGTCATAAAAGTAACAGCAGGCTGAATCGTCTTTCACCAGAAACAGCCCCGCCTTGTCCCTGCCGATCGCCTTGTATTCCTCTCCATATGTCAGGCCGCCTATCAGACCGTCAAGCCTGTGAGTGACACATCTGATCCTTGCTTCATAGCTGTTAAGCAAGTTGTCATCGTCCGCAATCACGATGAAGTCTTCGAATGGATGAAAGTCTGTGACCCGACCATCGTTACCGCGAACATGCAGGCTGTTGCGTACACCTTCCCAGTATTCGAGGAAAAACGCCTCATATCGTTTCCCTGCTGTGAATTTTTCATTGCTGATACCTTTGTATTCCACAATTGCTGGTTTCATACTCTTTCTGTTTTCACTCTCCCCCTCTTCTCACCTTCCCTTCCTTTGCCATCCTCAGCATATGCGCCGCGTGGCTGCGGGCGCTCTCGCCGCTGCCGTCGGCGCCGCCGAGCATCCTCGCCACCTCGCCCACCCTTTCCTCACGGGTCAGGGTGCGGACGGTGGTGTTGGTTCTCTCACCGGTCACGCGCTTTTCCACCAGCAGCTGGTGGTCGGCCATGGCGGCGATCTGCGGCAGGTGCGTCACACAGATGACCTGGCGGCGGGCGGCGATCAGCGCCATCTTTTCAGCCACTACTTGGGCCATGCGCCCGGAAATGCCCGTGTCGATCTCGTCAAAGACCATGCTGCCCACACCGTTGCGCTCAGCCTCGATGGACTTCAGCGCCAGCATCAGCCGGGACAGCTCGCCGCCGGAGGCAATCTTGCTCAGGGGCTTCAGGGGTTCGCCCGGGTTCGGGGAGATATAGAAGGCCACGCTGTCGTCGCCGGTGGGCTGGGGCATGGGCGGTCTGCTCTCGGGCGGCGGCGCGAAGACCACTTCAAACACGGTTTTCTCCATGCCCAGCTCTTTCAGCTGCGCCGTCAGCCGCTCCTCAAAGCGCTTCGCCAGCGCGCGCCGGGCCTCGGTCAGCTGCCGGGCCAGGGCGCGGTAGGCGCTCAGCAGGCCGCGATCCTCCGCCGCCAGGCGGGCCACTTCGGCGTCCATAGACTCGTAGCGGTCGTATTCCTCCTGCATCCGCTCCTGCTCGGCCAGGGCTTCCTCCTCGGTCGCGCCATACTTGCGCAGCGTCCGCCGGATCACGTCCAGCCGGCTCTCTATCTGCTCGGCCCGCGAGGGGCTGAAGTCCTGCTTCTCCTGCAGGGAGGCCAGCTCATAGTTGATTTCCTCCAGCTCATAATAGGCGGACTCCAGCCGTGCCGACAGCCGCTCGAAGTCCTCCCCCAGGGCGCTGATGCCCTGCAGGGCGCTGCGGGCCGGCCGCAGGAGGTCAAGGGCGTTGGCCTCCCCTTCCGCCAGCTGCATCCGCGCCTCGGTCAGTGCCCGGTCAATCTTCTCCGCGTGCCGGCCCTGATCCCGCTCCCTTATCAGCGCGGCCTCCTCGCCTGCCTTCAGCTGCGCCTTGTCCAGCTCGGCCAGGGAGCGCTTCAGGCTTTCCATCCGGTAGGTTTTCTCATTGTTCTCCCGCACCAGCTTCGCGTAGCGGCGGTGGCACTGCAAAAAGGCATGGCACGCGGCATCCGTCTGTGCCAGCAGCTCCTGATGCTTCTCGTCTCCGGAGTCATCGAGGTATTTCAGGTGAAAGCGGTCGTCCATGAGGAACTGCGCCTCGTGCTGACCGTGGATGTCCATCAGCAGCGCCCCGGTCTCCCGCAGCACTGTCACCGGCACCACCACGCCGCAGACCCTGCAGAGGTTCCGCCCGGCGCGGGTCAGCTCCCGGTACAGCGTCACCAGGCCGTCGCAGGCGATCTCCTTTTCCGCGAGAAAGGCCAGGACGGGGTCGTCGTCGGCCACCTCAAACACGGCCTCCACCGCGGCCCGGTCCGTGCCGGTGCGGATCAGCTCCCGGTCGGCGCGGCCGCCCAGCACCAGGCTCACCGCGTCCACCACAATGGACTTGCCCGCGCCGGTCTCGCCGGTCATCACGTGCAGACCCGCGTCAAAGGTCAGCGTCAGCTCCTCCACCAGCGCCACATTGCGGATACTCAAGCTGCGCAGCATGGCCCGCGCCTCCCCTCTCAGCGGATCAGCCGCTGCAGCCGCTCGGCCACCAGCGGGGCCTCCTCGTCCGTGCGCGCCACCAGCAGGATGGTGTTGTCCCCCGCCAGAGTGCCCAGCACCTCGGGCCAGTGCAGGCTGTCCACCGCCTCCGCCGCCATATTGGCCGAGCCGGACAGCGTTTTGATGACCACCAGGTTGCCCGAGGAAGCCGTGCTGACCACCGCTTCCGCCAGCATCCGCCCGAAGCGGTCCGCCATGCTCCCGTCCCGGATCTCCGGCAGGGCGTACTCATAATTCCCGCCCGGCCCCAGCACCTTGATCAGCCGCATTTCCCGGATATCCCTCGATATGGTGGCCTGGGTCACCTGAATGCCGCGCTCCCGCAGCGCCGCGGAAAGCTCGTCCTGGGTTTCAATGTGACCTTCCCGGATGATATCCAGGATGACGGCCTGTCTTGTGTTCTTCATCCTATCTGGTGAAGCGGGAGATGTCTTCCCCCGCTCCGTCCTCCTCAGCCTGTTCATGTGGCTGAAGCCCGTGACCTCAGCCGGGATGTACTGTCTGTCGATAACGCCGCCCGCTCACGTCGCCCACTCGGAGAGCTTGCGGTGCACCAGCTCAAAGAAGCGCGGCGGGTGCAGGTGGATCAGCTCCAGGTTCTCCTCCGCCCGGCGCACGCTGACCTCGTCTCCGCTGACCAGCTCGGCGCAGGTTCGGCCATCGATTTCAAGGGAAGCGCGGATGCCGCTGCCGCCGTAGAGCTCCAAACTGACCTCCGCGCTGCCGTGCACCAGCAGCGGCCGATGCTGCAGGCTGTGGGCACAGACCGGGGTGATGACCATGCAGTCCACCTGCGGGGACACGATGGGCCCGCCCGCGGACAGGGAATACCCTGTTGAACCGGTGGGCGTGGCCACGATCAGGCCGTCCGCCCGGTACTGCCCGGCAATCTCGCCGTCCACCCGGGTGCGCACCCGGATCAGCCTCGGATAACCGCTGCGGCTGACCACCGCGTCGTTGAGCGCCAGGTAGGACACTCCGTCCGGCAGCGTCGCTTTCAGCAGGCTGCGGCGCTCCACTTCATAGGCGCCGGAGAGCAGGGCGTCCATGGCGTGCTCCAGCTCCTCGGGCTCCTCCTCGGTCAGGAAGCCCAGACTGCCCAGGTTGATGCCCAGCAAGGGCGCGTGACAGGCCACCGCCCAGCGCACGCAGCGCAGCAGTGTGCCGTCTCCGCCCAGGGCCAGCAGCGCGTCCGGCCTGTCCTCCTCGGAGAAGGCCCTGAGGCCGGGCAGCGCGTTCCCCTCGCACAGCGCCGCCGCGCCCCTGCGCTCCAGGTAAGCCGCCGCGCGCTTCGCGTAAACCAGCGCTTCCGGCCGGGCTTCGGGTATCACCAGCCCGATCTTCATCCCCACACCTCCCGGGCGTTTCTTCCGCCTTATTCCGCTGACGGCAGGGCGTTCTTCGCCGTCTCCTGATGCGCCGTCCGTACCACAGCCGCGATGTCCTCAGCCCCGACCCGGTTCAGGCCCTCCCGGGCGCAGCGGATCTCGGCGAGGAACTCAATGTTCCCCTTGGGGCCCGTGATGGGCGAAAAGTCAAGGGCGCACATCCGCCAGCCGATATGTTCCGCAAAGTCCGCAATGTCCGCCAGCACAGCCTCGTGCACCTTGCCGTCCCGCACCACGCCGTTCTTGCCCACCTTGCCCCGACCGGCCTCGAACTGGGGTTTGATGAGCGTATAGAACACGCCTTCGCTGCCCATGATCTCCGCCGCCACCGGCAGGATCAGCTTGATCGAGATGAAGCTGACGTCCATGACCGTCACGGTGGGATGCAGGGGCACCATCTCCGGGGTCAGACTGCGGGCGTTGGTGCGCTCCATCAGCGTCACCCGCTCGTCCTGCCGCAGCCCCCAGTCAAACTGGCCATAGCCCACGTCGATGGCATACACATGCGCCGCCCCGTTTTTCAGGCACACGTCGGTGAAGCCGCCCGTCGCGCAGCCGATGTCCATGCACACCTTCCCTGCCAGCTCCGCGCCGAAGACGCGCACGGCCTTTTCCAGCTTCAGCCCGCCCCGGCCCACATAGGGATTGCTCTTGCCCCGCAGCGTCAGCGCCGCGCCCTCCGGCACAGGCTCGGAGGCCTTGAGCAGCTTCCGCTCTCCGATATAGGCCAGGCCTGCCATGATGGCCGCCTGCGCTTTCTCCCGGCTGGGGCAGAGGCCCTGCTCCACCAGCGCCACGTCAGCGCGTTTCCTGTCCGCCATTCGATTTGCCCTCCCTGAGCGCCACGCTGATCCGCCGGGCCATGGTCTCCGGCGTCAGGCTGAGGTACCGCATCAGCTGACGCCGTCCGCCGTGCTGCACAAACATTTCCGGTATGCCGAAGCTGACCGCGGGCGCCGGCAGGCCTTCCCGTGCACAGAAAGCGCCCACATACTGGCCGAAGCCGCCTGTGAGCAGGTGCTCCTCCATGGTCACCAGCGGCCGGTCGGACAGGCGCTTCAGCATGGTCTCGTCCAGGGGCTTGACGGAAGCGCAGTCCACCACCGCCGCCTCTATTCCCTCTTTCAGCAGCAGATCCCGGGTCTGCAGGGCTTCCGCCACCATGGAGCCCACTGCGAGGATCGCGCAGTCATTGCCCTCCTCCAGCCGCTCCCACACGCCGGGCTGATAGTCTCCTTTCACCGGGCAGCGCGCGCTCAGGTCGACGGAGGAACGCCCGTAGCGGATGGCCAGCGGATGCTCAAAGCCCGCGGAAAAGCGCAGCATGGCTCTCAGCTGATGGATGTCCCTGGGCGCGAGGATGGTCAGCCCCGGCACCGGCAGCATGGAGGCCAGGTCGAAGACTCCGTGATGGGTGGCGCCGTCCTCGCCCACCAGCCCGGCCCGGTCGATCAGGAAGGTCACCGGCAGGCCCTGAAGGCACACGTCCTCGATCATCTGATCATAAGCGCGCTGGAAAAAGCTGGCGTACACCGCAAAATAGGGCTTCAGCCCCCGGGCCGCCATGCCCGCCGCCATGCTTGCCGCGTGCTCCTCAGCAATGCCCACGTCATACACGCGATCCGGCAGCCGCTTGGCGATCTCCTGCAAACCTGTGCCGCTGAGCATGGCAGCCGTCACCGCCACCAGCCGGCGGTCTTGGCCCATCAGCGCGCAGAGTTCTTCCGCCATGACATCGCCATAGGAGGGCAGATCGGAACGCTTGCGCATATCACCCGTCTCCACATAAAAGGGCGGTGTGCCGTGGAAGGCCTCGGGCCTGTCCTCAGCCGGCTGATAGCCATAGCCCTTGCGGGTAGCCACATGGATGACCGTCGGGCCTTTCAGCTGGCTGGCGCGCTGCAGGGTGTGCTCCAGCTTGCGGATGTCATGCCCGTCGATGGGCCCGTAGTACTGGAAGCCCAGGGAGGTGAAAAAGCCCTCGTCGATGAACAGGGATTTGACAAAACCCAGACCCCGGTGAATCACCCGGTACAGCGGACGGCCAAGACCCGGCAGGCGCTCCAGTCCGCTGACCACGTGTCCTTTCGCGCTTGTCCAGCCCTTACTGACCCGCAGGTCTGTCAGATGCCGGGACAGGGCGCCCACGTTCTGGGAGATGGACATCTCATTGTCGTTGACGATAACAATCAGCCTTGTCTTGTTGGAGCCCGCGTCGTTCAGCGCCTCGTAGCACATGCCGCCGGTCAGCGCGCCGTCCCCCACCAGGGCAATCACGTGCTCCGTCCCGCCCAGGGCATCCCGGGCCCGCGCCATGCCCAGCGCGGCGGAAATCGCCGTGGATGAGTGCCCGGTTTCGTACACGTCAAAAGCGCTCTCGTTCCGCTTGGGGAAGCCCGCCAGGCCTCCGAACGAGCGCAGTGTGTGGAACTGGCTGTAACGGCCGGTCAGCAGTTTGTGGGCATAGCACTGGTGGCCCACGTCGAACACCAGTTTATCCGTGGGCATGTTAAAAACACGGTGCAGGGCGATGGTCAGCTCCACTACACCCAGGTTGGAGGCCAGGTGGCCGCCGCGTTTGGACACCGTTGAAACGATCTCCTCCCGCAGCTGCTTTGCCAGATCCTCCAGCTCTTCATAGCTCAGCCCGTCCAGATCCCTGGGCGATTTCACCTCGCTCAGCCGCATGGCTTTTCCTTTCATCCGGGGGTGATATTGGGGGAGAAGGGAAACCTTTTCTTGGAAGAAAAGGTTTCCCTCCTCCCCCAAACCCCCTCTTCTCTTCCAAAAGACTTTACCGATGGTACCGATGGGGGTGTTTCTTCTTTTTTTGGGGCAATTTTATCAGCGGCAGTTGTGCACGCGCTTACAACTTGCCGCCTTTGCTTCCTTTGCTCCCTTTGGTGCCTAGGCGCACAGCTTTCAGGATATCGCTGGTGAAGGCGTAGTTTCTTGCGTTGCGATCGGCGTGCGCCTTCCTGGCGCAGTCCACCATCCGGTCGATCAGCGCGCTGTACTTCATCCCTGCTTCCTCCCAGAGATAGAAGGCCAGCGAGCCGGGAATCGTGTTGATTTCCGTAATGTAGCAGCGGTCGCTCGCCTTGTCGTACATGTAGTCGATGCGCACCACGCCCTTGCAGTCCAGCATGCGGAAGATCTCACAGCTCATTTTCTGCAGCTCGTCCCTCATCTCGTCCGGGATGGGCGCGGGCACGATCCGGGTAAGGTTCGCCATGCCGCTGCTTTTGCCGCCGCCGCGCAGGTATTTCCCATAGAAATCCAGCATATCCTCCGAGGTCACGGGCATCTCGATCGGGGAAGCCTTCACATCCCCGTCATAGCCCAGCACGGAGCAGTTCAGCTCCATCGGGTGGTCGAGGCCCTTCTCCACCAGCACCCGCCGGTCGTACTCAAAGGCCAGCTCGAAGGCTTCGATCAGGCTTTCCCGGTCATCCGCCCGGCTGACGCCGATCGACGAGCCCAGACAGGCCGGCTTCACAAACACCGGATAGCCCAGGGCTTCCTCGGTCTCCTTCAGCACTTCCTCCCGGGCTGTCTCCCAGCGGGCGCGGGTGAACCAGACGCCCGGGAGCACGGGCAGGTCAGCGCCCCGGAAGAACTGCTTCATCATGATCTTGTCCATGCCGATGGCGCTGCCCGCCACCCCCGTGGAGGAGTAGGGCAGATTGGCCAGCTCCAGCAGTCCCTGCAGGGTGCCGTCCTCGCCATTCAGCCCGTGCATGACGATGATCACGCAGTCAATGCGCGCCACCAGCTTTTCCTCCGTGCGGTGGAAAAGCCCCTGTCCGGGTCGGATGGCCGTCAGCGCGCCGGAGCCCGCCGTCAGGTCGAGGGTCACCCGCTCCACGCCCCGGGCGTTGGGATCAAAGGGCACGAAGCTCTTCACCTCGCGCAGCGGCGCGCCGGTGTACCACACGTTCTGCTCATCGATATACACCGGGATGACGTCATATTTCGCGGTATCCACATTATTCATCAGCTGAATGGCGCTGATGATGGACACCTCGCGCTCACAGCTCCTGGAGCCGAAAAGCACGGCCAGCTGGATTTTGGACATCAGAGAGCCTCCTGTCATTCGCTGTAATTGTCCGGCAGATCGTTTTCAAACATCACCGTATCGCCGGGTCTGACGATGGACCGCATCAGCGCGGTGGCGGCGTTCAGGTCAGCGGTTACATGGATTTGCGCCGGGTCAAAGCCGGTTTTTTCGAGGCCCTCCCGGATGGGCGCGGTATGCTTTTCGCCCACCAGAATGACCGTGTCGCAGCAGCCTTTCATCGCCTCGCCGAAGCTGCGGTTATACTCCGCTTCCTTCTCGCCCAGCTCCACCAGGCCTGGAGTGATCAGGATGCGTCTTCCGCCCATGCCCGCCAGCACCTCCAGAGCCGCCATGCAGCTCTTGGGATTGCTGTTGAAAGCGTCGTCGATGACAGTGATGCCGCCGGGCTGGTTCAGCAGCTGCAGCCGGTGCTCCACCGGTTCCAGCCGGCGCACGGCCCGCCTGATTTGCTCCAGCGATACGCCCATGGTGAGCGCTGCCGAGGCTGCCAGGAGCAAGTTGCCGATGTTGTGGCTCCCCAGCAGCCGGGTTTCGCACGCTACGCTCCCGGAGGGCGTGCACAGCCGGAAGCTGCTGCCCCTGTCCGACACGCGGATGCCCTCGGCCCACACGTCCGGCGTATGCCCGGCTTTGCCCCGGTTCAGGCTCACCAGGCGCTTGGGCTTGTCCGTCCGGTCATAAAGCTCCGCGCAGATGCCCCCGTCGTCCGGGAAGAAGGCGCAGCCGTCCGTGGGCAGGGCGCGGATCAGGTCATACTTGGTCTCCCTGATATTCTCAATATTGCGGAAGGTGTCCAGGTGCTGGGGGCCGACGGAGGTCAGCAGGCCGTAGGTGGGATGCACCAGCCGGCACAGCTCCCGGATGTCCCCCCGGTGCCTTGCGCCCATTTCCGCCACGAACACCTGATGTCCCGGCCTCAGCTGGGTGCGGATCACCCGGGTCAGCCCCATGGGCGTGTTGAAGGAGGCAGGAGTCACCAGCGTCTGGTATTTCTCGGAGAGCATGGCGCCTAAGATGAACTTGACGCTGGTCTTGCCATAGCTGCCGGTGATGCCCACGCGGATCAGGTCAGGCCGCGAGGCAAGGATCTTCTGGGCGTCCCGGAAGTACAGTTCATTGATCAGTTTTTCCACGGGCCAGGCCGCCAGCGCCGCCGCGGCGAACCACAGGGGCAGCAGCAGCGGAAAGAGGTACAGTCCCCACACAGGCCAGATCGCACGCAGCAACAGTGCCAGCAGCAGGTACACCGCCGCCATGATGCCGGTCAGCCGCTTCACCCGGGGGGTGATCACCAGTGGCTTCTTCTCCCGGCGCAGGCTGTCCCACCACCGCAGCGCCCAGCCAAGGCCCGCAGTGGTAAGTCCCAGAATCAGGCAGACCCAGGTGTTTGCGGCGGGCCAGCCGCTCAGGAAGCGCCCGGCGCTGCCGCTGATCAGCCCGCACAGCAGCGCCAGCGGGATCAGCGGCGCCGCCAGCACCAGCCCGTTCCGACCCAGCCGCTTCCAGGAGCGCTTCAGGGCGCGGAAATAGCCCTGGAACTGGTAGCTCTCCAGCTGAAAGTAATGCGTCAGCGTGCGCGAAGCCAGCACACAGCCCGCCGCGACGCCCGCTGTGCCCAGGAATCCCAAGATACCGCTCATGCCATCTCTCCGTTGACAGTCATTTCATCCCAGCAGGAATTTCGACGCGATGATATTGAACCGGGCCGCCTGCTCCAGGTAGGCGAAGTGGGTGCCGCCCTCGAAGACCACCAGGCCCGCGTCGGGGATTTCCTTCTCCATTTTCTGTCCCATCCACAGCGGGGTCTCCGTGTCGCGGTCGCCCCAGACCAGCAATGTGGGCTGGCCGATGTTTTTAAGCCGGTCGGACAGGTCCAGGCTGATGACCTTCACGAAGGTCCTGCGCATGTCCGCGTCCAGCGCGTTATAGTCCGCCGACCCGTATTTCTCGCGCAGTCTGTCCTCCACCACGTCCGGCAGCTTGCCGAATACCTTCAGTTTCCGGGCGGTTTCGCAGCAGGCCTTCAGGCGTTTGAACTCCGCCGCCCTTTTTTTGCCTTCCTCGGTCTGGGGTTTGCGCAGGCCCGCCGCGCCGGTCAGGATGAGCTTGTCGAACAGGCTGTGGTCATTGCTGGCCAGATAGATGGCCACCCGCGCGCCGAAGGAGTGGGCGATCACCGAGCAGGGCAGGAAGTCCTCCTGCCTGAGCAGGGTGAGCAGGGCTTCGGCGTACTCCGGCACGCCCCAGTCCCCGCTGGGCCGTCCGCTCTCGCCGAAGGGCGGAAAGTCCACCAGCAGCACTCGCATATCCTTTTCCAGCGCGTCCGCCACCGGCCGCATCAGCTGAACAGACGCACCCCAGCCGTGCAGCAGCACCACCCGTCGGCTGCCTTCTCCGCACAGCTCATAGTGGATTTCCGTGCCCATGATCCTGGCTCTCACTCGGGTGCGCCTCCCCTCAAATCCCAGATGTACCGGTGTTTTTCCGCGCTGATTTCCCAGCGGTTCCGCACCCGGGCGGGCACGGCTACCGTGCGCTCCCGCTCACAGCCCAGCGACTCGCAGGTTCTGCGGGAGGCCGTGTTATCCGGATCGCAGGTGATCACCACGCTGGTGAAGCCCGCCCGGCGGAATACGCCCGCAATCAGCCGGCAGGCCCGAGCGGCGTAGTGGTGTCCGCGCCAGGGCGGATCAATATGGTAGCCCACATGCCCGAAATAATACAGGCACTCGCTCTCCCCCAGCCGGGCCTCCACCCGCCCGATCTCCCGCGTGCGGCCCCGCTCGGTGATGACATAATCGTACACATCGCCGAACTCAGGCTCCTCGCCCGCGAGGCTGTGCCACACGGGGTACAGGTCGATCACCCCGTCGGAATAGGCGGGCTTTTGAAAATGTCTCAGCAGCAAAGTTTACACTTCCCGTATCTGAACCTGACTGAGCATCCGCTCATAGGTCTCCCGGTCCGGAGGCTGGGTGCCGTCGGTCAGCACGCTGGCGGTGGCCGAGGCGATGCCGCTGCGGAAGGCCTCCACCGGATCGTCCGAGCGGGTGAAGCCCATCAGAAGGCCGGAGATCATCGCGTCACCCGCGCCCACTGTGGAGGCCGCCTCGACCCGGATGCCCGGCGCATACCAGGCCATGGAGCGATCCGCCATCACCGCGCCGTCCGCGCCGAGGGAGACCACCGCCAGCCCCACGCCGCGGGACAGCAGCCGCCGGGCCGCGTACACGATGTCCTGGAGGTTGGTCAGCTCCTGGCCCACCGTCTGCTCCAGCTCATACAGGTTGGGCTTGATGAGATAGGGCGCGGCCTGCACACCCTCGCGCAGCGGCTGGCCGCCCACGTCGAGGATGCACCTGAGCCCTCCCGCGTCCTGAATCAGCTTCCGGTAAGTGTCCGGCCCGCAGCCCGGGGGCAGAGAGCCGGTCAGCACAATCCAGTCCGAATCCCGGCAGGCCTCCCGCAGCACGTCCTCAAAGGCCTCCATGGCCTCCGGAGGCACCGCAGCGCCGATCTCGTTGATCTCAGTGACCTCCCGGTTTTTCCGGCTGAGCACCTTCAGGTTGGTGCGCACGCTCCCCGGCACCCGCACAAAGCGGTGCTCCATGCCGGTCTGATCCAGCATGGTCTCGTAGCGGAGGGCATCGTCCTCCCCCACAAAGCCGATGACCCGGGCTTCTCCGCCCAGCGCCCGTACGCCCGCTGCGACATTCACGCCCTTGCCGCCCACGTCCATCCGCGTCCGCTGCACGCGGCAAAGCGCGCCGGGCGTCAGGGCGTCCACCTCAGCCGTTTTGTCAAAGGATGGGTTGAGACATACCGTGGTGATCATGCCTTGCACCTCCCTGCATTCCATAAACGCATTATACCATGACCGCCCAGCTTGCGCAAGTCATGGACAGATGCGGATTTGCGCCCGTCCTGTTTCGTCCTGTTTCATTGGCTGCCTGAATATCGGAAAAGCCTTCCCTGCCGCACCCTTTCCGGTGTCTGAGGGAAGGCTTTGGTATGGCAGCTGCCTGTCACGCAGGGATCATGGCCGCCGCCTGCTTACGGCTGCTTGCCGATATAGGCGAGGATGCCGCCGTCCACATAGAGGATGTGGCCGTTGACAAAGTTGGAAGCGTCAGAGGCGAGGAACACGGCGGGGCCGCCCAGGTCTTCCGCTTCACCCCAGCGGCCGGCGGGCGTCTTGGCCACGATGAAGGAATCGAAGGGATGACGGCTGCCGTCAGGCTGGCGCTCGCGCAGAGGCGCGGTCTGGGGCGTGGCGATATAGCCCGGGCCGATGCCGTTGCACTGGATGTTGTACTCGCCGTACTCCGAGCAGATGTTCTTGGTGAGCATCTTGAGGCCGCCCTTGGCCGCTGCGTAGGCCGACACCGTCTCCCGGCCCAGCTCGGACATCATGGAGCAGATGTTGATGATCTTGCCATGGCCCTTCTTGATCATCGAGGGAATGACCGCCTTGCTGACGATGAAGGGGGCGTTCAGGTCGACGTCGATCACGGCGCGGAAGTCCGCCGCGGACATCTCCGTCATGGGAATGCGCTTGATGATGCCGGCGTTGTTCACCAGGATGTCGATGACGCCGACTTCCTCCTCGATCTGCTTTACCATGGCGTTCACGGCTTCCTCGTCCGTCACGTTGCAGACATAGCCGCGGGCCGGAATGCCCTTCTCCGCGTAGGCCGCCAGACCCCTGTCCACCTGTGCCTGGCCAATGTCGTTGAACACGATGGTGGCGCCCGCCTCATGCAGGGCGGTGGCGATGGCAAAGCCGATGCCGTAGCTGGCGCCTGTGACCAGCGCGATCTTGCCTTCCAGGGAAAACGGATTGCTCATGTTAACTCCTCCTTGTTTCAGCCGCGCTTACAGCAGATCCTTGGTGTCGATGCCGTCCATGTCGTCAAAGTCCTGATTCTCGCCGCACATGCCCCAGATGAAGGTATAGTTGCGGGAGCCCGCGCCGGAATGGATGCTCCAGGAGGGGCTGATGACCGCCTCCTCGTTGCGCATGATGATATGCCGTGTCTCCTGGCCCACGCCCATGAAGTGCATCACGAAGGCGTCCTCAGGCAGGTCGAAGTAGAGATAGACTTCCATGCGGCGGTCGTGGGTGTGGCAGGGCATGGTGTTCCACACGCTGCCTGGGCACAGGCTGGTCATGCCCATCACCAGCTGGCAGCTTTCCACCTGGCCGGGCAGGATGTACTTGCAGATCGTCCGGTGGTTGGACTGCTCCAGGCTGCCCAGCTCCACGCGCACGCAGTCCTCGGGGCGGATGTAGACCGTGGGATAAGCCTTGTGGGCAGGACAGCTGTTGAAGTAGAACTTGGCGGGATTGTTTTTGTCCGCGCTCTCCAGGCGGATGTCCTTCACACCCCGGCCGATGTACAGGCCGTCCCGGGGCCGCAGCTCATAGGCCGTGCCGTCCGCCGTCACCCGGCCGGGCCCGCCGATATTGATGATGCCCATCTCCCGCCGCTCCAGGAAGTATTCCGCCCGGAGCTCGTCGCCTGCCGCCAGGGTCAGCGCCTGATCCACCGGCATGGCACCGCCGGTGATGATGCGATCGATATGGCTGTAGACCATTTTCACATCGTCTCTGGGAAACAGGCCCTGAATCAGGAATTCCTCCCGTAGCCGCGCGGTGTCATAATGCTTGACATCCCGCGGGGAAGAGGCTGTGCGCAGTTCCATGATGATCGACTCCCTTCCGTGTGGCCGCGTCAGCCGGACGCCGCCGAGATAATGATATATTACAACACTTTCCCTGTTTTGAAAAGAGGCATTTTCCTCCGGGCAGTCCGTCCGGCGGGTGTGTCTGCCGTCTCAAAAAGCCCGGGGAGAGGCTGCTCTCCCCAGGCGGGATTCTTTCAGATCAGTCCAGCAGCGCTTCGGAGGCCACGCGCAGCTCCTCGTTGAGGCTCTTGGCGCGCTCGGGATCCTTGTGGTTGCTGTTGACATACAGCTTGATCTTGGGTTCGGTGCCGGAGGGGCGCACGCAGACCCAGTTGCCCTCTTCCAGCTCGAAGTAGAGCACGTCGGAGGCAGGCAGGCCGGTCGGCGCGCTGACGCCGCCCTCGGTGCGGGTGCCGCGCAGGTAGTCGCGCACGGCGGTGACCTTCAACCCGGCGATCTCCGCGGGCGGATTGTCGCGCAGGGAGGTCATGATTTCCTTCATGCGGCTGAGGCCGTCCTTGCCGGGCAGGGTTTTGCTGACCACTTTTTCCACATAGTAGCCGTACTGCTTGAAGATTTCCTGCATCCGGTCGTAAAGGGTGATGCCTTCTTCCTCGCAGGCCGCTGCGGCCTCAGTCACCAGCAGGGAGGCGTTGACGCCGTCCTTGTCCCGCACAAAGGTGGAGGACAGGAAGCCATAGCTCTCCTCAAAGCCGAAGAGGAAGGTGTGGCTGCCGGTATCCTGGAACTGCTGAATCTTCTCGCCGATGAACTTGAAGCCCGTCAGGGTCTCAAACATGGTCACCCCGAAGCTTTCAGCAATGCGGTTTGCCAGGGAGGTGGACACAATGGACTTCACAGCGGCGCCGTTGGCGGGCAGGGTGCCCTGCTTCTGCTTGGTGGACAGGATGTAGTGCAGCAGCACGCAGCCGATCTGGTTGCCCGTCAGCAGGTGGAAGCTGCCCTCCTTGCCGCGCACGGCCACGCCCAGGCGGTCGCAGTCCGGGTCGGTGGCGAAGATGACGTTGGCCTTGACCTCGTCAGCCAGCTTGATGGCCAGCGTGAAGGCTTCAGGATTCTCGGGGTTGGGGGCGCAGCTCAGGGTGGAGAAGTCGCCGTCGGGCATCTCCTGCTCCTTCACCACGGCCAGCTTGCTGATGCCCAGCTCCCGCAGCACCCGGCGGACAGGCACATTGCCCGAGCCGTGCAGGGGGGTATAGACGATGGACAGCTTGTCGCCCATCCGGGCCAGCATCTCCGGCTGCACGGTCAGGGTCTTCTCCTCGGCCATGTAGTCGTCGTCCACTTCCTTGTCGCCGATGATGTGCAGCAGGCCCTTCGCTTTGGCCTCCGCCTCATCCATGGGCACGCAGTCCAGGTAGTTCAGGGCGCGGATGCACTTCGTCACGCCTTCGGCGGCTTCCGGGCCCAGCTGGGCGCCGTCCTCGCCGTAGACCTTGTAGCCATTGTACTGGGGCGGATTGTGGCTGGCGGTGATCACAACGCCGGCGATGCAGTGCAGATGGCGCACGGCATAGCTCAGCAGCGGCACAGGCCGGAGGGCGTCGAACAGGTAGGCCGGCACACCCTCAGCACAGAGCACCAGCGCCGTGTCCTTCGCAAACTCGGCGGAGCAGCGGCGGCTGTCATAGCCGATGGCCACGCCCCGGGCCGCTTCCTCGGGATTCTGCTTCAGGTACTGGGCCAGCCCCTTGGTCGCCCGGCGGACATTGTACTTGTTCATCCGGTTCATACCGGCGCCCAGCACACCGCGCATACCCGCCGTGCCAAAGCTCAGCTCAGTGTAGAAACGGTCCTCGATCTCTTTCGGGTCGTTCGCAATCGCCTTCAGGTCGCGCATGGTTTCCTCGTCCTGCGCAAAGTCCCGCAGCCATTCCTGATAAGAAGCCATGACATCCATGTGCATTCCCTCCTATTTATGATTCTCTCCAGGCCTGATTCCAGTATAACGGGAACAGGCGCGCAAGTCAAGCGCGAATTCAGGGCAATCACTTACGGATCGCTTACGGATCCTGTGGGCAGGGTTCGTTTTATTCATAGGTTTGTAAGCGATTGCCCTGAGCGCGAATTCGGCCTTTGCGCTGATGAATCCCTTCTTATATAATCACATTTTTCTCCCGTGGCAGGCCCCGAAGGTCTTCCCGGAGCCGCAGGGACAGGGGGCGTCCGGGCTGATATCCGGCACGGGCGGCTTTCCCGCGGGGAAGGGGATCACACGCGGCCCGTCAAAGCTGCGGGTCAGCGGATGCAGCTGACTGGCGTGAGCGGCCCGGAAGAGGGACGCGGCCTCCCCGGGCGTATGGCCCTTCAAATTCCATCGGGGCAGGTTTTCGCAGGTTTGGCTGATGATTGCCGCCGCCTCCCCGCTCACCTCCGGGCCGGGAGACCTTCCGCCGGGCTCCCCGCCGCCATTTTGAATCTCACACACCGCCTGATAGAGCAGGTCGGTGGCATCCGGCTCCTTCACATTCACCTGCGCCATCGCCCGGAGATAGCCGTCCATCTGCTCCGCGGTGACGGGCATGCTCAGCATGTGCGCTGAAATCAGGCTGCTCAGGGGAATGTCCGCGTAGGGGATGCGCATCACCTCGGGCACGTCCAGCTCCTGCAGCAGGACCTCCGCGTCCTCCAGCTCCGGGAAGCAGATCCAGATTTCCTCCGGCCCGCCCGGCATTAGGGAATCCACCCGGAACCAGGCCCGCAGTCCGTAGCGCGCCGCGATGACATCCATCAGATCCACCTCGGTCATGGCAGGCACGAAGCGGCTCACCTGGTCGCAGAAAGCGCCTTTCTCCAGCATGCCCACATGGGCCAGCAGCCCGTCCGCCACCGCGAAAAGCATTTCGTCCGCGGCGAGGCGCTCGTTTTCCTCCTGCCCGGGTTTCAGCAGCTGGCGGCATTCCGGCGCCATAGCCCAACCGTACACGGTTTCAGCGCAGAGCCCAAAGTGCACAAGGCTGTCCACCGTGCTCCAGAGCGCGCCGTCCTCCTCCGCTTCCCCGCCTGTCAGGGTGAGGCCGCGCTGCTTCATCCGCTCCTGCAGGCTGTTCAGGGCATGCAGCCCCAGGCAGCGCCTCAGCCGGGCGGGCGTCTCCGCGTATACCTTCGCGATGTCATCCGCCAGCGCGGCGCGGCTCAGGTTTGTCTCATCTCGCCCGGTCAGGCGGTAGAGGGCGTCCTCCAGATCGTTCTGATCCAGGCGCATCAGTCTGTCGATGATGGTCATGGTGTTTCTCCTGTTTCAGCGGCCTTGCCCTTGCGGAAGGCCCAGAATTTGTTCAGCACGAAATTGAGCGGTACGGTGATCAGCAGGGAGAGCAGGCTCGCCGCCCAGAAGGGGAAGCCCAGGCCCTGCGCCGCGCGCTTGATGAGGGGGGACACTACCAGTCCTGTCAGGGCGTAGGAAGCCACCGTCCGCGCATAGCGCCGCAGGGACAGCCCCTCCCGGAACACAAAGAGGCTGTTCCAGAAATAGGCATGGGTCACGCTGATCACAAAGCCGATGGCCGTGACCACGAAAACCCGCACCGTCTCCCCGGTCACGCCCAGCGCCAGCCCGATGCCGTCAAAGGAGACATCCCGGAAAATCACATAGTAGCAAAGCTGTTCGATGCCGTACTGTATCAGCGTGTTGAGTACGCCCACAAAGCCGAAGCGCAAAAACTGCACGAAGGGCTTCAGCGGAGTGGTCTCCAGCCAGTCGAAAAATCTGTCCAGCGGATTGCGCATAGAGCCTCCAAATTCAATCTATATTCTGGATTGCGACCGGTGATCACGCCGGGACGCAGTCTCCATTTTATCACAGGGCTCTGGCATTGACAAGGGCGATTGAAGGGTGGTAAAATAGCACTGACAAATGAACAGCAGGCGCGGGTGCGCTGAGAGGCGCCGGAGGGTGAATCCTCCGCGGGAAGCGGATGCGAATTCCGCACTGTCCCAGCAACCGTGAAGCGGACGGAAGAGCATGCGCTGATGCGCAGCCACTGCATGGTGACCATTGTCAATATGTGGGAAGGCGCTCCGAAGGATGAGGCCAAGCCGGGAGACCTGCCCGCGCTCAAGCAATGGCGGCTTCCCTGGGGATGGAAGCGAACGGGCGGCCCAGCCGCCGCAGCTCCCTCCGCTGCTCATTTGATCAGAACACAGGAGGGTACAATGATGAAAAGACTGCTTTCACTGACGCTGGCGCTCTGCATGGCGCTGAGCTGCCTAGTCTTCGCCTCGGCCGAGGACGTCATCATCATGACGGATATGGCCGGCCGCGAAATCAAGCTGAACAAGCCGGCCACCCGCGTGGTCGCGCTGCAGCCGGCGGACGTTGAGATTCTCTACGCGGTGGGCGCGGGCGATACCCTGGTGGGCCGCGGCCAGTACTGCGACTATCCCGAGGAGTGCCTGAGCGTGCCCGTGGTCAACAGCGGCGCGGAGACCTCCGTCGAGGATATCCTCGCCTTAGAGCCCGAAGTGGTCATCATGACCAAGATGAGCCAGACCGAAGAGCAGATCGCCCAGCTGGAAGCCGCCGGCGTCACCGTGGTGGTGACCGACGCCCAGACGCTCGATGGCGTGTATGAGGCCATCGACCTGATCTCCTGCATCGTGGGTGAGAACACCGCCGGCGCCCTGCTGGTGGCCACCATGATCGACGGCTTTGACGCCCTGTCCGAGCGCGCCCTGGACTCCGGCAAGACCGTGTACTTCGAAGTCTCCCCGTTGGAGTGGGGTCTGTGGACAGCCGGCGGCGACACCTTCATGGATGAGATTGCCACTATCGCCGGACTGACCAACTGCTTCGGCGACCTGGACGGCTGGCAGGAGATCGACCAGGAGCAGGTGCTCAAGGCCAATCCCCATTACATCGTAACCATCACTATGTACGATGGCGAAGGCCCCAGGCCCGAGGAGGAAATCGCCTCCCGCAAGGGCTGGAACAAGCTGAAGGCCGTGCGGAACCACCGCATCCTCTGCATGGACAGCAACGAGATCACCCGTCCCGGCCCGCGTCTGCTGGACGCTGCGAAGCAGCTGATTGACTTCGTGTACGGCGAAGCGCAGGACGACGCCGCCTGATCAGCGGACAATTTCCGGCTTTCAACAGCTTCCTGAGATCACATCAGCCAGATCAGCGCGGAGGGCAGCCTGCGCGCTGATTTGGTTTTTGCCATTCTCACCGGCAGGCCCATCGCTGCCGGTTTCTCCTTTAATCGGAAGATACGTCAATGCTGGCCATGAAAAAACACAGCTTGTTTCTGCTCTTCGCCCTGCCGATCACGGCGGCGGTGATGCTCTTTTGCGTGTGCGTAGGCTCCGTCGCGGTGCCCCTGGGGGATACGCTGACAGCGCTCTGGAGCGGTCTGACCGGCGTAGAAGGCCCCGGCGGCGCCATGGAGAGCATCATTCTGGATGTGCGTCTGCCCCGGGTGCTGGCGGCGGCGCTCGTCGGCGCTTCCCTCTCGCTCTGCGGCGCGTGCATGCAGGGTCTTCTGCGGAATCCCCTGGCGGACGGCTCGACCCTCGGGGTATCCTCGGGCGCTTCCCTCGGCGCGGCCTTCGCCATCCTGATCGGTTTCCAGCTGCCCGGTCTTCCCCTGACCGGCACGGCGCTGATGGCCATGGGCTTTGCCTTCGTCTCCCTCGTGACCATCCTCTCCCTGGCCTTCAGTCTGGATCGCAGTCTGTCCACCCACACGATCATCCTGCTGGGCATCGTGTTTGCAATGCTCGTCTCCGCCCTGCTGAGTCTGCTGATTGTCTTCTCCGGCGAGAAGCTGCGCACCATCACCTTCTGGACCATGGGTTCCCTGTCCTCGGTGGGCTATCCAGGCGTCGCGCTGCTGAGCGTCTCTTTGGCTGTCAGCTGTGCGCTGCTCCTGCCCCAGGCCACCGCGCTGGACGCCTTTGCCTTAGGCGAGGACACAGCCCTGCACCTGGGTGTCAGCGTGCGCAGGGTGAAGCTGCTGGTGCTCGCGACGGTTTCCGCCCTGATCGGGGTCTGCGTGTCCGTAGGCGGGTGCATTGGCTTTGTGGGTCTGGTGACGCCGCATATGGCGCGGCTGCTGGTCGGCCCGGGGCACAGGCGGCTGCTGCCCGCCAGCCTCTTTGGCGGCGCCTGGTTCCTGATGCTGACCGACCTGGCCTCCCGGGCGCTGATTCCCCGGGTGCAGCTGCCCATCGGCGCGGTGACGTCCATCATCGGCTCAGCGCTCTTTGTGTGGATCTTCGCCCGCAGCAGCAGGAAGGAGGCCGCGTGATGCTGGAAGTCAGCGGACTGAACGCAGTCCTGGGCAACCGGGAAGTGCTGCGGGATATCCATTTTGCTATCTCCGCCGGGGACTGGCTGATGGTGGCCGGGCCCAACGGCGCGGGGAAATCCACCCTCCTGCGCTGTCTTTCAGGCGCGCTGCCCGCCGCCGGCACTTTGCGCTTCGAGGGCCGCGATCTGCGGGAGATGAAACCCGGCGAGCGGGCCCGCCTGCTGGGTGTGATGGCGCAAACCCACCGCACCGCATACGCCTACACGGTTGAAGAAGTGGTGCGGCTGGGCCGGCTTGCGCGCCGGAACTTCTGGGGAACCCCTGATTCCGGTGCGGAAGAAGCCCTCGAAGACGCCCTGCGCCTGACCGGTCTGGAAGCTTTGCGCCGCCGCTCGGTGCTGACTCTCTCCGGCGGCGAATACCAGCGCTGCATGCTGGCTCAGGTGCTCTGCCAGCAGCCGCGTCTCCTGCTCCTGGACGAGCCCGCCAATCACCTGGATCTCAGCTATCAGCAGCAGCTCTACCACCTGGTGGATGCGTGGCGGCAGCAGGAAGGCCGGGCGGTCATCTCCGTGGAGCATTCCCTCTCCGCGGCCCGCCGCTGGGGCACCCATGCCCTGCTGCTCTCCGATGGCGCGCAGGCCGCCTTCGGTCCCGTTCGCCAGGCGCTCACCGATGCCCGCCTCTGCGAGGTCTGGGGCATGGATGTGCCCGAATGGATGAGGCAGCAGACGGAGGTCTGGGCGGAGGTATGGGCGGATGAATGTCCTAGATAAAACTTTGCGGTGTGCTGCTGCTCCCCACAAATTTTCTCATTCCCCCTTTTCATTTTCGCGGGAATGGTGTATAATGCCCTAAACGGTCGGGAACGGCCAAATTTAAAAGGAGGCTTTTCATGATGAAGAAGCTGCTCTGTGCGGTTCTGGCGCTTGCCATGGTGCTTTCCCTGGCGTCCTTCGCGTCCGCTGAGGATTACACCATCCGCATCTATTCCAACTCCAATTCCTCCGAGCGCACCACCTGGCTGATCAACGCGGCCAAGGAGGCGGGCTTCAGCATCTCCATTGACGACAACTCCGTCATCTCCGGCGACACTGCCGCCATCCAGGCCGCCAATGAGAACAAGGACGCCGACATCATCTTCGGCCTGAACGAAGTCCGCTGGTCTCAGCTGGTGAACGGCCAGTATGAAAACCTGGTTATCGCCGACTGGACTCCCTCCTGGGCTGACAAGGTGGGCGCGTACAAGTATGACGGCAAGGCCTACGGCCTGGTCATCCAGAACATCCTGATGCTCTACCGCAATGACGAGCTTGGCACCAACGGTGAAGCCCTGCACTTCGCGCACTGGGCCGACATCGTGAACTGCGGCTATACCTGGTATCGGCAGGGCAAGGTGGGCGGCACCACCAACATGAACATCAACAACGCCATGCTGTACTCCTTCACCGATCCCGAGTCCCCCGCGGGCGGCATCTCCGTGGAAGGCTGGAAGGCGCTGTGGGCTTACTGCGCGGGCGGCAACTTCACCGGCGACAGCTACGGCTTTGACGCCCTGAACCGCGGCGATGTGCAGGTCTCCACCTTCTATTCCTCCTCCCTCTACGGCAAGATCGACAACGCCGCCGACGGCTCATCCAACCCCCTGCGCGGCGCGCTGGAGCCCGAGAACTGGGCCCTGGTGGACATCGACGACGGCACCTACTACATCGCTGAGTACATCGGCGTGGTGGAGAACGACAAGCGCACGCCCGAGCAGACCGAGGTCGTGAAGGCCTTCGCCGACTGGTTCGGCTCTGCCGAGACCCAGATCGCCTGGTCCGAGGAGTTCGACTCCTATCCCTGCAACACCGACGCCGCTTCCGAGCTCTTCGCTGAGGTGCCCGCGATCTACGCCCTCAAGAACTGCTCCCTGACCACCGTGCCCGGCACCGAGATGACCTATGCCGAGTATGTGGGCGCCCACTCCTCCGAGTGGACCAACATCATGACCAACCTGGGCTTCTACTGGGCTGACAACGCTGCTGCCCCCGCCGAACCCGACTGGGAGAACATCGACTGGGCAACCATGACTCAGAAAGCCAACTGAGGCTGAATTCCCGATGGGGGCTGCTCCGGCAGCCCTCTTTTTTCGGGAAAAGCCAGGCGGGGCAAAAACGGGCTTGCGAAAGAAAGCCGCATCGTCTATAATGGACGCGGCGCTATTACGCTGAAGGAGGCAGACAGATGAGCAAGGTGGTAGTGTTTGACCATCCCCTGATCCAGCACAAGCTGGCGATCATGCGCGATAAGAATACCGGTGTCAAGGAGTTCCGCGAGCTGCTGGAGGAGATCTCCATGCTGATGATCTATGAGGTCACCCGCGGACTGGAAACCGAAGAGGTTGAGGTGGAAACACCCATCTGCAAGTGCACCTGCCGCAAGCTGGCCGGGCGCAAGCTGGCGGTGGTGCCGATTCTCCGCGCAGGCCTGGGCATGGTGGACGGCGTGCTGAACATGATCCCCGCCGCCAAGGTCGGCCACATCGGCCTGTACCGCGATCCCCAGACGCTGGAACCCGTGGAGTATTACTGCAAGCTCCCGGCTGATTCCAGCGACCGCGACCTCATCATTGTCGACCCCATGCTGGCCACCGGCGGCAGCGCCAGTGCCGCCATCGGTTTCCTGAAGCAGCGCGGCTGCAGGCATATCAAAATGATCAACCTGATCGCCGCCCCCGAGGGCGTGGCCCGCATCCAGAAAGAGCATCCCGATGTGGATATCTATGTAGCCGGCCTGGACGACCACCTCAACGACCACGGCTACATTGTGCCCGGCCTCGGCGACGCGGGCGACCGGCTGTTCGGAACGAAGTAATGGGTTGTTGGCAGATTCTTGGGGGAAGGGGAGACCTTTCTTGAAAGAAAGGTCTCCCCACCTCAACGTCCAATGCTGCTCTGAAGGTCGCCACTGGCGACACGCAGCAATAGACGCCCCAAACCCCTATCCTTTTCCAAAGAACTTTTATCCTTTTGGTTGTTCTGTGGGATGGGTTAGGTTTTTTCTTTGCAGTCGGACCCGTTCCATTTTCCAGGATCAGACAGGCGACGGATGTGGCTATCGATCCAACTCCAAAACGCAAAAAACAAATGCTCCAGGATGCCGGTGCGAATCGTTTTTTCACCCGCTAATCATAACGGGCTGGTACCCTGCCGCTGCTTATCTGCCGTCCCCTGGCGTACGAATACGGGGGCATGACATCATCAGAACTCTGGACGCGGGTTCCATTTTGTGAACTGTGGGGAAAATCGATCCGCTGCCGAACACCCCAGAAGCATCCGTTGATATGATTATAGCCTTTGTTTCCCCGCTTGTCAAGACTGCTGAGCAACGTTTCCGCTATTTCTGCACGTTTCTGCACGTTCCTGCGCGCTCTCACGCATCTGCGCGTCTCCGCACGTTGACAGGTTTTTTCGGATGTGTTAATATGCCATGTGTATGAGAAGGAGGGTTTCCGGCATGCTGAAACGCAAACTTCTGACCTGGGGCCTGCTGCTGGCGCTGCTATGCGCGTTCGCCGGCCTGGCGGAGGAAAGCCCGGCGCTTCGGGGCTATGACAAAGAAAACGGCTATGTGTACCTTACCCTGGGTGAATACCCGCAGACCGCCGAGGGCGGCGTGAAGCCCATCCTGTGGCGGGTACTGACGGTGGATGCTGAGAAGGCCTATCTCTGCAGCGAGTATATCCTTTTCGCGCGGCCCATGCATCCCAGCAACAAGGAGTACCGGGACGTGCTCAAGGGCGACTTCGGGCAGACGGAGCTGTGCCAGTATCTCAACACCACCTTCGCGTCGCAGGCCTTTACCGAGGCGCAGCTGGACATGCTCCTCCCCTGCGAGAATTTCGGCAAGGTTTTCCTGCTGGATTACGAGGACGCCAAGAACACCGAGATCGGCCTGGGCAGCACCCACAAAGGCGCGACCTGGACGAAAAAAATCACCGAGGATCCGGGCCTGCGGGCCTGGGGCACGGAGTACGCCATCCAGAACAACGGCGTCACCAAGGCCAAGGAGCGGCTCTACGTCTTCCAGAAGAAATACGGCCGGTGCAGCCCCTATTGGGTGCGCAACCAGTCCACCTCTGACGGCCGCCACGCCCGCTGCACCAAGGACGGCGGCCAGCTGGGGCATATTGAGGTGGCCCGGGAGAACGAAGGTGTGCGGCCTGTGCTGTACCTGGCCCAGGGCAGTTATGTGATTACCGGCGGAGAGGGCACCTTTGAAAAGCCCTATGAGATTGCGCCCGCGACAACGGAGGTGGCGGAATGATGAAGTCGTCCATGCTGAGGTGGATCATCGCGGCCCTGCTGCTGGTCTGCCTGACCCTGACCCTGAGCTGTCCCTCCATTGTGGAGGCCGAGGAAGCCGATGCCGCTGAAGACGAGCATCCCACCCTGCCGCTGGATTTCACCGTCGGCGGCACCCCGCCCAAGGAGGCCAACTGGGTCTACGACGAGGAAAAGACCCCGGTGGGCTATGAGGATTCCACCATCCGCATTTCGGTGGAAAAGGGCAGCGTCACCCTGACCGTCAAAAAGCAGAAGGTAAAGCACGAGACCCGGGTGGTTCGCATCGCCATCAGGGATGTGAGCCAGCTGCGCACCGCTGTCAGCAAGGACACTTACAAGGGCCGCGGACAGGCCAGCGCGGACAGCATCGCCAAGAGCAAGAACGCCGTCGTGGCCATGAACGGCGACTTCTTCAAGTATGAGAACGACGTGGGCTATGTGGTGCGCCAGGGTGAATTCATCCGGGACGCCACAGACAATCGCCGCAAGCGCTTCTTCGACATGCTGGTCATCGACAGCGCCGGGGATTTCCACGCGGTGTATGCCGCTGACACAGCCAAAATCGAGGCCTTCATCGCTGAGGAGCTGACCCCCAACGGACTGACCATCCTGGACACCTTCAACTTAGGCCCGGTGCTGGTGGTGGACGGCGAAGCCCAGGACATGACGGTCACCGCGGCGGCCCGCCAGAGCAGCTATCAGTGGAAGTACGCCCAGCAGCGCATCGCTCTGGTACAGACCGGCAAGCTGGAGTACGCCATTGTGGAGGTCTACGGCAAGACGGATTCCAGCGCTGGCATGACCCTGCAGGAGTTCGCAGAGTTCATCGCGGAGCAGTGCCCGGGAGCGCTCATGGCCTATAACCTGGACGGCGGCGGCTCCACCAACCTGATCGTCAACAACACCCGCATCTGCAAGACCCCGGGACGCCGGGAGATTACGGACATCATCTATTTCGCCTCCGCGGAGGAATAACGCATGGAACCCTTTGCCCTCGGATCATTCACCGTCTATCCCTTCGGCTTGGTCATGGCGCTGGGCACACTGGCCGCCCTGCTCTGGACCGGCGCGAACCTTCGCCGGGCCGGGCTGAAGGCGGAAACCGCCAGCTGGTTTGCGGTGTTCTCCCTCCCCCTGGCCTTTGTTTTCGCGCGCCTGGGCTACTGCCTGATGATCGTCGATCAGCTCATCGGCGATGAGGACTTCGCCTTTATCCTCCGGGTGAGCGAGGGCGGTTTCATCCTCTGGGGCGCGGTGCTGGGCGGCTGGCTGGCGGCCTGGCTCACGGGCCGCATCACCCGGCAGTCCGCCGGTTCCATTGCGGACGCGGCCATCCTCCCCGCCTGTTTGCTGATCGCGCTGGGCCGGATCGCAGCAGGCCTGATCTTCAAGGATCAGGGCATCGGCTTTGAGCTGGCGGAGTGGTTCAACCCCGAGGAGACGGACTGGGCTTCCCGCTACAGTCTGCTGGCGCTGGAGGATTTCAGTCTGTTTGAGCACCTGCCCTTTGCCGTCACGAATTATTACGGCGATTGGTGCTGGGCGATCTTTGTGCCGGAAGCCCTCTGGGCGCTGGTGATGGCGCTGCTGCTGCGCCGCGGAAGCCCCCGCCCCGGCGGACGCACGGCGCGCTTCATTCTGCTCTACGCCTGCAGCCAGATCACCTTTGAGGCCATGCTGCGCGGCGAAGTGCTGCACCTGCCCTGGCTGGGCTTTGTCCGGGCCAACCAGATCCTCTGCGCGGCCGCCATCCTGATCGTATGGGGTCTGGCCCTGACCGCCGTGCCAAAGCCGGACAGGCTGCGCGTGGGCGGCCTGAGTCTGCTGCAGATGCTCCTGGCCGTGGGTGTGATCATCGCCATGGAGTTCGCGGCTTTCGAGAAGAAGATTTCCGCCATCGACTGGATGCCCGCCGACGTCTGCCACCTGATCATGGCCGCCGCCTGCGTCTGGCTGTACTTCGCGGTTCGCCCGCTGTGGAAGCGCCGCTGGGCCTGAGCGGTATACCGCCGGGAACAACTATTTTGCTTCCATGAAAAGGGTTTTGGAGCGCATACGCGAATATATTGAGTGTATGCGCTTTTTTCGCGGCCGCCCGGCCGTCGGCGCATGACTACCTGCGCGGAGTGATTGCACATGGACATGCTGACCACCATTGCGGGCCTGACTGAAGACCTGCTCAAGGAAACCTACCCGGAGGCCCAGGGACTGCCCGCGGCGGATGAGCTGCGGAACCTGCTCGCCGTGCCGCCGAACCCTGAGATGGGCGACTATGCCTTCCCCTGCTTCCGTCTGGCCAAGGCGCTCCGGATGGCGCCGCCCAAGATCGCAGATGCCCTCGCGGCCGCCTGGCATCACCCGGAGACCGCCCGGGCCGAGGCGCTGAACGGCTACCTGAATTTCTTCCTGAACCGTGTCAATTTCGGCCGGGATACCGTGCTGGCTGTGCTGGCCGCTGACGGCAAATGGGGCGCATCCACCCGCGGCGAGGGCAAGACGGTCTGCCTGGACTATTCCTCCATCAATATCGCCAAGCGCTTCCACATCGGCCACCTGTCCACCACCATGATCGGCCACAGCCTGAAGCGCATCTTCGATTACCTGGGCTACCGCACCGTGGGCATCAACCACCTGGGCGACTGGGGCACCCAGTTCGGCAAGATGATCTGCGCCTACAAGCTCTGGGGCACGCGGGAGCAGGTCGAAAAGGGCGGCGTGAACGCGCTGGAGGCCCTCTATGTGCGTTTCCATAAGGAAGCGGAGGCAGACCCGACGCTGGAGGATCAGGGCCGGGCGTGGTTCAAGCGCATTGAAGACGGTGATCCGGAAGCCCTCGAAATCTTCAACTGGTTCAAGGAGCTGACCCTGAAGGACGCGGCGCGGGTCTATGATCTGCTGGGTGTGTCCTTCGACAGCTATGCCGGGGAGAGCTTTTACATCGACAAGATGGAGCCTGTGATCCAGTCCCTCCGGGACAAGGGTCTGCTGACCCAGAGCGAGGGCGCCTGGGTGGTGGATCTCACCGAGGACAACATGCCTCCCTGCCTGATCATCAAGAAGGATGGCGCGACGATTTACGCCACCCGGGACATCACCGCCGCCGTCTACCGCCAGGACACCTACCACTTTGACAAGTGCCTCTACGTGGTGGCTTACCAGCAGGATCTGCACTTCCGGCAGGTGTTCCGCGTGCTGGAGAAGATGGGCTATCCCTGGGCGAAGGACTGCGTACACGTCTCCTTCGGCATGATCAGCTTTGAGGGACAGGCGCTCTCGACCCGGAAGGGCACTTCCATCCACTTGGACGACCTGCTGCGGGAAGCCGTCGACAAAGCCCGGGCGATCATTGAGGAGAAATCCCCCGGCCTGGAGAACAAGGACGAGGTAGCCCGGCAGGTGGGCATCGGCGCGGTGGTGTACGCCGACCTGAGCGCCAACCGCATCAAGGACATCGACTTCTCCTGGGAGCGGGCGCTGAACTTTGACGGTGAGACAGGCCCCTATGTGCAGTACACCCACGCCCGCTGCTGCTCCGTGCTGCGCAAGGCGGCGGATTTGTCCCTGCCCGAGCCCGACTGGGCCGCTCTCTCCGACGATGAGGCCCAGGCCCTGCTGCGGCTGCTGGGCCGCTTCCCGGATGTGGTGAACGAGGCTGCCGACAAGTATGAGCCCTCCATGGTGACCCGGGCCGTGACCGACATCGCCCAGGCCTACAACCGCTTCTACTATGAGCATCGCATTCTGGACGATGAGCCCGCCACCGCCGCGGCCCGCGTGCTGTTGACCCGCGCTGCCCGGGAAGTCATCCGCACCGGTCTCTTTCTGATCGGTCTGGAAGCGCCGGAGAGAATGTAACGCCTGATACCCTTCCCACCGACCCCCTTTTGTTGGAGGCTTTATGTCCCTGATGAACGTCGTCTCCCTGCTGGCTGGCCTGAGCATCTTCCTCTTCGGCATGCACATGATGGGCGACGAGCTGGAAAAAGCCGCCGGCACGCGCCTGAAGGGCCTGCTGGAGGTGGTGACCCGCAACCGGATCCTCGCCATGCTCGCCGGCGTGGCCATCACCGCTGTGGTGCAGTCATCCACAGCCACCACGGTCATGGTAGTGGGCTTTGTCAACGCGAACCTGCTCTCCCTGACCCAGGCGGTGGGCGTGATCATGGGCGCCAACATCGGCACCACGGTCACTTCCCTGCTGCTGAGTATTCAGATTGATTTCGGCGCCATCTTCTGCTGCGCCGGTCTGCTGCTCCAGCTGCTGGAGAAGCGCTCCCCCGGCCTGCACAGTGTTGGGCGCATCGCCATGGGCGTGGGTCTGCTGTTCATCGGCATGAACACCATGTCCACCGCCATGGCGCCTCTCCGGGAATGGGAGGGCTTCCGCCAGGCCATCGTCTCTATCGACAATCCCGTGCTTGCAGCCCTGATCGGCGCGGCCATCACCGCGGTGCTTCACTCCTCGGCAGCCTCGGTCGGTATCCTGCAGGCCCTGGCTGGCGAGGGTCTCGTGCCCCTGCACACGGCCATGTTCATCCTCTTCGGCCAGAACATCGGCACCTGCCTGACCGCCCTGGTGGCCTCCTCGGGCACCGGCACCAACGCCAGAAGGGCCGCGGTGGTTCACCTGATGTTCAACTGCCTCGGCACGGCCATCTTCCTGATTCTCGGTTCCTTCCTGCCCCTGGCCGACTGGATCGCGGCGGCGGCCCCCGGCAACCTGCGGCTGCAGATCGCCATGATCCACATCGCCTTCAACGTGGTGACGACCGTCGTGCTCCTGCCCGGAGCCGGCTTGCTGGAGCGGGCCGCCTGCCTGCTGGTGCGCGGCAAGGCTGACGCCGACCGCGAGCTGCGCCTGCGCTACTTCGACGAGCGTCTGCTCAACACCCCGGCCATCGCCGTGGCGCAGCTGGCCCGGGAAGTGCAGCGCATGGGCGAGATCGCCGAGCGCAACCTGTCCTTAGCCATGGCCTGCTTTGACACCTATGACGAGGAGAGCGCCGGTGAAGTCATGGTCTCCGAGGACGTGCTGGACTTCCTGAACCACGCCGTGACCGAGAAACTGGTGCAGGTCAACGGCCTGGATCTCAACGAAAAGGACACCCAGCTGGTGGGCCGCCTCTTCCACACCGTCATCGACCTGGAGCGGGTGGGCGACCACGCGGTCAACATACTGGAGGCCGCCCAGCAGAAGTCAAAGGAAGACATCCACTTCACGGCCAAGGTGCAGGGTGAGCTGGACGAAATGTCCGCCCGGGTCACCGCCCAGCTGGAGAACGCCCTGGCCATCTTCCAGCAGCAGAAGGCGGATGATGAGACCTATGCCCGCATCGAGGCTGAGGAGGACGTCATCGACCAGCAGACCGAGGCCCTGCGCGCCCACCATGTGGAGCGCATCAAGAGCCGCAAATGCTCCGCCCGCAATGGCGCGATTTACCTGGACATGCTCACCAACCTGGAGCGTATCGCCGACCACGCGGAGAACATCGTGGTGTCGGTGAGAGAATGACCGCCCGGCTTTGTGAGCCCTTCACACAGCCGCAATCGATCCCCGGACTCAGGAGGAATTATGACCAAAGCACTGATTTCCGTCACCGGCCTGGACACCACAGGCATCATCGCCCGCGTGGCCACCCGGCTCAGCGAGATGAACATCAACATCCTCGATATCAGCCAGACCATTTTAGGCGGATACTTCACCATGATGATGGTGGTGGATCTGGACGGGGCGCACATGGATTTCTCTGAGATCGACGCCGCGCTCCAGCCCGTGCGGGATGAGCTGCAGATGTCCATCCACATGCAGCGCATGGACATCTTTGACGCCATGCACCGCATCTGAGGGAGGCCGCCATGATCAACACCGGTGAAATCCTCCAGACCCTGCGGATGATTCAGGAGGAACACTTCGACATCCGCACCATTACCCTGGGCATCAACCTGCTGGACTGCGCCGACCCGGACGCCGAGCGCTGCGGTCAGCGGGTGTACGAGAAAATCTGCCGCATGGCGGGACGGCTGGTCCAAACAGGCGAGGCCATCGAGCGCGAGCTGGCCATTCCCATCGTCAACAAGCGGATTTCCGTCACCCCTGTCAGCATGATCGCCCAGGCGGATCCCCGGCCCATCGCCCGCTGGCTGGACAAGGCCGCCAAGGAGATGGGCGTCAACTTCCTGGGCGGCTATTCCGCGCTGATGCAAAAAGGCGCGACCCAGGCGGACGAACGCCTGCTGGCCTCCATTCCCGAGGTGCTGGCAGAGACAGAGCGGCTCTGCTCTTCCGTCAATGTGGGCTCCACCCGCGCCGGCCTCAACATGAACGCCGTGGGCGAGATGGGCCGCATCATCCGCCAGACCGCTGAAGCCACCGCCGACCGGGACGGCCTGGGCTGTGCCAAGCTGGTGGTTTTCTGCAACGCGGTGGAGGACAATCCCTTCATGGCCGGCGCTTTCTGCGGCCCCGGCGAGCCGGAGTGCGCCATCAATGTGGGCGTATCCGGCCCGGGCGTGGTCAAAAAAGCGCTGGAGGAGGTGCGCGGCCAGCCCTTCGACGTGGTGGCGGAGACCGTGAAGCGCACGGCCTTCAAGATCACCCGGGTTGGCCAGCTGGTGGCGCGGGAAGCCTCCCAGCGGCTGGGCATCCCCTTCGGCATCGTGGATCTCTCCCTGGCGCCGACCCCGGCCCGGGGCGATTCCGTGGCTTATATCTTGGAGGAGATGGGTCTGGAAAAGACCGGCGCGCCCGGCACCACCGCGGCTTTGGCGCTGCTCAATGACGCGGTGAAGAAGGGCGGCGTGATGGCCTCCAACCATGTGGGCGGGCTCAGCGGCGCCTTCATCCCGGTCAGCGAGGACATCGGCATGATCGAGGCCGCGGCCGCCGGCGCCCTGACCCTCGAGAAGCTGGAAGCCATGACCTGCGTGTGCTCTGTGGGCCTGGACATGATCGCCGTGCCCGGAGACACCAGCGCGGAGACGATCTCCGGCATCATTGCGGACGAGGCTGCCATCGGCATGGTCAACAACAAGACCACGGCGGTGCGCATCATCCCCGCCATCGGCAAAAAAGCCGGCGACACCGTGGAGTTCGGCGGTCTGCTGGGCTTCGCACCTGTGATGCCCGTCAACTCTTATGACTGCTCGGCCTTCATCCGCCGGGGCGGACGGATTCCCGCGCCCCTGCACTCGCTGAGGAACTGAGCAAACGGCTTATTCTTTCAACCAAGCGTACTGAGGAGGATGAAGCCCTGAGAAGGGGAAGACCTTCCCTATCGGGTTTCATGCAATGATATGGCCAATTTCGTAGATCGCGCGAAGATCGTATGCAAAGCCGGAGACGGCGGAAACGGCTGCGTGTCCTTCCACCGGGAAAAGTTTGTGCAGAACGGCGGCCCGGACGGCGGTGACGGCGGCGACGGCGGCAGCGTCATCCTGTACGCCGACCCCAATCTGCACACCCTGCTGGACTTCCGCTTCAAGAGCAAGTACGTAGCGGAAAACGGCGAGCCAGGAGCATCGGCCCGGCGCACGGGCAGACGGGGCGGCGAGCTCATCATCAAGGTGCCCGTGGGCACAGTGCTCCGGGACGCCGATTCCGGCAAGGTGGTGGCTGACATGGCCGAGCCTGAGGAAAAGCGCGTCATCCTTCGGGGCGGCCGGGGCGGCTGGGGCAACACCCACTTCGCCACCCCCACCCGCCAGGCGCCCAATTTCGCCCGGCCCGGCGTCAAAACCGAGGCGCATACCTTCTTCCTGGAGCTGAAGACCATCGCGGACGTGGGCCTGGTGGGCTACCCCAATGTGGGCAAGAGCACCCTCCTGTCCGTGCTGACCAGCGCCCGCCCGAAGATCGCCAACTACCACTTCACCACCCTCAGCCCCAACCTGGGCGTGCTGCGGATGCAGGGCCAGGACATGGTGCTGGCGGACATCCCCGGCCTGATCGAAGGCGCGGCGGAGGGCGCGGGCCTGGGCCATGACTTCCTGCGGCATGTGGAGCGCACCCGCCTCCTGCTGCACGTGGTGGACGTCAGCGGCAGCGAGGGCCGGGATCCGGTGGCGGATTATGAGCAGATCAACCGGGAGCTGGCGGGCTATGGCGACCTGAGCCAGCGCCCCCAGATCGTGGTGGCCAACAAGACGGACCTGCTGGAGGATGAAACAGCCCTTCAGCGGCTGACGGAACGGGCGGCTGAGGACGGCTGGTCGGTGTTCGGCATCAGCGCCGCCGCCCATCAGGGGCTGGAACCGCTGCTGACCGCCCTGGTGGAAGCCATGCGCGATCTGCCGCCCATCCAGCGCTTTCAGGAGGAGATCAGCCTGCTGGAGGACAAGGCCCGCCTGGAGCAGTACGACATTACTGTTGAAGACGGCGTGTACGTCCTGTCCGGCCCGGCCATGGAGCGCCTGCTGGACAGCGTCAACTTCAGCGACGAGGAGTCCCTGGCCTGGTTCCACCGCACCCTGCGGCGGGAGGGCGTCATCGACGCGCTGCGGGAGAAGGGCGCCGGAGAAGGCAGCACTGTGCGCATTGAAGACATGGAATTTGACTTTATGGAGTGAGGAAGCAAGATGACAAGCAAGCAGCGCGCCATGCTGAGGAGTATGGCCAACACCATGGATCCCATCCTGCACATCGGCAAAGACGGCATCACCGCCGGCACGCTTCAGCAGTGCGAGGAAGCCCTGGAAGCCCGGGAGCTGTTCAAGGGCACGGTGCAGCAGGGCTGTGACCTGAGCGCCCGTGAGGCGCTGACCATCCTCTGCGAGGAGACCGGCGCGGAACCGGTGCAGGTCATCGGGCGGCGTTTTGTGCTGTACCGCCCCAGCCGGGAAAACCCGCGCATTGTGCTGTGATGGACATCGTACACGTGGTGCATCCCTTTGAGCCCCTGTTCTCCCCGGAGAGCCGTGTGCTCATCCTGGGCAGCTTTCCCTCGGTGAAAAGCAGGGAACAGGGCTTTTTCTATGGCCACAGGCAGAACCGCTTCTGGCCCATGCTCGCGGCGGTTTACGGAGAGCGTGCGCCGGACTGGGCGGACATCCCGGCCAAGCGCGATCTGGTGCTGCGCCACCATCTGGCGCTGTGGGACAGCATCTATGCCTGTGACATCACCGGCTCCTCGGACGCATCCGTCCGCAACGCGGTGCCCATCGACATCGCCCGCATCACCGGCGCAGCGCGGATTGAGCGCATTCTCTGCAACGGAGCGCTCAGCGGCAGGCTTTACCGGCAGTATCTGGAGCCCGTCACCGGCATCCCCGCGCTGGTCTTGCCCTCCACCAGCCCGGCCAACGCGGCCTTCTCCATGGATCGCCTTGTTGAGGCCTGGGGCGCGGCGCTGCAGCTGTGACCATTGGCAAAAGCCGTGCTTGCCTGCCCTTTGTTATAACACAGGCAAGTTGTAAAATGAAATGACGCAAAAAGTTCCATCCAGGAACCGAAACAGTTATACTAAGGGTTGCGGCACCAAAGATAACTGGAGGGATCAAGGATGGAACAGAAGGAGTATAGCACAAAGAAGCGGACATGGGAAC
>JAFXVR010000064.1 GCA_017534885.1 Clostridia bacterium | reverse complement strand
CTCGCAAAACCTCATGTGTTACTCGGGTCGCTCTCCAGCGTTGCCCTGCCCTCCACATGAGTAAACGCAAGTTCATGGTACCAATTATTGAGATGACTGTCAAGGAATTCGGTGGTGCTAAATCTCCGTGACGCTGGTGCTAAATCTCCGTGCAACTGGGGCTCTGAGTCCGTGATATGGAAGAGCCAGTTCTTCATCTGTGATACGCTGTTGGGATTATCCAAACCGGTGCTTTCAAACATTCTGGCGCGGAGCGCGTCTTTCGTCTTCTCGTCAATTACGATTGCCTGCTCGACCAGTGTCCGATCAACCAGGATGCCCCGATCATTGATCTCCTGATCCAGGCGGTACTCGTCCCAAAGGAAATCCGGCACCGGGAATTTTGCCAACCGGGCCTTAATGGCCAGCTCCACCTCGACGTCACGCTTGTTGTACGCTTTGAACAGCTCCCACTTTTCGGGATCATGCTCAGGCAGGTTACGGGTGCGTCCGCCATTCTTTTTCGTCGGTACGCACGGCTGGCAGAAATAGCGGATCAGATCGGCCCCCTCTGACATTTTCTGTTCTTCCAGCCTCAGCACCGCGCCGACGCCTTTGAGCGATCTGGGCAGGCCGAGATAGGACGCCCACACCATGGAGCAGCGCCAGGAAGCGGGGTCAAGGTAATCGCCAACGGAGTCTTCCGGAATGCTGTATGAACGGAAATACTGAGGATAGTACTTCCGAAGATGGGCGGACAGACAGACACGCTCAAAAGCCGCATGATAGCTGATTTTGACCACGTTTTCATCTGTCAGAGCTTTCAAGATTGCATCAGGGATTTTCTCTCCCTGCGCCAGATCGATCACTTCCACCGGACCGTCATTGACGGAGTAGGCGAAGGGCAGAATCTCAAAGTCAGGTGCCTCCGCATATTTGTATGCCCCACACCTGGCGAGGTCAACGCTGCTAAATGTCTCCACGTCACAATCAATACTTTTTATTTCAGTCATGCGAATCCTCCCGGGAAAGGGGCGGCAGTTGCCCACCGCCCCGTGATGGTCACTCGTTGTTTCCGTAGTACGCTTCGGCTTCTTCATCGTCCATTTCCCAGGGCAGCCAGTCCTTACCGAAGTGGCCACCATAGGAGACGTAATTGTATCCTTCAACCGCGGTAGGCACGATTACGCCATAGAACCACTGGAAAGTCAAGGCTTTTCTGTGAGATCGGTAAAGTGAAAAATGCGGCAATCCGTGCTTTAAACGAGGTGTTTCTCAACAGCTTTATCACAGGCGGGAGAATGTTACCACCACCCCATTTCTTTGTTACCATCCAAGCGACTGGTGTTACCATCCCAAAAAAGTAACAGCCGGTAACAAGGTATCAGAGAAGCCGTTCCCTGCTTCGCCGTTCTCCCTGGGGAGGACGGTTTTTTGATGCCTGTTTCCGGCAGGAAAAGGGCGGGAGCCCGCCTGCTGGCAGAGCGCCCGCCCTATTGGTTTATGTGTTTCAAATCATGTTTGTCTTTTTGCATCACTATGACGGTAGCAGGGGTTTCGCGCCTGCAGGCGCGAGCAGGGGGCTTTGCGATCGCCCCCTGCACCCCTTCGCGCCCTCCGCTTGGTTATTGTTTTCTATGCTGAGAATAAAGCTCACATCCGCCTGCTGTCCACGGCGAGAATGGCCTCCATGCTGACGCCCAGGATGTCGGACAGGATGACCAGGTTGTCTAAGGTCGGCAGGGTGACGCCCTGCTGCCACTTGTAGATGGCCTGGGGCGTGCCGAAGCCCAGGGCTTGCTGCAGGTCGCGCACCGTCAGGCCGCGCGCGAGGCGCAGGGTCCGGATGTTCTCGCCGGTGCGGCTCATGTTGATGATGGGAATGCTGACGTTCATGCTCCTTCCTCCTCCGGCTCGCCGGCCGGCGGGGAAGCTCAGCCGGCGGCCTTGAAATTGTAGATGGGTTTCAGGGTGTCGATCACGTCCACGCTCTCGCGGATGGGCTCGATGATGTCCTCCAGCCGCTTGTAGGCCATGGGCGATTCATCCAGAGTGCCCTCGCTGACGGAGGTGGTGTAAATGCCCCTCATGGCCTCGGTGTATTCCGCCATGCTGAGCTGTTCCCGGGCGGCGGAGCGGGAGAGCACCCGGCCGGCCCCATGGGGCGCGGAGTAGTTCCACTCCGGATTGCCCCGGCCCACGGCTAAGATCGAGCCGTCCCGCATGTTGATGGGAATCAGCACCCGCTCGCCCTGATGCGCCGCAATGGCGCCCTTGCGCAGAATCATTTCGTCCGTGTCGATATAGTTGTGTACGGTGTGGAAGGCTTCCTCCGCCCTCAGGCCCACCCGCTCCAGCAGCAGCTCGGCCATCAGCTCGCGGTTGCGCCGGGCGAAAGCCTGGCAGAGCGCCACGTCGTGCAGGTAGTTGTCCAGGTCTTCCCCGGAGAGCCAGCACAGCTCGTCGGGCACGTCCCTCACCGGGCGGGACTGGGCAGCCCAGTCGGCTTCCAGCTTTTTCAGCGCCGCCTGAATCTCCTTGCGGCGGCCTTCCGCCTTGTACCGGGCGATCAGCTCCTCCCGGGCGCGGAAGAGTTCACCCTTGCCCTCGCACAGGTCAATCGCCCGGCGCTGGTAGTATTCAGCGGTCTGCGCGCCAAGGCTGCGGCTGCCGGAATGGATGACCAGCCAGCATTCGCCCGCGCTGTCCCGGTCAATCTCGATAAAATGGTTGCCGCCGCCCAGGGTGCCCAGGGAGCGCTCCATCCGCCGCGTGTCCCGCAGCTCGCGGTAACACTTCAGCTGCGTCAGGTCGAAGTGCTCCTTCCTGCCCTCCCAGGTGTCAAAGCCCGAGGGAATCCAGTGGGCGGCCTCGTCCACCCGCGCAAGGTCGGGCTCGCGGGTGTTCAGCCGCACGCTGTACATGCCGCAGCCGATGTCCACCCCCACCACATTGGGCACCACCTTATCCCGGATGGTCATGGTGGTGCCGATGGTGCAGCCCTTGCCCGCGTGCACGTCGGGCATCACCCGCACCTGGCAGCCCTGGGTGAAGGGCTGGTCGCACATGGCTTTGATCTGCTCCAGCGCTGAATCCTCCACCACCCGGGCGTAGCAGAGGGCCTCGGCGTATTGTCCTTTGATGCGTATCATGGTTTCTTCAACCCGCTTTCAATGATCCTTTCGGTGAAAAACAGAAAAACCGCCTGTCCACGCTGACAGACGGCTTTGTATGGAAGGCTTCCCCCGCTTCTCAGGAGATACAGGCCTCCCCCCAATCGGCCTCTGTCCGCCGGCGCAGCACAAAATACTGGTGCAGAGCTGCTTCAGCCTCGTACCAGTCTTTGCACTCAGGCAGTCGGATCGCCGGCATCATCACAGAGACCTCCTTTCGTCGATGTTTACGCGGTCATTGTATCACAGCGGCTGAACGATTGCAAGTATACCTGCGGTATAATTGCGCAAAAAGCGCCGCTCCGTACTGGAGCGGCGCCTGTGTGCCGGATCGGATCAGTCCTTGTAGAGCGGCCGCTTCTCGTAATGGGTGTGCAGCAGCTCGTGGGCCAGGTGGGAGCCGGGCTTGTCCAGGAAGTCGCGGTAGATCGCCTTGATCTCGGCATTTTCGTGGCTCTTGCGCAGGGGCTTCTCCAGATCCTCGCCGTAGAGAGCCTTGGCGCGCTCCACGCGGACGTCCACCACAGCGCGGGTGTCGGCATCCACAATGGGCTGGCCGCCGCCGTTGACGCAGCCGCCGGGGCAGGCCATGACCTCGATGAAGGCGTAGTTCTTCTCGCCGGAGCGCACGCTGTCCAGCAGCTTGGCGGCCATGCCGGTGGAAGAGCACACGGCCACGTTCACGTCAGTGTCGCCGATGCGCACGGTGGCTTCCTTGATGCCCTGCACACCGCGCACGGCGTGGAAGTCCACCTTTTCGAGGGTGGTCTTGGTCAGGGTCTCGTAAGCGGTGCGGAGGGCTGCCTCCATCACGCCGCCGGTCGCGCCGAAGATGACGGCCGCGCCGGTGGACTCGCCCATCAGGCTGTCGAAGTCGCCGTCCGGCAGGGCGTTGAAGTTGATGCCCGCCTCGCGGATCATCCGGGCCAGCTCACGGGTGGTGATGACCACGTCCACGTCGGCCAGGCCGTTGTGGCCCAGCTCGGGACGGGCGGCCTCAAACTTCTTGGCCGTGCAGGGCATCACAGACACCACCACGATCTTGGCGGGGTCGATGCCCATCTTCTCGGCGTAGTAGGTCTTGACCATGGCGCCGGTCATCTCGTGGGGGGACTTGCAGGAGGACAGGTTCGGGATGAAGTCCGGATAGTAGGTCTCGCAGAACTTGATCCAGCCGGGAGAGCAGGAGGTGATCATGGGCAGCACGCCGCCGTTGGCGATGCGCTCCACCAGCTCGTTGGCTTCCTCCATGATGGTCAGGTCGGCGCCGAAGTCGGTGTCGAACACCTTGTCGAAGCCCAGCCGCTTGAGGGCGGAGGCCATCTTGCCGGTGACGGAGGTGCCCATGGGCAGGCCGAATTCCTCGCCCAGGGCGGCGCGCACGGCGGGAGCGGGCTGCACCACCACGTGCTTGTCCGGATCAGCCAGCGCGGCCCAGACCTTGGCGGTGTCGTCCTTCTCATGCAGGGCGCCCACGGGGCAGGCGGTGATGCACTGGCCGCAGTTGATGCAGGCCATGTCGTTGAGCTTCAGGCCCCAGGGGGACTCGATGGCGGTCTTGAAGCCGCGCATCACCGGGCCGATAACGCCGATGCCCTGCACCTTGGAGCACACAGCCACGCAGCGGCGGCACAGGATGCACTTGTTGTTGTCCCGCACGATGGAGGGAGACACGTCGTCAATGGCGTACTCGTTCTGCACACCCTTGAAGGCGTCGCCGTCCTCCACGCCCAGCTCGCGACAGAGGCGCTGCAGCTCGCAGTTGGTGGAGCGCACGCAGCTCAGGCACTTCTTGTCGTGGGCGGAGAGCACCAGCTCCAGCAGGGTCTTGCGGTACTGGCGGATCTTGGGGGTATTGGTCTTGACCACCATGCCGTTGGTGGCGGGCAGCACGCAGGAGGCCTGCAGGGCGCGGGCCCCGGTGTCCACCACGCACATGCGGCAGGCGCCGATCTCGTTGATGTCCTTGAGATAACACAGGGTCGGGATATGAATGCCGGCCTTGCGGGCAGCCTCCAGGACGGTAGTGCCCGCCGGCACCTCGACGGAAACGCCGTCAATGGTCAGCGTGATCATGTTTTCCATCTTGCACGTCCTCCTATTACTGCCTGCTGATGGCGCCGAAGCGGCACTTCTCCATGCAGGAGCCGCACTTCAGGCACTTCTTGGGATCGATGACATGGGGATTCTTGACCGTGCCGGTGATGGCTTCCGCCGGGCAGACGCGCGCGCAGGCCGTGCAGCCGCGGCACTTGGCCGGGTCGATGACATACTGCAGCAGAGCCTTGCAGTGGTGCGCCGGGCAGCGGTGCTCCTTGATGTGCGCCTCATACTCGTCGCGGAAGAAGCGCAGGGTGGACAGCACGGGGTTGGGGGCGGTGTTGCCCAGGCCGCAGAGCGCGGTGGCCTTGATGGTCTCAGCCAGCTCTTCCAGCTTCTCGATGTCGCCTTCCTCGCCCTTGCCTTCCACAATGCGGTTGAGGATCTCCAGCATGCGCTTGGTGCCGATCCGGCAGGGAGCGCACTTGCCGCAGCTCTCGTCCACGATGAAGTCCAGGTAGAAGCGGGCGATGTCCACCATGCAGTTGTCCTCGTCCATGACGATCATGCCGCCGGAGCCCATCATGGAGCCCGCAGCGATCAGGTTGTCATAGTCGACGGGGGTGTCCAGGAGGCTCTCGGGCAGGCAGCCGCCGGAGGGGCCGCCGGTCTGCACGGCCTTGAACTTCTTGCCGTTGGGGCAGCCGCCGCCGATATCATAAATGATGCTGCGCAGGGGGGTGCCCATGGGGATTTCCACCAGGCCGGTGTTGTTGATCTTGCCGCCCAGGGCGAAGACCTTGGTGCCCTTGCTCTTCTCGGTGCCCATGGAGGCGAACCAGTCCGCGCCGTTCAGGATAATCTGGGCGACGTTGGCGTAGGTCTCCACGTTGTTGAGCATGGTGGGCTTGGCGAAGAGGCCCTTCACCGCCGGGAAGGGAGGACGGGGGGTGGGCTCGCCGCGCTTGCCTTCGATGGAGTGCATCAGGGCGGTTTCCTCGCCGCAGACGAAGGCGCCGGCGCCCAGGCGGATGTTCAGGTCGAAGTCAAAGCCGGTCTCGAAGATGTTCTTGCCCAGCAGGCCGTATTCGCGGGCCTGGTCGATGGCGATGGACAGGCGCTTGACGGCGATGGGGTACTCGGCGCGGACATAGATATAGCCCTGGGAGGCGCCGATGGCATAGCCGGCGATGGCCATGGCCTCGATGATGGCGTGGGGATCGCCCTCCAGAATGGAGCGGTCCATGAACGCGCCGGGGTCGCCCTCGTCCGCGTTGCAGGCCACGTACTTCTGGTCAGCCTGGCTCTGGTAGGTGAACTTCCACTTCAGGCCGGTGGGGAAACCGCCGCCGCCGCGGCCGCGCAGACCGGACTTCAGAATCTCATCGATGACCTCTTCCCGGGTCATGGTGGTCAGGGCCTTCTCCAGCGCCCGATAGCCGTCCATGGCCAGGTACTCGTCGATGTTCTCCGGGTCGATCACGCCGCAGTTGCGCAGGGCAACGCGGTGCTGCTGCTTGTAGAAGGTGATGCTGTCCAGGGTCTTCTCGGCGTCCTGCTCACGGGTGGCGTGATCCACGTACACCAGGTGCTCCACCTTGCGGCCCTTGAGCAGGTGCTCGGTCACGATCTCATCCACGTTCTCGGGCTTGACCCGGCTGTAGAAGGTGCCGTCCGGGTACACGATGACCACGGGGCCGGCTTCGCACAGGCCGAAGCAGCCGGTGCGCACCACTTTGACCTCTTTCTCGAGGCCGTGCTCGGCCAGCTTTTCATTGAAGCGGTCGATCAGGGTCGCGGAGCCGGACGAGGAACAGCCCGTGCCGCCGCAGACCAGTACATGAGCGCGGTAAATATCCATCTCGCGTTTCCCTCCGATCAGTTCTCTGCGGCGCCGATGGTGTACTCAGCCACGGGGCGGCCGTTGACGATATGCTCGGCCACAATGCGGCTGACCATCTCAGGCTTCACGTGCACATAGGTCACCTTTTCCTTGCCGGGCACGATCACGTCCACCATGGGCTCCAGGCGGCACATGCCGATGCAGCCCGTCTGGGACACGGTCACATGATTGAGCTGGCGCTTGTTGATCTCGTCCACGAAGGAGAGCATCACCGGACGCGCGCCGGCCGCGATGCCGCAGGTCGCCATGCCGATGACCACGCGGGTGGTGTCGGCGGCGTCCTCGTGGCGCAGGTTGATCCTGCTGGCTGTCGCCTTGCGGATCGCTTCGAGTTCGGCCAAAGATTTCATCGTATAATCCCTCCAAATATCGGTTCGACTTCTTCCCGGATGGATTCCTGAATCCACTGCACCACCTCAGGCTCCGCCAGAGAAACCCCCTCCAGCGCCCCGCGGATGGCCTCCGTGGAGAAGTCCATCTCCCCCGCCGGTCCGCGGCAGGTCAGGCTGAACTCCGGCGCGTCCGGACTGCCCATGATGATGGTGGCCATGGTGGAAGCCAGGTCGCCCAGGGGCAGGCAGTCGATGGAAGAGGTGACAAAGCGGGCCGTGATCACCGTACCCTTGCCCACCTGGCTCTCGATGTCCACATCCCCGCCCGTCAGCATCGCGTTCTGCTGCAGCAGGGGGATGCCCAGCCCCACCTTGCGGGTGGAGCGGGTGGTGGTGAAGGGGCTGCGCACGCGCTCCAGCAGCTCCGGGCTCATGCCCCGGCCGTCGTCGCGCACGCTCATGGCCAGCACGCCGTCAGCGGACAGGTCAAAGCGGATGTCCACATGGGCGGCTCCGGCGGTCACGCTGTTCTGGACGATGTCCAGCAGGTGCAGCGCAATTTCCTTCATGCTGTCTCCAGCCGCTTACTCGCGGTACTTCGCCAGAATGCCGGGCACCTGGTCGGGGGTCATGCGGCCGTACACGTCCTGGTTGATGGTCATGACAGGGGCCAGACCGCAGGCGCCAAGGCAGCGGGTGGCCTGCAGGGTGAACAGCCCGTCGTCGGTGGTGGAGCCCACAGAGCACTTGAGTTCCTCGCTCAGCTTGTCCAGCACGCTCTGGCTGCCCTTGACGTAGCAGGCCGTGCCCAGGCACACGCTGATGATGTACTTTCCCTTCGGACGAAGGGAGAACTGCGCGTAGAAGGTCGCGACGCCGTAGACCTCGCTCAGGGTGACCCCCAGGCCTTCGGCAATGATCTTTTGCACGTCCTCCGGCACGCAGCCGAAGAGCTCCTGCGCCGCCTGCAGCACAGGCATCAGCGCGCCGGGCCAGTCCTTGTGCGCCTCGATGATCTGCCTGAGCTCCGCGTACTTCTGGTCCATCTCACTCATGGGTGACATCTTCCTCCTTCTCATTGAACGGTCGTTCGCTGAGTTTGTTGTAAAATTGTCAGAGTCCATTATAATTGATGAAACAGGTCATTGTCAATACATTCATTGGAAGAATCTGGGTTAGACGAGTCTAATTCATCCCATTCCATTCGCGGCTCACCGGCGGCCCGGCACGCTCGGCGTCAGGTCAATGGCCTGGGCCTGGGCCTGGAGGCAGAGTTCCGCCGCCTTGAAGGCATGGGCCTGGGTCATGGCGTTCTCGGTGCGGTTCAGGCTGTCCAGAATCAGCTGGCCGAAGAAGGGATAGCCCGTCACGCCCGTGGCGTCGATGACCTTCTCCCCCTCGCCGTTGGCCAGCAGCACCTGGTTGCCGCCGCCGTTCTCCCGGCCCAGATCGAGGTATTTGCGGATCTCGATGAAACCCCTGGTGCCGATGATGAAGGTGCGGCCGTCGCCCCAGGTGCGCAGGCCGTCAGGGGTGAACCAGTCCACCCGGAAGTAGTTGGTCGTCCCCTTCGCCCCGGTGATCGTGCAGTCGCCGAAGTCGTCCAGCTCAGGGTATTTCTCCCCGTCATAATGGGCGATGCGGCTGGACACCACCCGGGCGTCCTCCTCCCCCGCGAAGAAGAGGTACTGCTCGATCTGGTGGCTGCCGATGTCGCAGAGGATGCCGCCGTAATCCTTCTTCACAAAGAACCAGTCCGGCCGGGAGGGCGCGTTGAGCCGGTGCGGCCCGAAGCCCGTGACGCTCACCACCTGCCCGATCAGCCCCTGCTCCACCAGATAGCCCGCCAGCACCGCGCCTTCCACGTGCAGGCGCTCGCTGTAATAGACCATGTAGCGCCGCCCCGTGACCCGGGTCATCACCCGGGCGCTCTCCAGCTGCTCCAGGGTGGTGAAGGGCGCCTTGTCGGTGAAGTAATCCTTGCCCGCCGCCAGCGCCTTCAGGCCCAGCTCGCATCGCTGGCTGGTCACCGCGGCCCCGGCGATCATGTGGGTCTCCCGGTCCTCCAGCGCCTCCTCCTCGCTGCGCGCCGCCTTCGCCTGGGGGAAGGCCTTCAGGAAGGCCGCCACCTTGGCGGGATCCCGGTCGTACACATATTTCAGCGTGCCGCCCGCCTCGGTCAGCCCGTTGCACATCCCGTAAATGTGTCCGTGATCCAGCCGCACCGCCGAGAACACGAACTCGCCCGGCTTCACCACCGGCCGGGGCTTGCCCTGGGGCGCATAGTTCATTCCGTCTCTCCTGTCCGCCATATTTGACCTCCTTGTCGTCCGCCGCTGATCCGGCTGAAGGCGCCGCCCCGGCGGAGACCATTCCGCCTGAGGCTGAGTATGTCATTTCCGGTCGAAACTGCCCAGGGTGATGTCGCTGCCGCCCAGCTCCATCCGCGAGACCTTCTTCTCGTAGAAGTGCGGCGCGTGCGCCTGAATGCCCGCCACCGTGTAAAAGGGATCGTCCGCCCTCAGGGGCAGGGTCACCGCCTGCCGTGTCGCGCCCGCCTTGTAGATGGCCGTGATGAGCTCCAGCGTCCGCCGGCCGTCCTCCCCGCTGATGGCAGGCTCCGCCCCGGTCTCGATGGCCGTCAGCATGTTCTCGATCTGCCCGTCGTGCCCTTCAAAGGGAAGGGGCGGAAGCCCGTCCGCATAAGCCTTCAGCTCAGCCTCCAGCGCCTCGTTCCGCTCCGGGAAGCCGTTGTCCTTCGACACCGAGGCGTATACCGAGAAGGGCGCGGCCACCTTTGCCTTCTCGCACTGGAAGGTCAGCGCCTGCTCCTCCCCGTGGTGCACCACCGAGGCGGTGATCAGCCCCAGCGCGCCGGGATACTCCAGCACGGACATCGAGAGGTCTTCCACCTCGGCGTTGTCGTGGGCAGTGTTGGCCAGCACGCTGGTCACCCGCTGGGGCAGGCCCATCATCCAGGCGAGCATGTCGATGTGGTGCACCGCGTGGTTGAGGGTGCAGCCGCCGCCCTCCTTTTCCCAGGTGCCGCGCCACCACAGGTCGTAGTAGCAATGCCCGCGCCACCAGAAGGAATCCACCTGCGCGCTGCGCACCGGCCCGGCCAGGCCGCTGTCCAGCAGCGCCTTCAGGTCTCGGATCGGCTTGCGGAAGCGATTCTGCGCGATGATGGTCAGCTTCCTCCCGCTCTCGTCCCGGGCGCGGAGCATGGCGTCGCATTCCTCCAGGGAGGCCGCCATGGGCTTCTCGCAGATGGCGTGCTTCCCGGCCCTCAGCGCGCTGATGGTCACCTCCGCGTGCACATAGGGCGGACAGCAGCAGTCCACCAGGTCAATCCCGCCCTGCTTCAGCATCTCCCGGTGATCCTCATAGCACTCGCAGTCCAGCCCATACTGCGCCCGCACCTTCTCCGCCTTGCCCGGCACAATGTCCACCAGCGCCGCGATGCGCACCCGCTCCGGGAATTGCAGGTATGCGTGAATATGGGCATGGGAAATGTTTCCGGTTCCGACAATGGCAACCTGCAGCATGTGTCCTCCTCATCCGGGCGGCGCATGTCCGCCGCGTACTGATGGCATTATACCCTATTCTTCCGAACATGGCAAGAAAAACAAAAAAAGCCCCCGCACCATCAGGCGCAGGGGCTAAATGGGATCCGGCAGCGACCTATCCTCCCGGGCCGTGTCCAGCCAAGTACTTTCGGCACTGGAGAGCTTAACTTCTGTGTTCGGAATGGGAACAGGTGGAACCTCTCCGTCATTGCCACCGGAAT
>JAFXVR010000014.1 GCA_017534885.1 Clostridia bacterium | reverse complement strand
GTTGGTAAGGGTGACAAAAGGGCGCTTTCAACCTTGGAGCCACGACTGGTTGTGGTGATTTCCGCTGTCTTCCACAACCAGTCGTGGCTCAGTTCATGAAAGCGGCCTTTTGACATCCGAATCATAGGTTTGTAAGCGATTCCCCTTCAGGGCGGGCTCTCCCCCTTGCTTTTTCCATCCCGCTGCGCTATGATACAAAAAAACGGGCAGAGCCCGGGAGGAGCGGTGGATATGATTGCGCTGGCCTGTGACCACACGGGGCTTGATCTGAAACGGGAAATCGCGGGAATGCTGGACGAAATGGGTCTGGAATGGAAAGACTTCGGCACCTTTGAGCCGGTCTCCTGCGACTACCCTCTCTACGGCTACCGCGCCGCCAAAGCTGTGGCCGACGGCGAGTGCGACCGGGGCATCCTGATCTGCGGCACGGGCATCGGCATCGGCATCGCCGCCAGCAAGGTGAAGGGCACCCGCGTCTGCACCTGCTCGGATGTGTACTCTGCCGAGCTGAGCAAGCGCCACAACAACTCCAACATCCTGACCATGGGCGCGAGGGTCGTGGGCGTGGATCTGGCCAAGATGATCGCCCGCCACTGGCTGACCGCCGAGTTCGAGGGCGGAAGGCATCAGCGGAGGGTGGATATGATCACGGCGATTGAGGAAGGAGCTTTTAGCTGTTAGCTAAAAGCTTCGAGGTACACTATGAACTACCACAAAACCCTCCCCCTCCCCAACGGCCATTCCTGCGTCATCCGCAGCGGACGCGCTGAGGACGCGCCGGGGGTGCTGCGCAATTTCGTCCTCACCCACGGGGAGACGGACTTCCTGACCACTTACCCGGATGAGATCCACTTCACCTTGGAGCAGGAGCAGGACTACCTGCGGACGAAGGCCGAGAGCCCGCGGGAGATCGAGCTGGTGGCTGAGGTGGACGGAGAGATCGCGGGCACGGCGGGTGTCGACAGCCTTCGGGCCGCGGAGAAGACCCGGCACCGGGCTTCCTTCGGCATCAGCATAGCGAAGGCCTGGTGGGGGCTGGGCATCGGCCGGGCGCTGACGGAGGCCTGCATCGAGTGTGCGCGGGCGGCGGGCTATCTTCAGCTGGAGCTGGAGGTGGTCGCGGACAACGCGCGGGCGCTGGCTCTGTACCGGCGCGCGGGCTTTGTGGAGTACGGCCGGAATCCCCGGGGCTTCCGCACCCGCCAGGGGCAGTGGCAGGAGAATGTGCTGATGCGGCTGGATCTGGAGGAATCAGGCGATGAATGAGTACAGCGAGCAGCACAAAAAGGCCTGGGAGTACGACGCCTACGCCTTCTGGGTGAGGACGTCCGGCACGCCGGAGGAGCGCGCGGCGAAGGATAAAGCCGACCCTGTGGCCATGCTCCGGCGTCATGCCGCGTACTTCGACCGCTTCGAGGGCGTCCGCGTGGCCAACATCTGCGGCTCCTGCGGCAAAAAGGCCGTTCCGCTGGCCCTGCTGGGCGCGGAGGTCACCGTCTTCGACATCTCCGAGGACAACCGCCGCTATGCTTCCGAGACCGCCCGGGCAGCCGGAGTGAGCCTCGGCTATGAGGTCTGCGATATCCTGGACATCGACCTGGACAGATGGGGCGGGTCCTTCGACGTGGCCTTCATGGAGGGCGGAATCCTCCACTATTTCCACGACGTTGACGCCTTCATGCGGGTGATGCACGCCCTCCTGAGGCCGGGCGGCAGGCTGATCTGCAGCGACTTCCACCCCTTCACGAAAATCATGGACGCGCTGAAGCTCGAGACCCCCGCCATGAGCTATTTCTCCACGGAGGTCTTTGAGGGGGAGATGGCCCACGCGCGCTTTTACGACGAGGAGACCCGCCGCGCTTTCCCCAAATGCAGCTACCGCAAGTACACCCTCAGCGAGATCCTCAACGCGATCCTCCGCAATGGCTTCACCCTGCGGCGCTTCGACGAGCATCCCTCCTGGGCGGACGAAAAGCTGCCCGGGGAGTTCACGGCGGTGGCCGTCAGGGACTGACCGCGCAGGACGCGCAAGGAAAGGAAGATCATCCATGAAAAGCATCCGCCAGCCCCTGCTGGGCGGCCTTCTGGCCGGGCTGAGCATCGCCATCGGCGGCAGCGTTTTCCTGATGGTGGAGAATCAGGTGGTCGGCGCGCTGCTCTTTTCGGTGGGGCTGTTCAGCGTGTGCGTGTTCGGGTTCAGCCTGTTCACTGGCAAGGTCTGCTACGTGTTCGACAACCCGCCGGCCTTCGCGAAGAGCCTGCCCTTCATCTGGCTGGGCAACCTGGCCGGGGCGGTGGGCTTCGGCCTGCTCCTGCTCCTGACGCGCCTGGAGCCCCAGCTCACCGCCCGCGCCGCGGCCGTCTGCGAAAAGAAGCTGAGCCAGTCGCCCCTGAGCGCCTTTGTGCTGGCGTTCTGCTGCGACCTGCTGATTTACATCGCCGTGGAGGGGTACAAAACCATCCCCCACGAGGTGGGCAAATACCTGGCCATCCTCTTCGGCGTGATGGTCTTCATCCTCTGCGGCTTCGAGCACTGCGTGGCCAACATGTTCTACTTCACCGTCGGCCGCGCCTGGAGCCTGAAGGCCGCCGCCTACCTGCTGCTGATGACCCTCGGGAACGCGGCGGGCGGCGTGGCGCTGCCGCTTTTGAGGAAGGCTTTTAGCCGTTAGCCGTTAGCTGTCAGCCTGGATGCTTAAGCAAAAAAGGAGCGGGCGGCGCCTTTTCATATGCCGTGCTGCTTCATCCTCCGGCGAGATTCCTGTCTCGCCACTCAATATAGCGGTCGAGATCACTGCGGATAAAGTTGAGGCAGGCCAGGATGACCCCGGCATCATCCAGCTTGCCGGCAACGGGGATGAAGTCCGGGATCAGGTCGATGGGCGTGATGAAATAAATCAGGGCGCTGACAGCGGCGATGATCGTGCCGATGGGCAGGTCGCGGTAAGTGCCTTTGATGTAAGCGCGGACGAGGGAGATGAAAACCGGCACGTAGGACAGGGCTTCCGCGATCTGCTTCACCCCGGCCACATTCACCCGCTTCAGCTCATCCTCCACCCGCCTCAGCAGCGTTTCCACCGCATCCTCGCTCCTGAGCGTCTCCTACGCTTTGCCATAATTGCTTTCCAGCCGCCGGGTAGCCTCCGCCTCTGAGATGATGGGGTAATCCCTGTATTCGCTGTCCATGTGTATTGCCTCCGTTTTTTTCTCATCATAGCACATCACGGAAGGAAAGTCAAAGGCAGTTCCAGCCAAAAGGGCAGTTATCTGCGGATTATTTGCATTCATCCTGTGAAATCCATGTTGAATCCTTTTCATTGACAAACCGCCGTTTTCTGTTCTATAATCAGACCAATGGCAGCAGCGCTCATCCGCTCCCGCCGTTCCCTCAAACGGCCACTTTGAAAAACCTCCCGTCTCCTGCCTTCAACCTCCAACCTCAGCCCCCAGCAACTAAAACTCCTCACTCCTCACTCCTAACTCCTCACTCCAAGGAGGCCCCTTATGAACATCGTCTGTCTCGACCTGGAAGGCGTACTCGTGCCGGAAATCTGGATTGCTTTCTCTGAGGCCAGCGGCATCCCCGAGCTGCGGCGCACCACCCGCGATGAGCCCGATTACAACAAGCTGATGAAGTGGCGGCTGGGCATCCTGAAGGAGCACGGCCTGGGTCTCAACGAGATCCGCCGCACCATCGCCACGGTGGATCCCATGCCCGGGGCGAAGGACTTCTTAGACGCCCTGCGCCGGGAGACCCAGGTGCTCATCCTCAGCGATACCTTCACCCAGTTTGCCGCCCCGCTGATGGAAAAGCTGGGCTGGCCCACCATCTTCTGCAACACCCTCGAGGTGGCGGAAGACGGCGCGGTGACGGGCTACCGCATGCGCTGCGACAAGTCCAAGCTGGCCACGGTCAAAGCCCTGCAGTCCATCGGCTTTGAGACCATCGCCGCCGGCGACAGCTACAACGACCTGGCCATGATTCAGGCCAGCAAGGCGGGCTTCCTCTTCCGCAGCACAGAGCAGATCAAGCGCGATCACCCGGAGCTCCCCGCCTTTGAGGAGTACGCCGACCTGCTCGCCGCCATCCGCGGCGCGCTGGACTGACAGGTTCATCCCCATCCCACGCAAAAAAGGGAGCGCAAAGCCCCCGCGCGCCCAAGGCGCATATCCCATGGCAGCGTCAACAGGTATCGCGAAGATGCCGACAGCCGCCCACAAGGGCGCTCATCATTTTTCCGCGGCCCTGAGAGGCCGGAAGGAGGCATCATGCGCATTTTCCCTACCCTGATCGCCCTGCTGCTCGCCGCCCTGCTGCTGACAGCCGCCTGCGCCGAGACTCGCACCGACGCCCACGGCAATGAGATCACAATCGATCCCGACCGCCAGGCCCTGAGCCTGGCCACCCTGCCCGGCGCGGACCACGCCGCCCGCAAGGCTGAGACCGCCTTGGGCGACTTCTGGGCCGACGCGCTCCGGTGGTTCGCCGTGTCCGGAGCCATCAACGAAGCCTTTGAAGAGGACGACGTGGCCGCCGGCATCACCGCGATCGACGCGGACGAAGACCACATCGTCGCCCTGTGGAACGGTGGCAACCTCCGCGCCGACCTGCCCGAGGGCGTCTTCGGCGAGGACGCGCTGGCGGACATCCTCCCCTACCCCAACAAGGTGGCCGTGGTCTACATGAGCGGCGCCGAGCTGCTGGAGGCCCTCGAGGCCGCCGCCCAGGGCCTGCCCTACACGGAGGAAACCGCCTCCGCCTGCGCGGCCTTCATGCAGGTGTCCGGGCTGAAGTACACCGTCGACGCCGCCGTGCCCTTCCAGCCCGGCGAGGCCTACGGCGACCACTGGTTCCGCGCCGCCGCCGTCGCCCGGGTGGAAATCACCGAGGTCAACGGCCAGCCCTTCGATCCCGAGGCCATCTACGCCGTGATCACCAGCAATGCCAACTTCAACGGCATGGACTCCTCCTACGCCTTCCAGGCCGCCGCCCAGGCCCGGGAGAACAGCACCATCACCACTGCCGTGGTGCGCGAGGTGGTCTGGCGCTACATCAGCGAAGCCCTCGGCGGCACCGTGGGCGAAGCCTATGCCCAGCCCCAGGGCCGGATCGAGGTCAGGGAATGATTCAGGAATGAAAAATGAATACTGAAGAATGAACAGCAGGCCGCTCTCAGGAAGGGAGCGGCTTATGATGTGGAGGAATGCGGCTGAAGCGGCTGGAACGGTTGATGCGGTTGACCTTCCCCGATCCGATCGCCTCTTGCCAAGGCTGGGGAAATCCGCTATAATGGGGTTGAAAAGAGGACAATGGCAGATGAACATTCACCAACCCAACAGGATGCTGAACAGACACGTTCAGCGGCTTCGTCCATCGCCCGTGCGCGCCATGCGGGCAGAAAGGAATCAGGATGACTCAGTCAAATGACACGAAGGCCTGCCTTCACCGGAATACGAGAGTGCTGTTCCGCAACAAACGAAATCAGACATACGTGATGACCAACGATACCGGTTCTGAGCAGGACTTGCTGAGGGTTTTCTTTGCGGACATTCACGGGAAAATCACCGCGGAAGGCTTCCTGCTCGGCTCGCTTTTTGCGCATGATCCGTATATCATTCCTGATCTGGAGAAGCTCAGCTGCTCCTTTTCGGCGCTGAATCCAGGCTATTTTGTTGCTGATCCCGTAGTGGACGGGCTTCTCGGCCAGGCGGCGGGGGACGCCTTTGGCGTGCCCGTGGAGTTCATGGAGAGATCGGCGGTGCGGGAGCTCGGTCTGAAGGACATGGTCGGAAAGGACACCCCGCTGACGTTTTCTTCCCGCTGGGGCAATCTGATCCCCGCCGGCGCCTGGAGCGATGACACCTCCATGACGATCGCGGCCATGGCCTCCGTGATTCAGCACGGGGGCGTCATCGATCATGACGATGTGATGAAGCAATTCCTGGCCTGGTGGGATGAGGGGATGTACTCCTCTCTTTCATTCCCCTTTGGCCTTGGCAACAACATCAGCCACGCGATGGCCCGGTACAGAAGGGGGACGCCCGCCCTCGCATGCGGCGGAAAAGACTTGATGGACAACGGAAACGGCGCCCTGATGCGCATCTTCCCCTTTGCGATGTACTGCATCAGGAAGAACCTCCCTCAGGACGAAGCCCTGTCCGTCATCCGGAACGCGGCAGGACTGACCCACGGCCACGAGATCAACGCGATGAGCTGCTTCATCTATACCCTGTTCCTGGACGAATGCCTCCGGACGCGGAATCCTGAAAAAGCTTACCGGAACGCCCTGCCAGGGAACACCGCCTTCTTCCGGCGCACCTTCTCAGAAGAGACGGTGGAGGCCCACGCGGATCTGTTCCAGCTGAACCGTTCCTCCTTTGATCCGGACAGCATCCCCGAGAGCGGCTATGTCGTGGACAGCCTGACCATTGCGCTGTACAGCATCCTGCACACAGCGAATTATGAGGACGCGGTCAGCATGGCGGTGAACTTTGGCTATGACACCGATACTGACGGGGCCATCACTGGTTCCATCGCGGGCGCCATGTACGGCCAAAGCCAGATCCCGGAGAGATGGTTGAACCGCCTGCTGAAGAAGGAGCTGCTGACATCCATCGGGCAGCAGTTCTCGCAGAACATTTCCGCAGACAGCAGACCGGACTGATTTGAGGATATATGGCTGGTAAGGGTGACAAAAGGGCGCTTTCAACCTTGGAGCCACGACTGGTTGTGGTGATTTCCGCTGTCTTCCACAACCAGTCGTGGCTCAGTTCATGAAAGCGGCCTTTTGACATCCGAATCATGGCTAAGTGATTATACTTTCTTTCTCCGCTTGTCTTAGCCTTGAAAGCGTTATTCTGCCATCTGGCATCTTAAGCATCGGTGCTTATTCTTTTCAGGATTGCAATAAATGTTGAGGGTGACAAAATGGCGCTTTCAACCTTGGAGCCACGACTGGTTGTGGTGATTTCCGCTGTCTTCCACAACCAGTCGTGGCTTGGTTCAGGAAAGCGCCCTTTTGACATCCGAATCAATAGATTAAAAAACGTTTACTACACCGGCACCTCAGCCCAATGGTCAGCCATAAACATAAGCTACGACGCCCTCCCCCCTGACGTCACCATCATCTACAACTCCCCCCCCCGATCCGCAGTTTCCCCCCCTGCGGATCATTTTTCATCCCCCCCCACAACTCCTCACTCCTCCCTCCTAACTCCTCCCTCCACCAAAACCTCCCCTTGCCAATCCCCCCATAATCCACTATAATACTCCTGTAACCACCAGCACGTTCAACACAATCTGTTTGAGTACATCATCCCAAAAGGCGGCTTCGCGCAGCGAGAGAGGGGTATCACCATGAAGAAGCCTGTTTTCAGCCTCTGCAAAGCCCTGGGGACGCTGCTGTCCTTCGCCCTGGCGCTGGCGCTCTGCCTGGGGTGGAGCGCGCCGGCCCGGGCGGCCGGCAACTGCTATTACCTGATGGTGTCCGTCACCGACCTGTCTTCGGACGGCTGGTATGACAGCTGCCACAACAGCCTCGGCTATATCATGATTGCCACCGCCAACGGGACCACCGCATGGCAGGCGAACGTCGTAGAGAAGGAATGGGATCATGAAGACCAAACCTTCTGGTACGTCGGCGGCTGCGAAGGCACCGTGGGCAACAGCCGCCCCAGCAGCGTGGACTCCAACAGCGCTGTGTACGGCTTCCCCACCGAGCTCCGGCTGGTCACCGCCCCCTCCGAAACCTCCACCAGCTACATGACCAATAAAAACCAGACGTACACCTCCAAATGCAAGTTCACCATCTGGATCAGCACGAACAAGACGGATTTCACCGAGCTGTGCTCCTGGACGGAAAAAACCTCGGCGGGCGGCAAGTGGAGCGACAGCAAGACCGTGCCCAGCAGCGTCATGCCCAAGCTCACCAAGACCGGCCCTGTCAGCGGGCCCAGCGATATCTATATCCCGAAGGTCGGCGAGGCCAGCAACGAGTACCAGTTCTCCGCCTCGGCGCTGGACCAGTATTCCGTCTACTGGGGCGGGAGCTATTCGGTCAATTACAGCCTGTCCAACGCCGTGGACGGCATAAGTATTGACAGCAGCGGCAAGCTGACCATCACCCAGGCGGCCTGCAGCCTCGATACCTACAAGGGCGGGACCTTCCAGATCACCATCAGCGCCCAGCTGAAGAACGTCAGCGGCTGCGGCACCACCACCAAAAAGGTGAACGTCCATTATCCGAAGTACACGGTGAGGTATCGCTCCGGCACCTTCGGGTACCAGTCGGAGTATGAGGCTGAGTTCGGCAGCCGCTGGGTGCACACCGGCGAGACCACCTACAAGCAGTCGATCAGCACCGTCCATTACTACTTCACGGGCTGGGATCCCGATCCCAACGGGTATCAGGTTGACGGGGATGTGTGGTTCGACCCGGTGTTCCGGGAGGAGGCCCACAATTTCACCACCTACAGCCCGGATTACGCCCGGATCTACTGTTCCGTGTGCAACTGCTACGAGAGCGCCCCGCCTTCCGGCTTCCTGAGCGGCGGCGGTACCCAGGCGAATCCCTGGATCATCCGGAACGCGGACGACTGGAACACCCTCGCGGCCTTCACCGCGGCCCACGGGCTCACCTCCGGCTATTACCGGCTGGACGGCGACATCACCGTCTCCGCCATGCTCGGCATCCAGAACTATCCCTTCCAGGGTTACCTCGACGGGAACGGGCATACCCTGACCCTGGATATCTCCGACCTTTCGTCTGATTATGTCGCCCCCTTCCGCTATATGTCCGGCGGCGGGATCAGCCGGCTGAAGGTCAGCGGCAGCATTACAGGAGGGTATTATTGTTCCGCTCTCATCGGCAGGCTGCAGACCCAGGAGACTGCCATCTCCGACTGCCTGATCGACGCCAGCATCACATCCAATTACAGGACGGTCAGCGCCTTTATCCACACAGCTGAGGCCAGTTTCAGCCTCACCAACTGCATTTTCACAGGCAGCATCGACACGAGTTCCATCGGCAGCCTGGTCTGCCACTCCCTGTACAACAACCGCGTCAAATGCAGCCTCACCAATTTCCTGGATTGGAGCGACAGCCGTGAGCCTGTCATCATAACCGACGCGTCAGCCACCAACGTCACCGCCGCGAAAAATGTCTACTACCGCAGCGACAAGAGGTACACCGGCAGCAGCGTGGTCTGGGGCAAGAAAGCGCTCACCGTCAGCGCGGCCAATGAGGACATTCAGCTCAGCTTTGATACCGCCGGCAGCGCCAGCTACTGGGGGCTGACGCCCTGCGAGGACGGCTTGATCTGGGGCGGCGCGTATTGCGCCGGCGAAGGCGACAGCGTCAATGTGACCATCACGCCTTCTCCCCTGCCGGAGGGCATTCTCTTCAGCCTGAACAGCGGCTCCATGACCGCCCTGGAAAGCGGCAGATATGCGCTGACGATGGGCGCTGAGCCCATGGTCATCCGTCTGATCCTGAACCTGTCCGGCAGCGGCACCGCGGGCAGCCCCTGGCTGATCCCCAGCGGCATGCACTGGGATGTGCTCGCCTCGGAGGCAGCCCTGGGCATGGAGACCGAGGGCAAGCATTTCCTCCTGACCAGCAGCATCAGCATCAACAGGATGCTGGGCACGGAGGAACATCCCTTCCGCGGCAGCTTTGACGGCGGCGGGTATACGCTGACCTTCAATGCCGAAAGCAATGACGACGACATCCGCCATGCGCCCTTCGCCTACACCAGCGGGGCAGTGATCAAAAACCTCCGCACCGCCGGCAGCATCGTCAAAAACGCTTCCGGCTGCGCCGGCCTGATCGGCGAGAACGGAGACCGCACCACCGTGGAAAACTGCCGGGTCAGCATGAGCCTGACCGGGTGGTGCTATGTCGGAGGCTTCTGCATCGGGGAGGGCTCGGGCGGCCTCACTCTGATCGGCTGCGTTTTTGACGGAAGCATCTCGGTCAATCAGATGAGCGGCGGCTTTGTGGGCTATTCAGCCGGCAGCCTGACCATCCGCGACTGTCTCTTCGCCCCCAGCGCCGCTTCCGAGAACAACTATCACGGCGGCGGCACCTTCTATTACAACAGCAACGACAGCAATACGGCTGTCATTGAAAACAGCTGCTATCTGAGGACCCTCGGGGCGGTCCAGGGGTCCCGCGGATACACCGTGGTCCCCGGCGAGTACGTGACCGTCGGTTTCGGCGAGGGCGCGCAGACATACAGCGTCAGCGGCCTCACCGCCTATACAGCCGGCCTCGGCTATGGCAATGCGTTCTACGCGGGCGAGGGCTTCAACGTCAGCCTGATCCTCAGCCAGTCCTTCATGCCCGGCTACGGGAAGATCGGCTATACTGCCAGCGCCGGCACCCTGACCGCGGCGGTCGACGGCTGGCAGCTGCTGATGCCCGCCAGCAATGTCACCATCAACTGCGCGCTTTCGCTGTCTGGCAGCGGCACCGGGGAGGCCCCCTATGAGATCGACGACGCGGCGGACTGGAACGCGCTGGTCTACTGCATCCCCCGGGGCTATGATACCTCCGGCAGGCACTTTGCCCTGAAGAGCGATATCACCGTCACCCAAATGATTGGCACGTCCTCGCGCCCCTTCAGCGGCACCTTTGACGGCCTCGGGCACACGCTGACCTTCAGCGGCAGCAACACGAGCGACGATGACCGCGTCGCGCCCTTTGCCTACGTCAGCGGCGCCGCCTTCAAAAACCTGCGCACCGCCGGTGCCATCACGGGCACCGCCGACCGCTGCTCCGGCCTGATCGGCGAGAACAGGGACCGCACCACTGTGGAGAACTGCCGGGTCAGCATGTCCCTGTCCGGCAAAGACTTCGTCTCCGGCTTCTGCATCGGTACCGGCTCGGGCGGTCTCTCCTTCACGGGCTGCCTGTTCGACGGCGAGATCAGCGCCTCCGTCAAGGGCTGCTGCTTTGTGGGCTGGACGACCAACCGCTACCTGATTTTCCGCAACTGCCTCTCCGCCCCCGCCGCCTCTTCCGACGGGAACCCGAACGTCTACTCCTTCTACTATAACTCTTACACGCCTGACCGGACCGGCCTGTACAACAGCTATTACGTGACGCCCTGCGGCTTCCCCCAGGGGCATCAGGCCTTTACCGTCACCAGCGATGCGGACACAGTCATGGACTTTGGCGAGGGCACGGTCTACAGTACCAGCGGCATCACCGCCTGGAACGTCGGCCTCAGCTGCGGCGGCGTGTTCCTGGCGGCCGATGGCGACACCATCAGCCTGAGCCTCAGTCTGGCCGACGGCGTGGGAACGCCTGCGGAGTGCGTCTTCGCCGGCTATCTCTCCTCCGCCGGCCTCCTGAAGCGCAGCGGCGAGGGCTGGAGCCTGTCCATGCCCGCGGAAGACGTCTTCATCCACGCCCTCTTCGCCCCCGTGTTCGGCACCCCGGACTTCACCCTCCCCGCCGGCCTGGCCGCCATCGAGGCGGAAGCCTTTGAGGACGCCGCCATGACCGTGCTGGCCGTCCCCCAGAACTGCGTCTCCATCGGCGACCGCGCCTTCCGGCACTGCCGTTTCCTGACCCAGATCCGCATCCCCGCCGATTGCGTCCTCGGCGAAGACGTCTTTGACGAGTGCGAGCTGGTCTTTGTGTACGGCGTGCCCGGCAGTCCCGCGGAAAGCTACTGCGAAGCGCATGGGAACTGCGTGTTTGTGGGGGATGCGGATGAGTGAGGAGTTAGGAGGGAGGAGTGAGGAGTTTAAGAATGAATACTGAAGACTGAAGACTGAAAAATGAATAATCAGGTACGAAGGCCTTCAGCATCGTTCAGCAATTGAATCATACGAAAATGCCGCCCTCTGGCCAGGCTCATCAAAAGTCTGACCCGGAGGGCGGTATCTTCATCCATATGTGCAGTTCCTGTTCTGGGCGCGGTTCCTGCCTGGTCTGTCTAACTGAAACTCCTCACTTCTCTCTCCACCTCTCCACTTCCTCCCTCGTCCCCAGCACCCGATGCGTGCCGCCCACATGCTGGGGAGTGCCCTGGTCGTAGCGGATGCCGCTGGAGGCGTAGTCGTACTGGACGGAGCGGCGGTGCTTCTCGATCTCGGGGTTGGGCCGGGGGATGGCGGAGAGCAGAGAGCGGGTGTAGGGGTGGATCGGGTTGGAGAAGATCTCCTCCTTGGTGCCGCTCTCCACCAGGTAGCCCAGGTGCAGCACACCGATGCGGTCGGAGATGTACTTGACCATGCTCAGGTCGTGGGCGATGAAGAGATAGGCGCAGCCGGTCTCCTGCTGGATGTCCTTCATCAGGTTGACCACCTGGGCCTGGATGGACACGTCCAGGGCGGAAATGCACTCGTCGGCGATGATGAGCTGGGGGTTCATGATCAGCGCCCGGGCAATGCCCACCCGCTGGCGCTGGCCGCCGGAGAACTGGTGCGGGTAGCGGGCCGCGTGCTCCGGGGAGAGGCCCACCTTCTTCAGCATGGCGGCGATCATTTCCTCGCGCTCGGAGCGGGAGGAAAAGCGCTTCTGAATATCGAGGCCTTCGCCGATGATGTCCGCCACCTTCTTGCGGGGATTCAGGCTGGCCATGGGATCCTGGAAGATCATCTGCATATTCTTGCGCAGCACAGCCCGGGCGCCCCGGCTCATCTTGCCGGAGATGTCCTGGCCCAGGAAGCGGACGCGGCCGCCGGTGGGGTTGTACAGGCGGATGATGCTCCGGCCGATGGTGGTCTTGCCCGAGCCGCTCTCACCCACCAGGCCGTAGGTCTCGCCGGGGTAAATTTCAAAGGACACGCCGTTGACGGCCTTCACCGTGTAGCCGTGGCCCATGGGGAAATGCTGCTGCAGGTTCTCCACCTGCAGGATGGGGGTGCTTCTGTCGGTCATAGGTACTTCTCCGCCTCCTTTCTCGCCCGGGCGAGCATGGCTTCCAGCTCGGGCGGGGGCTGCACCTTGGGCGCGTCCGGATGCAGCAGCCAGGTCGCGGCCCAGTGGGTGCGGCTGACCTGGAACATGGGCGGCTCCGCCTTTTCGTCGATGACCAGGGCAAACTGATTGCGGGCTGCGAAGGCGTCGCCCTTGGGCTCGTGCAGGAGGTTGGGCGGGCTGCCGGGGATGGAGAAGAGCCGCTCGTCGTCGGTGTCCAGGTCGGGCATGGCCGAGAGCAGACCCCAGGTGTAGGGGTGGCAGGGGGCGAAGAAGATCTCGTTGACGTTGCCCACCTCCACAATCTTGCCCGCGTACATCACGTCCACATAGTCCGCCACCTTGGCCACCACGCCCAGGTCATGGGTGATGTAGATGACCGAGAGGCCCATCTTTTTCTGGATGTCCATGATCAGGTCGAGGATGCGCGCCTGAATGGTCACATCCAGGGCGGTGGTGGGCTCGTCGCAGATGAGGATGTCCGGGTCGGCGGAGAGGGCGATGGCGATGACCACCCGCTGCCGCATGCCGCCGGAGAGCTGATGCGGATAGTTGCGAAAGCGCTTCTCCGCGTCCGGAATGCCCACCAGCTCCAGCAGCTCCAGGGCGCGCTTCCGGGCCTCCTCCTTGCCCATGTGCTTGTGCAGGAACATGCCCTCCATGATCTGCTTGCCGATGGTCATGGTGGGGTCCAGGCTGGTCATGGGGTCCTGAAAGACCATGGCGATGCGCTGGCCGTTGATCTGCTGGCGGAGCTGCTTCTTCGGCATCTTCAGCAGATCAGCCGTCTGCTCCTGCCCGCTTTCATCCGTGTAGGTGTAGAGGATCTCGCCGCTGTTGATCACCGCGTTGCTGTCCAGCAGGCCCATGGCGGCCTTCATCGTCACCGACTTGCCCGAGCCGCTCTCCCCCACAATGGCCACGGTCTCGCCCTTGCACAGGTTCAGGTTGACCCCGCGGATGGCGTGCACCGTCCCCGCGCTGGTCTTAAAGGAAATATCCAGATCCTTGATGTCCAGGATGGTTTTCATCTCTTCACTCATCACATATCCTCCAGCTTCGGCGCTAAGGCCTCCCTCAGCCCATCGCCGATGAAGTTGAACCCGAGCATCAGCAGCGCCAGCACAATGATCGGCGGCAGGATCTGATAAGGAAGGGTGGTGATGTTGTTGAAGCCGTCCTCAATCAGGGTGCCCACCGAGCACTGGGGCAGCACAATGCCCACGCCCACAAAGGACAGGAAAGCCTCGGTGAAGATGGCCGTTGGGATGGAGAACATGACCTGGGTGATGATGGGGCCGATGGTGTTGGGCAGGATCTCCCGGAAAATGATGTGCCCCGAGCCCGCGCCGAGGGTGCGGCTGGCCAGCACGTATTCCTGCTCCTTGATTTTCAGCATCTCGGCCCGGGCAATCTTGCTCATACCGATCCACTCAGTGAGCAGCAGGGCTACGATCACCAGCCCCATGCCCTTGGGCATGAAGATGGCCAGCACCGACACGATCACCAGCCGCGGCACGCTGTTGGCGATCTCCACAAAGCGCTGCATGATGTTGTCCGTCGTGCCCCCGTAATAGCCGGAGATCAGGCCGTAACTCATGCCGATGATCATGTCGATGATGATGGTCACAAAGGCGATGATCAGGGAGACCCGGGCGCCGTACCAGGTGCGCGTCCACAGGTCGCGGCCCAGGTCGTCCGTGCCGAAGAGGAAGGTGTATTCAGCGAAATTCCCCTCCGGCTCCTCCCCGGTCAGCAGCCGGTGCAGGGCGGGAATCTGGGGCGCGATGCCCCTGGCCACCACGCGCTTGTTGTTCTCGTTGCGGTACTGCACGATGTCCCGGTAGCCGAAGGAGTTCATCATCGGCCCGAAGACGGCGAAGAAGATGATGAGGCTGACGATGATGAGCCCCACCACTGCCCGCCTGTTTTTGAAGAAGTGCACCGCCACGCCCTTCCAGTAGCTCTGGGAGGCAAAGTTGCGGTCGGTGTTGATGTCCCGCGGGGGCAGGAAGGCGAAATCGCCGGGAACGGGGGTATAGGCCTCGCGTTTGAGGACGGGGGCCGCTGCCTGCTTCTTGCCCATGTTACACCTCCTCCGCCTTGGCGGACACCCGGATGCGGGGATCCAGCACGCCGTAGAGCAGATCCACCAGCAGCATCACGCCGATGTACAGCGCTGAATACAGGATGCCAAGGGCCAGTACATAGTTGTAGTCGATGCCCTCACCCGCAATGGCGTCCACCATCAGCTTGCCGATGCCGTTGATGCCGTAAATCTTCTCCACCACCAGCGCGCCGGTCAGCAGATCCACAATCAGCGGGGCCAGCACGGTCACAATGGGGATGAGGGCGTTGCGCAGCACGTGGCGCAGCACCAGCTTCCGCCCGTAGAGCCCCTTGCTCTCCGCCAGGCGCACATAGTCCGAGTCGAAGACCTCCACCATCTCATTGCGGGTGAAGCGCGCAATGGTGGACATGGTGAAAAGGCTCAGCGACAGGGCCGGCATGACCGCCGAGAAGGCGAAGCGGCTGACATCAAAGAAGTAGGGGAAGAAGGGGATTCTGAAGGCGAAATTGTACTGCAGGAAGATGAGGAACACATAGGATGGCACGCACACGCCGAGGATGGAGAACACCGTGCAGAAGCCGTCGATAAAGCTCTCGCGCTTCAGCGCTGCCGTGATGCCCAGCAGCAGTCCCAGCAGGGTGCCCGCCGCCACCGCAATGCCGCCGATACGGAAAGAGTTGCTGATGGCCGTGGACAGCACGGTCTTGATGGGCGCGCCGTTGTACAGGGAGGTGCCCTTGCCGAAATCCCCCTGCAGCACGCCCATGAGATACCGCCCGAACTGGGTCAGGATCGGGTCGTCCAGGCCCATCTCCGCCCGCTTGTTGGCGATCTGCTCCGCGCTCATGCGCTCGGAGGGGAAAGGATTGCCGGGCATAATCCGCACCAGCACAAAGAGCAGGAAGGTGATGATCAGCAGCGTCAGCAGCGCCAGTCCCACCCGCTTGAGTACATACTTCAGCATTGCGAATCCATCCTTGTGAGAAGAGCTTGGTTGCTGGAGTGAGGAGTTAAAAGTTAGGAGTGAGGAGTTTTAGAATGAATACTGAAGACTGAAGACTGAAAAATGAATGATGGGGGGGCGAGGGTGAAGGTTGGAGGTTGAAGGTCGTCATGGCGAAGCCATTTCATGCGCGAAGCGCTTTTCATTCTGCCGCATGGGGGAGACGGAATGAAATGCCTGACGGCGTGAAATGTGCCTGTGGCACGTGATATGCCCTGAGGGGCATAAGAGGTCAAGCCGCCATCCGGCGCAAACGCGCCTTTGCGTCCAACGGAGCACTATACCGCGGGAGTAAAAGCAGAGGAGCTGACTCATAGTCGCGGTCGTCAGGAGACATCAGAGGAATCAAGCGGCATACCCCTTAGGCCAAAAGCGTGTGCGGGGGGATTCGGAGCGCCCGGGAAAGGCCCCAGTGGGGCGTTTCCAGCGGAGAATGGGCGACAGCCCCGGACCTGGGGGACACACGTCGCAACGTGTCCCCCAGAACCTTTTTGTTACTTTTTCGGTCACGAAAAAGTAAGGGGGTCTGACTCTACTCAAGCAATGTATTCCGCGCAAGGCAGGAATCCCAGCCATGAGCCGGCCATTCCGCCATGAAAGATCAGGGTCATCTGCCCTCCGCTCAG